>JAIYAO010000111.1 GCA_027488965.1 Alphaproteobacteria bacterium
CCGCAATGCGCGGCGTGTTCGGCAGGTACATCGCCTCCATGGCGTCGATGCGGAAACCTGCACTGGCGACGATGGCGGGAATGTCCCGCGTCAGATGACAGCCGCCGGCGATACGCCGCCAGAGAGGCTCGATGCCGCGCTGCGATTTCGCCACGTCCGCGTCGGGCGCAAGGCCGTGTTCGCAGAACACCAGCGTCGCGTCGGCCTTGAGGAACGGGCGGCACGCCGACAGCGCCGACACGGGATCGGGAATGGTGCACAGCGTGTAGGTGACGAACAGCGTGTCGACGCTGTGCAGCGGGATGTCGAGGGTCTCTGCGGTCTCGGCGCGCACCTCCACGGGAAATGGCGCCGCTGCGGCGGCCTTCCGCGAGAGCGCGCGCATGCCGGCCTCCGGCTCCAGGGCATACAGTTTCGATATGCGCGCCGCATCGAGATGCGGGACGTTGCGCCCCGACCCGAAACCCAGCTCCAGCACGACGCCGCTCACCAGCGGAGCCACCTTCGCCCGCTGACGTTCGATGGGTCGCGACCCGCACGCGCAGTTGATGAGGTGCGGAAGAATGTACCGGTCGTAAAGGCCCACGATCCTAGCCCACGCGCTGGCCGGCCTGCCTGCGCTGACGCAGCCAGTGCAGGATCGCCCATGCGTGGGCCTCGTGACGCATCTTCGCCAGCGCATCGGCAGGCGCGATCCACATCAGCTTGTGATCGGGTTCGGTGGGCGCGCCGTCGTCGGCGGAAAGCTCGACTTCGTAAAATGTGGCGAGGCTGTTGCGCGGTTCGGCGCCGTTGTTCCAGAACTGGCCGGCGCGGCCGATGATGCGGGCGGGCCAGACGGTCAGACCGGTTTCCTCGAGGAATTCGCGCATCAGCGCCGCGGCTTCGTCCTCGTCGGCCTCGATGCCGCCGCCGGGCAGGTCATAGTCGTACGGCGCCGCGCGCCCGATCCGCGCCACAGCGATGGACCCCTCGCCGCGCGCACAGATGCCATAGACGGTGCAGCGTTCCACGTACGTGAGGCCGGGTTGGGTCTGCCCGAACTGAAGCGCAAATCTGGTCATGGCGCGATGCTATAGTCCCGACTCACCGCCCCGTCACGGCTCGCTGCCCGGCGCCAGCGTGACTTCAAGACCGTCCAGCTCCGCCCGCATCAGGATCTGGCAGGAAAGCCGCGAATTGCCGGTGACACTGAAAGCGTCGTCGAGCCGTTCGAGTTCCTCGTCGGTGGGCGGCACCAGCGCCGAAAGCCAGGCGTCCGCCACGTAGACGTGGCAGGTGGCGCACGCGCACGCGCCGCCGCACTCGGCCTTGATGGGCAGGCCCTGGTCCCGGATGATTTCCATCACGCGCCAGCCGTCCAGCCCCTCCACTTCGTGGCGGGCGCCGGCCATGTCGGTGACGATGAGCTTGCGGATGTCGTCCATGGCTGTGTCCTGCCCAGCGGGACGCGGCGTGTCCAGCCTCAGGCGGCGACGACGGACGCGGGCGCCGCCTCGAGCGCTTCCAGCGCCTCCTCCAGCGCGTGGCGGACCCGCGACAGCGCTGCCTTCACCATCGCCCCCTCCACTGCGCCGGCGCGGCCCAGTTGCTCGGCCTGGTCACAGGCCTCCGCCAGCCGCCACAGGCCTAGCCCCTTGGCGGAGCCCTTCGCCGTATGGGCGGCGTCCGCCCAGGTGACGGTGGGGGCGTCCGGGATGAGAAGCCTGGACCAGAGCTGCGCCTGGACGCGAAAGATCGCGACGATCTCGGCCTGCAACTCGGCATCGTGGCCGGTCATCATGGCGAAGTGCGCGCGGTCGAACGTTTCCGGACCCATGTGGCCAGCCTCCCCTGTGGGCCGAGTATGGACCGGGGATGCTTAGGGAACCGTTCATCAGAGCCCGAAACTGAACGCTTTCACCCCGAACGCCAGCCGGTGCAGGTAGGCCGCCGCCACGTACGCTATGGCCGCCACGGCGAGCGCGGGCGCGGCCTCCGCGATGCGGAAGGTGTTGCGCCCCTGCACGATGGCCGCGAACGGGACGTTGGATGTCACCGCCGCGAACGCCCCCCAGTGCGCGGGATCGCGGGCGGCGGTCTTGCGGTCGATGGAGCGGGTCCCCAGCAGCGCCATGACGGCGAGCCCCCCGAACAGCAGCACGGAGGTGATCTCCGGGTTGGCCGGAAGATGGCCAACGCCCCACAGCGCCACACCCCAGAGGAAGGGGTGGCGCGTGACCCGCAGGATGCCCTTCGCGGGCTCCGGCTTGCGCAGCGCGCCAGCGAAACCGACCAGCGTCGGCCCGGGCGTCACCAGCCCCGCGACGCCCAGCAGGAAACCCGCAAGCACCAGCGTGGCCGTGACGTGGCGACCCCACGCGGGGGCCTCCCACAGGAGTGCGTTGCCCGGATCGGCCCGCGCGGCCCCGTAGGCGAAGATCAGCCAGGCCAGCACGCCCGCCGAGGCCAGCGAGAACAGCCCTCGGTACGGCCCCTCGCCCATCCCCCCCACCAGCGCCCGCCGCAGGGGCGTGGCGGCGATGCCCACGTGCAAGAGAATGAATGCGGCGAGCGCGAGCGCAAACTGGGTCATGCATGGCCTCCCTCGGGGCGGAGGCTGCGCCCGCCGGTCCGCGCTGGCAACCCGTTGGCGTCGGCGCGCGACGCGCGATAGAAAGTCTGGAACCCTTTCAGCGGAAGCGAGCAACCGGTGCGCGGACTATTCTTCGAAGACCTCTCCCTCGGCCAGGCCGAAGCGCTGACGCGGACCGTGGGCGAGGCCGACATCGCCGCCTTCGCCGCCGTCTCCGGCGACGACAACCCGGTTCACCTCGACGCCGCCTTCGCCGCGACGACCCCGTTCAAGGAACGCATTGCCCACGGCATGCTGACCGCGAGCTACATCTCCGCGCTGATCGGCACGCGCCTGCCAGGGCCGGGCGCGATCTATGTGTCGCAGACCCTCTCTTTCAAGCGCCCGGTGCGGATCGGCGACGAGGTGACCACGCGGGTGGAAGTCTCGGCGCTCGACGAGGTGAAGAACCGCGTCACCTTCGCGTGCACGTGCAGCGTCGGCGGCAAGCCGGTGCTGGAGGGCGAGGCCGTGGTGATCGCGCCGCGCCGTCCGGCCTGAGCATGCGCACGTTCACCGCCGAGGACGCCGTTCCGGCCGACGCGCGCGGCGCGGCGGTGGCGCTGGGCAACTTCGACGGCGTCCATCGCGGACACCAGGCGGTGGTGGCCGCCGCCGCCGCGCGCGGGAGCCCACTGGCGGCCGCCGTGTTCGAGCCGCACCCGCGCCGCTTCTTCAAGCCCGAGGCGCCGCCCTTCCGCTTGCAATCGCCCGGGCAACGCGCGCGCGCGCTGGCGGCGCTCGGCGTCACCGTGCTGCACACGCTGCGCTTCGACCGCGCCATGGCCGACCGCGACGACACCGCCTTCGTGCGCGACATCCTGGTCGACCACATCGGCGCAGCGCACGTGGCGGTGGGGTTCGATTTCCGCTTTGGACATGACCGCGTGGGCGACGCCGCGCGCCTGCTGGCGCTGGGCGCGCAGTACGGGTTTTCTGTGGAAGTGGTCGACGCCGTCGACGATGCGCGCCACGCCGGCAAGGTCTCTTCATCCGACATCCGCGCCGCCGTCGAGGCCGGCGACACCGCGCGCGCCGCAAATCTCCTCGGCCGCCCCTGGGCCATCGAGGGCGCGGTGATCGATGGACACAAGCGCGCCCGCGGCATCGGCTTTCCCACCGCGAACGTGGCGCTGGGCGACTACGTGCGCCCGCTGTTCGGCGTCTATGCCACGCGCACCGATGTGGGCGACGGCGTGTGGCGGGCAGGCGTGTCCAACATCGGCGTCAAGCCCACCGTGAGCGACGCGCCGGAGCCGCTGCTGGAGACGCACGTGTTCGACTTCGACGGCGACCTTTACGGGCGTACGGTGGAGACGCAGCTGCTTGCCTTCCTGCGGGCGGAGCAGAAGTTCGAGAATTTCGCGGCGCTGACGGCGCAGATCGCTGCGGATGCCGATCGGGCTCGCAAGGTGCTGGCCGAGCCGTCTATCCTCGCCGCGCCCTGAAGAAATCCTTCAACAGCGCCGCCGACTCCTCGGCGCCGACGCCGCCCGCCACCGCCGGCCGCCAGTGGCAGGTGGGCTGATCGAAGAAGCGCACGCCGCTTTCCACCGCCCCGCCCTTCGCATCGGCCGCGCCGTACACGACCCGCGCAATGCGGGCGTTGCTGATGGCGCCGGCGCACATGGTGCAGGGCTCCAGCGTCACATAGAGCGCAAGGCCGGCGCGCAGCCGGTAGTTGCCCAGCGCCTCGCCCGCACGACGCAGCGCGAGGATTTCGGCGTGGGCGCTGGGATCGTGCAGCGCGATCGGGGCGTTGGCGGCGGCGGCGATCACCTCGCCCGTGGCGGGATC
Source organism: Alphaproteobacteria bacterium (assembly GCA_027488965.1). Classification (GTDB taxonomy): domain Bacteria; phylum Pseudomonadota; class Alphaproteobacteria; order Caulobacterales; family Aquidulcibacteraceae; genus VFBF01. The sequence continues at coordinate 4,412 of JAIYAO010000111.1, forward strand.
GGCGATCACGCAGCCCACCGGCGTCTCGCCGGCGGCGGCGGCCGCGCGCGCCTGCGCCAGCGCCAGCGCCATGAACTGGGCGTCCCCCATCAGGTTACCGTGCTCGATTTTCCCATGCGCGAAGGCTAAGCCTCGCCCCATGGAAAAGGAAGCAGCAGGCCTCGCCAAGGAAGGCGAGCGCATCGCCAAGGCGCTGGCGCGGGCGGGCGTGTGCTCGCGCCGCGACGCGGAGAAGCTCATCGAGGCGGGGCGCGTTTCGGTGAACGACACGAAACTGGGCACGCCCGCCTTCAAGGTGATGCCGGGCGATGTGCTGCGCGTGGACGGCAAGCTGGTGGCCGCGCCCGAGCCCACGCGCCTGTGGCGCCACCACAAGCCGCCGGGCCTCGTCACCACCAACCGCGATCCGAAGGACCGGCCCACAGTGTTCGACCGGCTGCCGGAGAACCTGCCGCGGGTGGTCAGCGTCGGCCGCCTCGACCTCAACAGCGAGGGGCTTCTGTTGCTGACCAACGACGGCGAGCTGGCGCGCCGGCTGGAGCTGCCCGCCAACGCCTGGAAGCGCCGCTATCGCGCCCGCGCCTTCGGGCGGATCGCGCAGGCGGAACTGGATGTGCTGAAGGACGGCCGCACCGTGGACGGCGTCCACTACGGGCCCATCGAGGCGGTGCTGGAGCGCCAGCAGGGCGCCAACGCCTGGATCGAGCTCACGCTGGTGGAAGGCAAGAACCGCGAGGTGCGCCGCGTGCTGGAATCGCTGGGGCTGACGGTGAACCGCCTGATCCGCACGGCCTACGGGCCGTTCGAACTGGGCGATCTCAAGCCCGCGCAGGTGGAGGAGATTCCGCCCCGCACGCTGCGCTCCCTGTTCGGCCCCGCCAAGCGCCGCCGCGATCACGCCGGCGGGTGAGGCGCCCCCAGAAAGCCCGGCAGCGCCGGCACGTACGCCGGGAAGAAGTGGTGTGAATCCTCCCAGATCATCCGCAGGCCCGCGAACACGATAATGACGATGCCGACGTAGGCGATCCACGTGTACTTGTGGATCACGCGCGCAATCACCGAGGCCGCAAGCCCCATGAGCGCCACCGCAAGGATGAGGCCGAACCAGAGGATCCAGTCCGCGCTGTGACGCGCCACGCCGGCCACGGCGAGCACGTTGTCGAGCGACATGGACACATCGGCGACGATGATCGTCAGCAGCGCGCGGCCGAAGGACTTCGGGGTTTCCTCACCGCCCACGGCGGCGGCGGCCTGTTCCCCCATGTGCGGGTCCATCACCTCCACGTCCCGGTGCGCCGCGAGGTCGGACCACATGCGCCAGGCCACCCACAGCAGGAGCAGGCCGCCGGCGAGCAGGATGCCCTCGATGCTCAGCAGCCACTTCACGCCGGTGGCGAACACCACGCGCAGCACGAGCGCGAGCACGATGCCCCAGAAGATCACCCGTCGCTGTTGGTCCTTCGGGAGCGCGGCAGCCGCCAGTCCCACCGCCACGGCGTTGTCGCCCGCCAGCGCCAGATCGATGAGCACGACCTGCAGTAGCGCTGCACTGTCGGCTAAGAGACTTTCCATGTGGCGGGGCCCCCAGGGTGTTCGAAGCGGACCTTGTTCCAAATGGATGGGTCCGGGGCAAGCCCGGCGGGCGCCCGTTGCATGAGCGCGCCGGGCGCGCCATGGGAGGCGGATGCGGATCGTGGGCGGACGCCTGAAAGGCCGCGCGCTTGTCGCGCCGGAGGGGAAGGCCACGCGGCCCACGTCGGACCGCGCCCGGGAGTCCCTGTTCAACGTGCTGGCGCACGCGCCGTGGTCGCCGGGCCTTGAGGAGGCCCGCGTGCTGGATCTCTTCGCGGGATCGGGCGCGCTGGGGTTTGAGGCGCTGTCGCGCGGGGCCGCCTTCGCCCTGTTCGTGGAGACCGACGCCGCCGCCCGCGGCGCCATCCGCCAGAACATCGAGGCGCTGGCGCTGTTCGGCGAAACGCGCCTGCACCGCCGCGACGCCACCGATCTCGGCCACAAGCCTGCCGGCCTCGGCGCGCCCTTCGACCTCGTGTTCCTGGACCCGCCCTACGCCACCGACCTCGGCCACCACGCCCTGTCGCGCCTGGCGCCCGGCGGCTGGGTCACGCCCGATGCGCTGATGGTCTATGAGTGCGGGGCCGAGGAGACGCCGAACGTGGGCGGGCTCAGCCTCGTGGACGAACGCACCTGGGGCGCCGCCAAGGTGCTGTTTCTGAAAGCCGCCGGGTAAGCCCGCAGCCGCCAGCCGTCACCGGTTCGGGGGAAGGCTGCCGCACGCCTGCGCCAGTTCGGCTTCGGTCACCGCAGCGCCCTGCCGGCGCGCGCGGCGCAGGGTGGCGCAGGCCTCTAGGCCCTCCCCCTGCTTCAGCTGCGCGCGGGCGAGCTTCGATGAATCGAGCGCAAGCGCGGCGATGTTCCTGTCGGCGCCATGCGCTTCGACCGCAGAGGCGTAGCTGGCCTCGGCGCCCGCCCAGTTTTCCGTAGCCGCCGCCGCATCGCCCATCTGGCCCAGCACGAAGCCGCGGGTCTGCGCGTCCGTGACGAGAGGCAGCGCCCGCTCAAGCCGCGCGGTCGCCGCGCGCCAGTTGCCCGTCGCTGCGGCGCGAATGCCCTCGCCCACCAGCGCCGCGCCGGCGGCGTCCAGCGGCCTGTTCCGGCGCGCGTACGAATAGCTGAGCAGGCGCCACAGGTCGCGATCCTGCGGGTTGAGCGCGCGGGCCTGTTCCAGCGCCGCCGCGGCGCGATCGTCGCCCACCGCCAGCATCAGCGCGCCACAAGCCCGCAGCAACGCCGGCGTCGAACCTTCCCCTTCCCCGACCTGCGCCCACAGCGCATCCAGCCCAGCCTGGCGCGTATTCGTGTCCCGCACCTGCAGCAGCGCGCGTCGCACGCGCGGATCGGGGTCCTGCAGCAGCGTGGCCGCGGCATCCTCGAAAGACTGGCGCGCGGCCGCCAGCATGTCGCGGCGGTTGACCCGCGGCGCCTCCGCCATCGCTGCGCGCTGGGCCCGGGTGGCGGCGGGCGGCGCAGGCAGTGGCGCCGCATCGGCGGCGGGTTCGGCGCTGGCGGGAACATCGGCGAAGGCGCGGGTCTGCAGCAGCGTCGCCAGTTCAAGCGCTTCATCGCCCGGGATGCTGCCCTCGGCGGCCAGTTCCAGCAGCACGGAGAGCTGGTCCTGCCGCTCCGCCACCTGCGCGCGTTCGCGCACGAACAGCGTGGCGCCCGCCGCAAACAGCAGCATCGCCGCTGCAAGAGCCAGCGCCGGCACGAGCAGCATCGAGCGGCGACGGCGCGCCTTGTCGGCGACGACGTCGACGGTGCGCCCCTGCAGCCGCGCGCGCACCGCGTCGGCGAGCGCCTTGACCGCCCGCGCGCGCGGATCGCCCGTCCAACCGGTGAAATCGGCGGGTGGATACGCGCCGAACCCCAACGGAGTCTCCACGCCGCGATCGATCAGCACCGGAAACAGCCGCCCGTCATCGCGGGCGCGCCCGGCTTCATCGCGCACCAACGGGGATGCCGCGGACGCCGCCGTCCACACCACGATCACGGCCTTCGCGTCCTTCAGGGCCCGTTCGACCGAAGCTGCGTCGTCCTCGCCCGGCGCCAGCGCCCTGTCCCACCACACAGTGAAATTCTGCGCCTCCAACGCCGTCGCCAGCCGCCGCACGCGCGCGCGGTCCTCGCTGGCGCTGGAGATGAAGACGTCGGCCACGGGCGGATCAGTTCCTTGAACCAGAGGCCGGACCGTAGTGAACCCGGTCGGCGTCGGGAAGATGGCGGCGGCGTCACCGAGTCCCTCACCGGCCCCGCACCCGGCCCGTCAGGCCAGCGTCGCGGCCTTGCGGAAGACGGTGGGCAGCCCGGCGCGCGGCAGGTCCGCAATCGGCGTCCAGTCGCCGTCGGCGGCGCCTTCGCCCACCCAGACCTCGAGCATCAGGGCGAAGTGCGTGAACACGTGGCGCACCGCGCCCTGCACCCGCCACGCGGCGCGGGCCGGCGCGTGCGCCTGCGCTTCCTCCGCCGTCCAGGGCGTCTCGCGCCACGGCGTCGTCGGCAGCGCCGCCATGCCGCCGAGGAGGCCGCTGTCGGGCCGCCGCACGAGCAGCACCTTGCCCCCATGTTCCAGCCGGAAGGCCACGCCGTGGCGTTCGGGACGGACGGGCTTGGCGCGTTTGCGCGGAAATGTCTCGGGCGCGCCGCCGGCCAAGGCGCGGCAGGCGAAGGCGAGCGGGCAGTCCCCGCAGCGCGGCTTGCGCGGCGTGCAGACCGTGGCGCCCAGGTCCATCAGCGCCTGCGCCCAGTCCCCCGGTCGCTCATCGGCCACGAGCCCGCCCGCAAGCCGCGCCAGCTCGGCCTTGGCGTCGGGCAGGGGCGCCTCCACGGCGAAGAGCCGGGCCATGACCCGCTCCACGTTGCCGTCGACCACATTGGTCGGCAGGCCGAAGGCGATGGCGGCCACCGCCGCGGCCGTGTAGGGCCCGACGCCGGGCAAGGCACGCCAGCCGGCCTCGTCTGCGGGCAGGATCGCCATGGCGGCAAGCTGTTGCGCCGCCGCGTGGAGATTGCGCGCGCGGCTGTAATAGCCGAGGCCGGCCCAGGCCCGCAGCACGTCCTCGCGCGGGGCGGCGGCCAGGTCAGCCACTGTGGGCCAGGCCTTGAGGAACGCCGCGAAGTACGGCCCGACCGCGGCCACCGTGGTCTGCTGCAGCATGATCTCCGACAGCCAGACCGCGTAGGGGTCGGCCCGGGCCCCCGGCGGCGCGCGCCAGGGCAGCGCCCGGGCATGCCGGTCGTACCAGTCCAGAAGGGCTCCCCTGATCGCTCCCTTGTTGCTCATGGGTCTATCCACAACAACATCTTGATTCGGGGTGGGGCGTCGGGCCGGCGGCATTCAATCTCCCTTAACGCCTCTGCGATTCTCTGGAGGGCCATGTTGCCCAAACGCCCGCCCCTTCCCAGACCGGACGCCTTGCTCGATCCCCGTCTCGAGGAAGCCGCCGCGCGGGCGCTGGAAACCCGTCGCGGCAAGGCCGCCCGCCGGGGCGGGCCGCCGCAGGCCGGCGTCATCGCCTCCCGCGTGGTGCGCCCGCTGGGCAAGCCCACCCCCGGCAAATCCATCGAGGCGCTCCGGCGCCAGTGGCGCGACATCGTGGGCGAAAAGATCGCCCTGATGACCGAGCCTGAAAAACTCTCCGGCGCCGGCGGCGCGCGGGTGCTGACCGTGAAGGTCGCCGGCCCCGCCGCGCCGTTCATCCAGCACCAGATTCCCCTTCTTCTCGAGCGCTGCAATCTGGCCGGCGCCGACATTTCCGGCGTGACCCTCAAGCAGGGCGTGATCGCCCGGCCCAAGGGCAACGTGCGCCCCCTCTCGGCGCCGCTGTCGGCGGACGAGGAGCGGCTGCTGGCCGGCGCGCTGCAGGGTGCGCCCAGCCCGCGCCTGCGCGCGGCGCTGCTGAAGCTCGGCCGCAGCATGGGGCAGCGCCCGTAAGGCCGCGCCCGAGGCTGTTCTGGGGCGTCGCCTTCCGGTTCGGCGCCGGGCGCGCTAAGAGGGCGTCTCACGTGTCCAGGATCAAGTCCCCGAGGGAGCGCCCGACCATGCCGGCCGATCGTCGCCAATTCATCGTCACGTCCGCCGCCGCGGCGCTGCTCGCCGCCTGCGGATCGAGCGCCAGCGGGCCGGCCGTCGCCAGCGGCGACATCGTCCTCGGCAAGGCCGACGCGCCGGTGACGGTGATCGAGTACGCCTCCACCATGTGCCCGCACTGCGCGGAATTCCACGAAGAGATCTTCCCGCAGATCAAGGCCAACTACGTCGACACCGGCAAGGCCAGGTACGTGTTCCGCGAGTTCGCCACCGAACCGCGCGAATTCGCCTACGCCGGCTTCATGATGGCCCGCTGCGTGGGCACGACCCCTGAAAAGTACCACGACATGCTGGGCGTCCTGTTCCAGCAGCAGCGCGCCATCTTCGAGGCCGCCCGCGCCGGCCAGGGCCGCGAGAAGCTGCTGGAGATCGCCCGCGCGGCGGGCATGTCGGAAGAACAGTTCGGCGCCTGCGTCACCGATCCCGAAGGCATCGAGCGCATCCGCAAGGTCGAGCAGGCCGGCATGGACGAGTTCAAGTTGCAGGGCACGCCGACGATCATCATCGACGGCCAGGTCATCCCCAACACCATCGAGGCGCCTTACAGCTACGCATCGCTGTCGGCGCTGATCGACGCGCGGCTGAAGTAGGCGGACGCGGGCGCGCCGTTGCATATCACCGAACTGCGCCTCTCGGGCTTCAAGTCGTTCGTCGATCCCGTGCGTCTGGTGATCGATGCGGGGCTCACCGGCGTCGTCGGTCCGAACGGATGCGGCAAGTCCAACCTGCTTGAAGCCGTGCGCTGGGCCATGGGCGCCACAAGCGCAAAGGCCATGCGCGCCGGCGACATGGACGACGTGATCTTCGCCGGTGCGAGCCAGCGGCCGCCGCGCGAGCATGCCGAAGTGGTGCTGGTGATCGACGCCGCCGGCGCCAAGCCCCCGCCCGGCGTGCCCGCCGCCGACGTGCTGGAGATCTCGCGCAAGATCAAGCGCGACGCCGGCTCCACCTACCGCATCAACGGCCGCGAAGTGCGCGCCAAGGACGTGCAGCTGCTGTTCGCCGATGCGTCCACCGGCGCCAATTCGCCCGCGCTCGTCCGCCAGGGCCAGATCAGCGAACTGATCGCCGCCAAGCCCGAAAACCGCCGCCGCGTGCTGGAGGAAGCCGCCGGCATCGCGGGCCTGCATGCGCGCCGCCACGAGGCCGATCTCAAGCTGGCCGCCGCCGCCAACAATCTTGCACGCCTCGATGAGGTCGCCGCCGAGATCGACGCACAACGGCAGGGCCTCAAGCGCCAGGCGCGTCTGGCGGAGCGCTATCGCGGCCTGGCCGAAGAGATGCGGCGCACCGAAGCGCTTGTCCTGCACCGCCGCTGGCGGGACGCGGGCGAGGCGGTGATGGAGGCGGAGACGGCGTTCCGCGCGGTGGAGCGCGCCGTGGCTGAAGCGGCGGAAGCCGCCTCCGTCGCGCGCCGCGCGGTCGACGCCGCGCACGCGCTGTCGCCGCCGCTCCGCGAGGAGGAGCTGGTGGCCGCGGCCGTGCTGCGCAAGCTGGAAGGCGAACGCGTCAACGTCGAGCGCGACGTGCGCGACGCCGAGGCCACCGTGGCGCGCGCCGCCGACGCCCTCGCCCGGCTCGACGCGGACGCCGCGCGCGAAGCGCAGATGCAGCAGGACGCGGGCGCAGCGCTCGCCCGCCTCGACGCCGAAGCGCTGGAGCTTGCGGGAGGCGACGGCGCAGGCGCCATCGACGCCGCAGAGGCGCGCGCCGCCGAGACGGAAACCGCACGTCTGGCGGCGGACGCAGCCCTCGACGCCCTCACCGCCGCCGCCGCGAAGATCGGCGTGGAGCGCGCCACGCTGGAGGCCAACGCCCGCGAAGCCCGCGCGCGCCTCGCCCGCGCCGAAGCGCGTCTGGCAGACCTTGCGCGTGACGAAGCCGCCGCCGCCGGACCTGCCGATCTCGAGGCCCGCCTCGCCGCCGCCGAAACCGCCCTGTCGGACGCCATCGCCGCCGCAGAGCGCGCCGCCGGCGCGGTGGACGCCGCAGAGCGGGCAGCCAAGGACGCCGACGCTGCGTGGCAGAAGGCCGAGACCGGCTTCCGCACCGCCGACGCCGCGCGCAGCGAACGCGCCGCCGAGGTGCGCGCACTGGAAAAGCTCGCCGCGGACTCCGCAGGCGGCGCCTTCGCGCCCGTGCTGGCGGAGATCGACGCCGAGCCCGGCTTCGAACGCGCGGTGGCGGCAGCGCTGGGCGACGACATCGAGGCGTCGCTCGACGAGAACGCGCCGCTGCGCTGGGCCGGGGCCACGGTGCGCACGGTGGTGTGGCCGAAGGGCGTGGCCCCGCTGGCGCCGCACGTGACCGCGCCGGAGGCGCTCTCCGCGCGATTGTCGCTGTGCGGCCTTGTGGAGCGCGCGGATGGGCCCCGCCTGTTGTCGACGCTTTCAGCCGGCGCACGGCTTGTGTCGCGCGAGGGCGATCTCTGGCGCTGGGACGGCTTCGTGCGCAGCGCAGATGCGCCCTCTCCCGCCGCGGTGCGTCTCGAACACCGCAACCGTCTGACCGCCGCGCGCGCGGAGCTGGCCACGGCCGCCGCAAAGGCGGAGACGGCGCAGGCGACCGCCACAAGAGCGCGCGCCGCGCGCGCCGACGCCGAGACCGCAGCCCGCACCGCCCGGGTCGCCGCGCCGACCGCAGCGGCGTTGGTGCTGCGCGCCACGGGCGCGCGCGACGCGTTACTGGCCGAGGCGCGGCGTCTGGCGGAGCGGCGCGAGGCGATCGCGCGCCAGCGGGTGGCGCTGGAGACCGAGAAGACGGAAGCAGCAGCGGCCTGCGACGGCGCCGAGACGGCCCGCGGCGCAGCACAAGCGGTGGATGAGGCAGCGCTTGCGCGCGCGCGCGAAACCGCAGGCCACGCGCGCGCCGCCGCCGCCGAAGCGAAAGCCGCGCTGTCGTTGCTCGCGCGGGCGGAAGCGGCGCGTCAGCAACGGCGCACGGCGATCGCCACGGAGCAGGCGGACTGGCGCGCACGCCGCGACGGCGCAACGGCCCGTCTGGACGCCATCGCGTCTGCCCGCGTGCGTGAAGCGAAAGCGCTGGCGGCGGCGAAAGATGCGCCCGCGGCGGCGGCGCTGCGGCTGGCCGCCGTGCAGGACCAGTTCGCGCTGGCGGAGCGGCGGCGTGCTGCAGCGGCCGATGCGCTCGCGGCGGCCGAGCGCCAGGCGCGCGACGCCGAGATCGCCGCGCGCACGACCGAACAGGCGCACGCCACACAGCGCGAGGCCCGTGCGGGCGCCGAGGCGCGTACGACAAGCGCGCGCGAACGGCTCCACGCCATCGAAGCGGCGGCGCAAGACCAGATCGGATGCGCCGCCCCCGACCTTGCCGCGAAGGCCGGCGCGCTCATGGAGCAGGCGCTGGCGCGCGGGCCGCTGGCCGACATCGAGCGCAAGCTTGAGCGGCTGCGCAGCGAGCGCGATCAGGCAGGGCCGGTGAACCTGCGCGCGGAGGAAGAACTTGCGGAAGTGGAGGCGCGGTTGGCCTCCATGGAGAAGGAGCGCGCCGATGTGGACGGCGCCATTCTCAAGCTGAAGCAGGCGATCGGGCGGCTGAACGCGGAAGGCCGGCAGCGGCTGATGGCGGCGTTCGAGATCGTCAACGGCCACTTCGCGCAACTGTTCGCCACGCTGTTCGAGGGCGGTCAGGCGGAGCTGCGGCTGACGGAATCGGACGATCCGCTGGCGGCGGGTCTTGAGATATTCGCGTGCCCGCCGGGCAAGAGGCTGTCGACGCTGTCGCTGATGAGCGGCGGCGAGCAGGCGCTGACGGCGACGGCGCTGATCTTCGCGGTGTTCCTCGCCAATCCCGCCCCCATCTGCGTGCTCGACGAGGTGGATGCGCCGCTCGACGACGCCAACGTGGACCGCTTCTGCCGCATGCTCGACGAGATGCGCCGCCTTACGGACACGCGCTTCCTCACCATCACGCACAATCCCGTCACCATGTCGCGGATGGACCGGCTGTTCGGCGTGACGATGGCGGAACGCGGCGTCAGCCAGATCGTGGCGGTGGACCTGCAGCGCGCGACGGAGCTTGCGGCGGAGTAGTGTTGAGCAGACCTGCCACAACAGGACCACCGGCGCCCTCGCCGGCGTACGGTGGGTCAAGCACGCGCCGCCGGCGCAAGGCTGAACACTGCGCCGGCGAGGGCGCCGGCGGTCCTCATCGCCTGGCGCCGTGTCACATCAACTCCAGCGCCACCGCCGTCGCTTCGCCGCCGCCGATGCACAGGCTCGCCATGCCGCGCTTTGCGCCGCGCACCTCCAGCGCCGCCATGAGCGTGGCCATGATGCGCGCGCCGCTGGCGCCGATGGGGTGGCCCAGCGCACACGCGCCGCCGTTGACGTTGAGGACGTCGTGCGAGATCCCGAGGTCCTTCATGGCGATCATCGGCACCACGGCGAACGCCTCGTTGATCTCGTAGAGGTCGACGTCGCCCACGCCCCAGCCCGCCTTGTCGAGCGCCTTCCGCATGGCGTGGACCGGGGCGGTGGTGAAGTAGGCCGGCGCGTGCGCGTGCGCCGCGGCGGCGACGATCTTCGCGATCGGCTTGAGGCCGCGCTTCTCCGCTTGCGACAGGCGCATGAGCACGAGTGCGGCGGCGCCATCGGAAATCGCGGACGCATTCGCCGCCGTCACCGTGCCGTCCCTGGTGAACGCGGGCTTCAGCGTGGGGATCTTTTCGGGCTTCGCCTTGCGCGGCAGTTCGTCGATATCCAGCTCAGTCTCGCCGTCCCGCCCCCTGATCGTCACCGGCGTGATTTCGCGCCTGAAGGCACCGCTGGCGGTGGCCTTCTGCGCGCGCGCGAGCGTCTCGATGGCGTAGGCGTCCTGCGCCTCGCGGGTGAACTGGTATTCCTGCGCGATCATGTCGGCATAGACGCCCATGGGCTTGCCTTCGTAGGCGTCCTCCAGGCCATCGAGCGCCATGTGATCGAACAGCTTGTCGTGGCCGTATTTCTGGCCGGTGCGATGCTTCGTCATCAGGAACGGCGCGTTGGACATGCTCTCCATGCCGCCGGCGATCACCACGTTCACGTCGCCCGAGATCAGCGCGGCGCGGCCCATGATCGCGGCCTGCATGCCGGAGCCGCACATCTTGTTGAGCGTGGTGGCCTCCACCGAATTCGGCAGGCCGGCCTTGCGCCCCGCCTGCCGCGCCGGCGCCTGCCCCTGCCCCGCGGGCAGCACGTTGCCCATGACGATCCAGTCCACGTCGTCGCCGTTGACCTTCGCATCCGCGAGCGCGGCCTTCACCGCCACCGCACCGAGCTCATTGGCCGAAAATCCGCCGAGATCGCCCATCAGCCCGCCCATGGGCGTGCGCGCGAAACCGACGATGACGACAGGGTCTTTTTCCATTGTGAGCTCCTCCTCGACGATGACGGATTGGGTGACACACACTCCCGTGCGTGTCACCGGCCCGGCGATAGTCGCGCCCCGACTAAGCCACGAAATCCACGATGCGTTCGATGATCGCCGGCGTCTGGCAGATCATGCGGTGACCGAGGCCGTCGGTGATCAGGAGTTCGGCGCCGGGCCACACGTCCGCGAGCGCCTGCGCGCCGGTGTAGTCGCACGCATCGTCGTCGGCCGAGTGCAGGATGAGCGCCCGCGCCGTTATCGACGGCGCTGCGCGGCGCAGGTCGAACCAGTCCACGGGGCGGCCGACGTCGGCCTCGTAGGTGGCGAAGATCTGGGCGACCACGTCGCCCGGAATGTCGTTGCGCTCGGCGATGCGCTCGATCTGGCCGCGCTGGTGCAGCGCGGCGCCGATCAGCACGATGCGGTCTGCCGCGAGGCCGTGCTCCTCGATGGCGGTGACGCTGGCGGGACAGCCGAACGAGTGCCCGACCACCGCGTCCACGGGGCCGAACGCGTCCGCGACTCGGGCCACCTTCTCCGCCGCCAGCAGCAATGGCGAACGGTCGCCTTCCGAGAACCCGTGCCCCGGCAGGTCGAGCGCCACCACGGCGCGGCCGATCTGCGCGAGCTGGTCGATCAGCGGCGTCCACAGGCTGTGATCGTCCTCCCAGCCGTGCACCAGCAGCACCGCGGGACCCTCCGCCAGCCGCCAGGCGGCGACGCCGTCGATCATGCGGTGCTCGGCGTCCGCGAACGCCGGCGCCGTGCGCGGGCGCGCGCGCCGGCGCGGGTGCGCAAGGGCGTGGATGAACTGGCGGGCGCGGGTCTCTGCGTCGGACATTCCCCGACGGTGACACACACTTAAGTGTGTGTCACCGAGCTGGCTACGCTTCCATGCTCAGGATCAGGTTGCGCACGATGGGGTAGATCTGGCTGTCCCAGCGCTTGCCGCTGAACAGGCCGTAGTGGCCGACGCCCACCTGCATGTGATGCTTCTTCATGTAGGGCTTGAGGCCCGTGCAGAGATCATGTGCGGCCGCCGTCTGGCCCAGCGCGCAGACGTCGTCGCGTTCGCCCTCCACGGTGAGCAGCGCTGTGCGGCGGATTTTCGAGGGATCGACCGCTTCGCCACGGTGGGTGAGTTCGCCCTTCGCCAGCAGCGCTTCCTGGAACACGAGGCGCACCGTCTCGATGTAGAACTCCGCCGGCAGGTCGAGCACGGCGAAGTACTCGTCGTAGAAGGCCTTGATCCGTTCGGCCGTCTCGTGGTCGCCGTCGGCGAGCGCGTTGTAGAGGTTCTTGTGCGCTGTGACATGGCGCTCCATGTTCATCTGCATGAACGCGTTGAGCTGCACGAATCCCGGATACACGCGCCGCCCCGCCCCGCGATAGCGCATCGGCACGGTGGCGATCAGGTTCTGCTCAAACCACGCGATGGGATGATCGAACGCCAGCGCATTCACCGTGGTGGGCGACTGGCGCACGTCGATGGGCCCGCCCATCAGCGTCATCGACAGCGGCTGGCACGGATGCTTCTGCGCCGTCATCAGCGCCACCGCCGCCAGCACCTGCACGCACGGCTGGCACACCGCCACCACGTGCGCGCCCGGCCCCATGTGCTCCAGAAACTTCACCACGTGGTCGATGTAGTCGGCAAAGTGGAACGCGCCCGCCGTCACCGGCACGTCGCGCGCGTTGTGCCAATCGGTGATGTAGACGTCGTGGTCCTGCAGCATCGTCTCTGCGGTGTTGCGCAGCAGCGTGGAGAAATGGCCCGACAGCGGCGCCACCAGCAGCACCCGCGGCTGGGGCACATCCACCTCCTTGGCGAAGTGCAGCAGCGTGCCGAACGGCGTGACGAGGGCGGCCTCCTCCGTGACCGCCACGGACCGGCCCCCAGAGGCGACGCTGCCGATGGCGTAGTCCGGCCGCGTGTGCGTCAGCGCAAACCGCCCGAGCAGCTCCCACGACGCCGTCATCCGCCGCAGCAGCGCGTGCTCCGGCGCCCCGTTCACCCACCCGAACGCCGCCTGCGCCGCGCGCGCCATTGCCCGCAAAGGCAGCAGAAGGTCGGCCTGGGCCTGATAGGACTGGTACAGCACGCCGTCGTCCGCCCCTTGGGTGTCACACCCACCATAGGACGTTTGACAGGAGGCCGCGAGCGTACGTCTTCTGTCGCAGCGTCAAAGGGGCCCGAAAGCGGCGCTGGGCCCTCGGGCGATGCAAAAAGAGGCGGGAATGGCCATGGCGGCGGCGACGCTGACGATCGCGAGCAAGAACTACGGGTCCTGGTCGCTCCGGGGGTGGCTTCTGTGCCGGATGGCGGGGATCGCGTTCAAGGAGGTCGCCGTCTCGGCCGACGATGCGCGCGCGGAGCTGCTGCTGCTGTCGCCCTCCTTCCTCGTGCCGCGGCTGGAGACCGGGGAGGTAAAGGTGTGGGACACCCTCGCCATCGCGGAATACCTCGCCGAGACGCACCCCGAGGCCGGGCTGTTGCCCACAGAGCTGCGCGCCCGCGCCCACTGCCGCAGCATCTGCGGGGAGATGCACTCAGGCTTCGCCAACATGCGCGCGGCGATGCCCATGAACATCAAGGCGCGCCATCCCGGCTACAAGGTGTTCGCCGGCGCGCGGCCCGACATCGAGCGCATCTGCACCATCTGGCGCGAGTGCCTGGAAGAGTACGGCGGCCCCTGGCTGTTCGGCCACATGAGCATGGCCGACGCGATGTTCGCCCCCGTCGCCGCCCGCTTCATCACCTACGACGTCCAGCTCGACCGCGTGTGCGACGCCTACTGCCGCACCATCGCCCGCTGGCCGCTGATGCAGGAATGGACGGAGGCTGCGCTCAAGGAGCCGGACGATCTGGAGGAGCTGGACGTGGAGTTTTGAGGGGGGGGGCGCACGCAGGGTGCCACACACTGAGTGTGTGGCACCGGCTTGGGCCGGGAAATGATGACTGTCACCGTTTCAACGAGCGTTTGGGTACCGCGAGTGGGAAAGCATGCGTTTGGCAAGCGCCTGCACCGGACCACATCCACCCTGCGACCATCCCTTCTTCGACTGCTCTACATCCGTCAGAGCAACTCCAAGGGTAACTGTAAAGTCTAAACACGCACGATCATTCGCGAGACCGCTCAACAAACACGTCTGAAACATGCAAGTTGAGATGTTGTCGACGTCCCCACGCATGCAGTTGTTGAACAGCGCGTAGTGGGCGGGATTTCTTTGCCGCAACTCAACGACCCGATCCCAAGCACTTGCCGCCCGCCGGGCTGCCTGATCACAGGCACTCTGTGCGAAAGATGGTTGCGAAATCGTCAGCGCCCCCAATGTGACCATCACACTAACCGCCCCTCTAAGCATCTTCACCCTCCAGAACGGACTACGGGCGAACAGTCTATCGTAGAGGATGTTCGTTGCAACGTTGGGTTCCGTGAAGAGTTTGCGACCTGAGGGTGGGTAGAGAGAGAGAGAGAGAGAGAGAGAGAGCCCCAGGGTGACTCGCGCGGTCTTTGTGTGTCACCATTCTTCAATGACTCATCCCCCCCGCGCCGACTGGTGGAAACGCGCCGTCGTTTACCAGATCTACCCCAAATCCTTCCGCGACGTGACCGGCGACGGCGTCGGCGACATCCGCGGGATCACCGACCGGCTGCCCTACCTGGCCGATCTCGGCGTGGGCGTGCTTTGGCTTTCGCCCATCTTCGCCTCGCCGATGATCGACAACGGCTACGACACCTCGGACTACACGAGCGTCAACCCGCTGTTCGGCACGATGGACGACGCTGACGAGCTGATCGCGGAAGCGAAGAAGCGCGGCATCCGCATCCTGCTCGACATCGCGCTCAACCACACGTCGACGGCCCATCCCTGGTTCCAGAACGCGCTGGCCGGCGGCGACAAGCGCGACTGGTACTGGTGGCGCGACGGGCGCTGCGGCGCCGCGCCCAACAACTGGCGCTCGATCTTCGGCGGCCCGTCGTGGACGAAGCCGGACGGCGACGACCAGTTCTACCTCCACCTGTTCGACAAATCCCAGGCGGACCTAAACTGGGAAAGCCCGGCGGTGCGCGCAGCGATCCACGAGTCCATGCGCTTCTGGCTCGACCGCGGCGTCGGCGGCTTCCGGCTCGACGTGGTGACAGTGATCTCGAAAGAGCCGGACCTGCGCGACGTGGCCGACCCACGCCCCGCCCCCCTCTACCGCCACATCGCCGGCGGGCCCCGCCTGCACGAATTCCTCCGCGAGATGCGCCGCGAGGTGTTTGCCCACTACGACTGCGTCGCCATCGGGGAGGCGCCCGGCGTCGATCCCGCGCGCGCGGCCAAGCTCGTCGATCCCGCTGACCCGATGCTGGACATGATCTACCATTTCGACCTCGTGGCCATGAACCCCGTCACCGGCGGGGACTGGGACCGGCGCCCGTTCAAGAAGATCTTCACCGACTGGGACCGCGGCATCGGCGCCGACGGCTGGAACAGCGTCGTGGTCTCGAACCACGATCTCGGCCGCATCGTCTCGCGCTTCGGCGACGAGGGCCGGTACTGGAAGGAGAGCGCGAAGGCGCTGCTCACGCTGGTGCTGACGCAACGGGCCACGCCGTTCGTGTACCAGGGCGACGAGCTGGGCATGACCAACTGCCCGTTTACGTCCTACGACGATCTCGACGACGTCTGGGCCAAGACCACCTACCGCCTCAAGCGCGAAGCCGGCGCCGACCACGACGCCGCCTTCGCCGCAGCCCTCGCCATGACCCGCGATCACGCGCGCACACCGTTCCAGTGGAACGACGGCGCGCACTCAGGCTTCTCGGACGTGAAACCCTGGCTGCCGGTGAACCCGAACCATGCAACGCTCAACGCCGCAGCGCAGGCGGGCGACCCCGACAGCATCCTCGCCTTCACGAAAGCGCTGATCGCCCTGCGCAAGAGCGACCCGCTCTGGATCTTCGGCGCGTTCGAGGACCTGGCGCCCGATGACCGCGACGTGTTCATCTACACGCGCACCTTCGAGGGACGCACCGCGACGGTGGCGCTCAACCTGCGCGGCGCCGACGCGCGCGTGACGCTACCCGACGATTCGGTGATGTTATCCAACTACGCGGGGCCGTTCGCGCATGATGCGCTGCGACCGTGGGAGGCGCGGGTGCATGAAGCATCTCACTGATCGTAGGGTGCATTAGGCCGAAGGCCGTAATGCACCTCGTTCGTTCAGCGCCTCACGGTGCATTACGCGCCTTGCGCTAATGCACCCTACAAAACACCCTCTACGAACCCGTCCGCGCAATCCATCCCCCGCCCAGCACGCGGGCCGGCGCATCCGCATCGTAGAACACCGCCGCCTGCCCCGGCGCCACGCCCTCTTCTGCCGCATCGAGATCGACGAACCAGCCCGCCCGCGTATCGAGCGTGCCCGGCACGGGCGGGCGCGTGGAGCGCACGCGCACCAGCACGCGGCGGCCGTGGAGGTCATCCTCACGGTCGAGCGTCTCCCCGATCCAGTTCACCTCGCGCAGCGCAAACCGCTTCACCGCCAGCGCCTCGCGCGGGCCGACGATCACGCGCCGGTTCTCCGCATCCAGCTTCACCACGAACAGCGGCTCGCCGGTCGCGACGCCAAGCCCCCGCCGCTGGCCGACTGTGAAATGGATCACGCCGTCATGGCGGCCCATCACGCGGCCATCCACGTGGACGATGTCGCCGGGATCGATGGCGCCGGGGCGCAGTTTGGCGACGACATCGGCATACTTGCCGCTCGGCACGAAGCAGATGTCCTGGCTGTCCGGCTTGTCGGCCACTTCGAGGCCAAACTCTGCGGCCAGCGCGCGCGTATCGCTCTTCGGCATCCCGCCCAGCGGAAAACGCAGGTAGTCGAGCTGCGCGCGGGTGGTGGCGAACAGGAAGTAGCTCTGGTCGCGTGCGGGATCGTGCGCGCGGTGCAGCTCCGGCCCCGCAGGCCCCATCACGCGCTGGACATAATGCCCGGTCGCCATGCAGTCCGCGCCGAGATCGCGCGCCAGCGCGAGCAGGTCCTTGAACTTGACGTTCTGGTTGCACTTCACGCATGGGATCGGCGTCTCGCCGGCGAGGTAGCTGTCGGCGAAATCGTCCATCACCGCGTCGCGGAAGCGGCTTTCGTAGTCGAGCACGTAGTGCGGAATGCCGAGCCTGTCGGCCACGCGGCGCGCATCGTGGATGTCCTGCCCCGCGCAGCATGCGCCCGGCTTGTTCACCGCCGCGCCGTGATCGTAGAGCTGCAGCGTCACGCCGATCACGTCGTAGCCGTCGCGCTTCAGCAGCGCGGCGACGACCGAGGAATCGACCCCGCCGGACATGGCGGCCACCACGCGGGTTTCCCCCGGCGGCTTGGCGAAGCCCAACGAGTTGAGGGCCAATGAGTTGAGGGAGAGGGAATTGAGGGTGGGCGCGCCGGTGGGCGCGGGAGTGTCGTGCAGGGTCATGGCCTTCCTCCCACCGGGGTCAAGGCCCGGCGCGATGGCGCGTTCGATACCTCAGCGCCCCGCGTCAGTCGAGAAAGTTCACCAGCGACAGGTCCTTGATCTGGGAAAACACGCTGGCCGCCGCCTGATACTGCGTCTGCGCCGCCGAAAGCCGCATGGCCACCTCCGCGAGGTCGGACTCGGCCACCTTCGCCAGATGGCTGGAGAGCAGGTCGGCGTGGGCGGTGAGGCGGGTGACCGTGCGCTCGAGGTTCTTCTGCGTGTTGCCGTTGATCCCCTGCGCCTCCAGCACCTGCCGGTGGCCGCCGTCCAGGGTGGTGGCGATGTCGTTGAGCGCATTGCGCTGGGCGCCTGTGATCGGCGTGTCCACGCCGGCCTGCAGGAAGGCGTAGAGATCGCGGAAGGCGTGATAGAGCTGGCTCGACGCCGCCGACGCCTTCGGCGCCACTTCGAACACAGCGCCGGCGCCGAGATCGATGGTGGCCGTCCGCGTGGACTCCGCAAACAGCGTCCCCGCGTCCAGCTCGCCGGCCAGATCGTTGAGGTTGCTGGCCTGCACGGGCGCTGCGTCGCGCCGGTCGCCCGAGAACAGCGGTATGCCCTCGTAGGTGGTGTTGAGCGCCTCGGTGGCCTGGCGGAACGCCGCCTCCAGCTGCGCCGACAGGAAGCTCGCGTCGCCGGAGGACAGCGCGGTGAAGATGTCCTGCTTCAGTTGCGCCGCCGACGCCGCCGCCTGCTGCAGCGCCACATCCTGGATGTCGAGACGGGCGGCGATCCGCCCGGCGGCGTCGACGCGCGCCGTGCTCTGGGCGATGGCGGCGCGCGCGCTGACGATGCGCCCGGCCTCCTGGCCGTAGCCCTTCAGGTCCGCGGCCTTGTTGCCGGACGCCGTCTGCCGCTGCAGGTCGTACAGCTCCGCATTGATGCGCGCGAGATCGGTCCGCGCCTGGTTGGCGACGAGAAAGGACGGGATCGGCTTCATGGGTCAGCGCCTCATGCCATGTTGACCAGGATATCGAACATCTCGCGTGCAGCCTGGATCACACGCGATGCAGCCGCATACGACTGCTGGAACTGGGTCATCTTCACGAGCTCGTCGTCGAGGCTGACGCCTTCGGTCTGCGACCGCCGCTCCGTCGCCGCCGCGAACACCGCTTCAGCGCCCGTCTGGGCCTTGGCGGCCTGTTCGGCGGCGCGCCCTGCCTCGCCGGCGATGCGCGAGGCGTAGAGCGACAGCGTCGTGGTCTGTGCGGACAGGTTGCCGGCGGCAAGGAAGCTGCGTGCCGTGTCGCGGGCCGCGGCCAGCGCCTGCGCGCCCCGGGTGTCGCCCGCCTCCACGATGCGCGCGCCGATGGCGGCCCCGAGATCCGGCTTGCCGACGCCGAGCTTCGCAGGCGAGGCTGTGATCGCGCTGTTGACGGCAAGGCCCAGCGCGCGCGTAGCGGTGGCGGTGCGCGCCAGGCCGAACAGCTCGGACACCGACACGTCGGTGGCGCCGCGCGCCGTGGAATCGGCGGTGATGTCCACCGTGTAGCCCGCCCGCGGCGTCAGCGTCAGGCGGCCGTTGGCGTCGAAGGCGGCGGTGGCGTACTGGCCGATCCCGGTGGTGGCATCGTTGAGGGCCGCGAGATAGTTGGTCCACGTCGTGCCGGCGGCGACGACGCTGGGCGCAGCGATCACCCGGCCGTTGGCGTCGGTGATCTCGAAATCGAGCGCGCCGCCCGTCACGAGGCCGTGCAGGTCCGCCGCCGCCACGCCCGCCTCGTAGAACACCGGCGCCGGCGCGCGCACGAGATCGTTGAGGCCGAAGAAGTGCGCGAACGTGCGGCCCGCGCGCGCGCTTTCGTCGCCCGCCACATCGCCCAGCACGAGGCCCGCGCCGCCCGACACCGTCAGCACCCCGTTCACGAAGCTGGCGGCGCCCTGCGCCGGCGCCAGCTGCAGCACTTCGTTGAGACGCGTGGCGAGGTTGCCCACGGAATCGGTGAAGCTGCGCGTATCGGCGGGGTTTTCGGTGACGATCTGGTCGTTGTCGAAATCGATGGTGATGCGGCGCACCAACGCGCCGCCGCCGTCGACGACGCCGATGACCGCTGCGCCCGAGAAGTTCAGCGAGTCCGTCGCCAGCAACCCTGTCTGGCGCCCTGTCAGCGTGGAGGCGGGCGGCGCGCCGGCGGTGGTGGCGTGCACGGCGTTGAGGGCGTCGGCCGTGACGGCCGCGAGGTTGGCCAGCGCATCGCCCAGCTGCGGCAGGTCGACGTCGCGCGCGGCGATCAGCCCGGCGATCTTGCCGTTGCCGACAGCGGGATCGAACTGCGCCTCGGTGGGCAGGCCCGCATTGATCGTGATCGACCCCGGCACGCCGTAGGCGCTGGCGGTGTTGTCGTAGGAAAGACGCGCCGCGGCCGTGCCGACGAGCAGCGCGCCGTTGTTGGTGCGCAGCTCCACCACGCCGTTCGGCTGCGGCGTGCTGCGCACGTCGATCAGCGCCGACAGCCGGTCGATCAGCTGGTCACGCGCGTTCTCCACGGTGGTGGAATCCCCGCCCCCCTGGCGCGTGAGACCCACCTCCGCATTGAGCGCAGCAATCCGCCCGAGCAGGCCGTCGGCCTCCGTCACCGCCTCGCCCAGGCGCTGGTCGGCCTCCAGCCGCAGGGCCTCGATGGATTGCGCGGTGCGCGAGAACTCGTTGAGCAGATCGCCGATCGCGGCGACCGCGGCGTTGCGCGAGACGCTGGAGGTGGGATCCTGCGCGATGGTGAGGAAGGCGCTGAACACGTCGTCGATGGCCGTGAACAGGGTCTGGGCGCCGTTGGGATCGCCGAAGGCGAGCTGCGCGCGGTCCAGCAATTCGGCGCGCGCCGAGACGGCGCCCTGCGTGGCCGCCGAGGTGCGTTGCGCCTCCGCGAGAAAGCGGTCTGCAGCGCGGGTGATGGCCTCCACGTTCACGCCCGCGCCCGCGCCGGCGATCACCTGCGGGCTGAACTGCGGGCTGGCGCGCACGTAGCCGGGCGTGTTGGCGTTGGCGATGTTCTGCGACACCACCGTGAGTGCGGCCTGACTGGCCTGCAACCCCGTCAGCGCATTGCCGAAGATGGACCCGATACCTGACATGCCACGCCTCCCGGTCGGCAAACTTGACCGCCACACCGGCAATTTGTGCCGGGCGCGGCGGTGAGGACCACGGCGCCCGCAGACTGCCGGAAGCACGTCAAAGCCCTTGGCCGACAAGACTTCCATCGCAGCGATCGCGCCGGCGCAGCTGCACCGGCCGTCACGCCGCGAGGAGAGACATCGCAAGCATGGGGCCACGGCGCGCGCGCGGCGCACAGGCGGCAATTGCTGCCGGGCGCCGTGCGGAAATTGCCGTGCATTCGTGCCGTTGCGTGCTTTCGCGATTGCGCAGATGCGTTGGCGCACAAGCGTTTTCTGTACTGCGCGCACATGGCGCGCGACTTGCGATGTGCTTGGCCGCCCCGGTGCGATCGCTGCGCTGGACGTCGAGGAACGCATACCCATGGATGCAGCCATCGCGCTGATCACACCGCAGGCGACGCCAAGCGCAGCCGACAACGCAAGCGACGCGCCGCGCGAGGACGCCGCAGCCTTCGCCGCACACCTTGAACCGCAAACGCAGGCGCGGCCGCCCGCGCGCAAGCCCGCGCCGCCGCCCGCAGAGGAGCCGCTCGACACGCCCGCCAACGATGCAGGCGCCGCGCAGAGCTATTCGCTCTCGGCGCCGGCGGCGCCGGTGGTGGTGCGCATCGACGGCGCGCAGGCCGCCATCGATTTTTCCCTGACGCCGCAGCAGGCCGCAGCCCTGTCGCCGGCGGCCCTTGCGCCGGCTGCGCCTGCCGCGACTGCGCCTGCAACGGCGCCGGCCCCCGCCGGGCCTGTGGCTGCCGAAGGCGCGCAAACGCCGATCGCGCCCGCAGCACCCTTGCCCACTGGCGCATTGGAAGCCGCAGCACAAACCGTCGCCGCGCCCATTGCCGGCGCGAAAGCGGAAGCGCCGGGCGAGCCCCTGCGCGCCTCCGGCCGCGGCCGCGCGGCGCGCGATGGCGCAGAGTCCGGCGGCGAGACGAAAACAACAACAGCGACCGCCGCCGCGCCTGCCGCCTCGCCGCAGACGGCGCGCGCCGACGCCGGCGCCGCTGCGACTCCGAACGTGGCGCAAGCAGCCCCGCCGCGCACGGAACAGGCGCCGCCTGCACCCGCGCTCACCGACATCGCGACCGCTTCGGGCGACCTGCGCCGCACGCTGGAGGCGCCGGCGTCCGCCGTGCACCGTCCGCCCACGGTGGCGCAGACGGTGGCGCAGCAGGTGATCCGGCGCTTCGAGGGCCAGTCCACCAGCATCGAGGTGCGCCTCGATCCCGCCGAACTCGGGCGCGTGAACGTGAAGCTGGACGTGGGCGCCGACGCCCGCGTCACCGCCGTGGTGGCGGCCGAAAACCCGGCCACGCTGTCGGATCTCATGCGCTCGGCGCGGGAGCTGGAGCGGGCGCTGGAATCGGCGGGGCTTGAACTGGCCTCCGGGGGCCTCTCCTTCGATCTCTCCGGCAGCCGCAACGACTTCGCCGACAGGGAGGGCTCCGGCGACGGTGCGGCCACGCGCGCGGCGAGCGGCGACGCCGGCGCCATCGCCGACGCCGCCACACCGGCAAGCCGGCCCTTCGGCCTTGAAGCCTGGCGCGGCGTGCGCGTCGACGTGACGGTCTAGGAGCGACGCCATGGACATCAACGCACTCGCCACCACGCCGGAGACGACATCGCTCTCGCGGGCCAAGCTGTCGGAGAACTTCGACACGTTCCTGACGCTGCTCACCGCGCAGCTGTCCAACCAGGATCCGCTCAATCCCGTGGATTCCGCGGCCTTCACGCAGCAGCTGGTGCAGTACAGCCAGGTGGAGCAGCAGATCGAGACGAACGACCGGCTGAAAGTCCTGCTCGACCAGAGCGCGGCCTCCAGCGGCGCCGCCGCCGTGGCCTACATCGGCAAGAACGCCGTGCTCGACAGCGACGTCACCGCCCTGTCCGGGGGCGCCGCCACCTGGGCCTACGACGTGACCGGCGCCTCCGGGCAGGTGACGCTTTCGGTGCGCGACGCCGCCGGCAAGGAGGTGTTCAAAACCACGGCGCCCGCCGCCTCCGGCGGCCAGACGTTCACGTGGGACGGCAAGGACGCCACAGGCCGCGCGTACGCGGACGGCGCCTACAGGCTGGCGATCGCGGCGACCGACTCCGACGGCGCCACGATCACGCCCACCGTCAACGTCAGCGAGAAGATCACCGGCATCGATTTCGCCGGCGGCACGCCCAACCTCATGACCGCGAGCGGCCAGCGCGCGTTCGATTCCATCCTCACCATCAGGAACTGACCCGGAGCAAGACCCATGAGTATCTACACCGCCATGCGGTCGGGCGTTTCGGCGCTTGCCGCCAACGCCAGCGCGATGGCCGTCATCTCGGACAACATCGCCAACCTGAACACCGTCGGCTACAAGCGCGGCGTCACGGACTTCACCGCGCTGCTGAACAGCCAGACGCAGGGCACCACCTACAACGCCGGCGGCGTGCTGTCGTCCACGCGCCGCCTCATCGACCTGCAGGGCTCGCTGGAGCAGTCGCGGTCCAGCACCGACCTCGCCATCGCCGGCGACGGCTTCTTCGTGGTGTCGGAGAACTCCAACGCGCTGACCAACGGCGGCAGCGTGGCGTTCACGCGCTCCGGCTCCTTCTCCGTGGACTCGGCGGGCTTCCTGAAGAACGCGCAGGGCTTCTACCTGCAGGGCTGGCCGATCGCGGCCGACGGATCGGTGGCGTCGAGCCCCACGAGCCTGTCGACGCTGGCGCCGATCAACGTGGCGGATGTGGTGTCGAGCGCGGAGCCCACCTCCTCGGTGACGCTCACCGCCAACCTCAACTCCACGCAGACGGAGTACGCCTCCGTCCCGCAGCCCTACGATGTGGGCGATCTCGCCAACAACGTCATCGCGCCGCACTTCGAGAGCAGCATCGAGGTCGTCGACAGCCTCGGCGCGCCGCGCACGCTGGCGATCGGCTTCCTGAAGACCGCGCCCAACGTGTGGCAGGTGGAGGTGTACACCCGTCCCGCATCGCTGGTGGGCACCGCGGGCGGGCGCGTCGCCGAAGGCACAGTGACGTTCAACTCCTCCGGCGCGGTGGCGACCACGGGCGGCATCACCGGATCGCTGGCCAACGCCTTCCCCATCCCCTGGGCGGCCGCGACCGGCGCCGCCACCCAGAACGTGGCCTTCAACCTGCGCGACAGCCTCTCCCAGTTCGCCACCAGCTTCGGCGTCACCACGGTGGTGGCCGACGGCGTGCCGCCGGGCGATCTCGCGGGGCTTGTGGTGGAGGAGGACGGCTACCTGACGGCGCAGTTCTCCAACGGCCGCTCGCGCGCGCTCTACCAGATCCCGCTGGCCACCTTCCTGAACGCCAACGGCCTCCTGCCGGACCGCGGCGGCATCTTCCGCACCACGCTGGAGAGCGGCCTCTACAACATCAACGCGCCCAGCTCCGCCGGCGCGGGCACCATCGAGAGCACGGTGCTGGAGGCGTCCAACGTGGACCTCGCCCAGGAATTCACCAGCATGATCACGACCCAGCGGGCGTACTCCGCCTCGTCCAAGATCATCACCACCGCCGATGAAATGCTGGAAGAGTTGCTCCGTATTAAGAGGTAATCAAAAGTATAACGAGCGCCGGGCGTGATAACCCGGCGTTCGTTTCAAAATGAAACGCCTTCTTAATCTGGTTTAACTCCGGCTTTTAGCTGGATATTCATGCCCGCTGTGTACAACGGCTCAACTAACCCAAGGAGTAGGCGCGATGCAGAAGCAACGCCGCTATGAAGGGGTGGTCATGGGGCCGGATGGCAACCCGATCACCTTGGACGATCTGCCCCCCGCGCAAACCACGCGCTGGGTCATCCGCCGCAAGGCGGAAGTGGTCGCCGCCGTGCGCGGCGGACTGCTGTCGCTGGAGGATGCGTGCAAGCGCTACAGCCTCACGGTCGAGGAGTTCGACGGCTGGAGAAAGTCGATCGAGCGCCACGGCCTGCCGGGCCTGCGCACCACGCGCATCCAGCACTACCGGGTCGGCGAGACCTGAAGACGTTAAACGGCCCAAACCGTTAAAAGGCCGGGCGGCGATGCCCGGCCTTTTGGCGTGCCAACCCTCAAGAATTGAGCGCGCCTACTGCTTGGTGTTGCTGTCGCGGCAATCGCTGTCGAGCACACCCACGTCGTTGCGGCCGTTGCAGACGTCGTTGTCGTCCACGAAGTAGTCCACCGCCGCCGCCCCCGCGAGCAGGACGCAGCCCCCCGTCGCCATCGGCGCCGCGAGCGCAAACAGAACGATCATGGCGGTCTTCGTGGCGGTGAGCTTCATGGCGCGCGTCCTTGGTTGCTATCTCATCAACCTTTCGCCGGCAGAAATGTTCCCTGCGCCGCGAGATGGTCCCGGGGTTGCAGGCGGCCGGCATCCGAGATAGCCGCCGGAGTGTCGGTGCCTCCGATAATTCGGGCCCCACCCCGCGCACGGATAACACTTGCGTTATCGCACCTTCCTTCCCTGACGACGGTCTTGAACGGCGCAGATCGTTCGCCAAATCCGTGGGGTGCGGGCCGGGCCCCTCTGACACGCAAAGCCGAACGGCTTTCCATGTGATGTCGGACCGCATCGGGAGCATCCCGGTGTCGGCTCGGCTTTTGATATCTCCGAAGTCTGCAACGCCGCTCTCGCAACATCAAAAGAGAGGAGCGTCATGTCTGACCGACATATCCAGTCCCTGATCCATCGCCGCGTCCAGGTTCAGCGCGCGATCGAAGCCGAGCGCGCAAGCGCCAATCCTGAATCGCTGCGCCTCGCACAACTCAAGAAGGTGCGACTTCTCTTGAAGGACCGGCTTGCACGCCTCTCGGCACACGCAGCAACCGTCATTGATGGACCCAGGCAGGCAAACGTCGGCGAGCGCCGCCGCCGCCTGCGCGCCCGAAGCCGCAAGTCTTGATTGGAGAAGCGACATGCCCCTGATCCAGTCCCCCATCGACGGCCTGCCCATGCGCCAGATCGTGCGCTATGGCATCGAGTTCGACGTGTGCCCCTCGACAGGGGGCGTCTGGCTCGACAAAGGCGAGCTTGAGAAGTTGATCGCATTCGTGGCGGAAGAAGCGCGGGCGCAAGACATGCCCGGGCCTCCGAGCGACCGTGTGCAACCGCGCAACGCGCATCGGCACTTTGATGAAGACGACGCCGGCGACCGCCACCATGGCGGCGATGGACGTCGCAAGTCGCGCCTGTTGGATCTATTCGAGTTCTGACGGTCCCGACACCCGCATGAACGGGCGCCGCCAACCAGCGCGGCGGCGCCCACACGGGATTCAACCAACCTCATACAGTTCTACCGCAAGACGCCCCCAAGGACGCCATGGACTTCCTCGCCTCGTTCCTCACTCACGAGTTCCTTGGCAAGGAAACGTGGATCTGGCTTGCATTCGTCGGGACCGTCGCCGCCCTGCTCGCCTTCGACCTGGGCGTTGTGAACAAGAACGACCACGAGATCGGCGTGGCGGAGTCGCTCAGGCTCTCGGCGCTCTATATCGCCATCGGCCTAGGCTTCGCTGTCGTGGTCTGGCATCTCTACAACAACGAGTACGCCACCGCCTCGATCGATCCCCAGTTGCTCGCCGTCACCGGCGTCGAGCGGGCGTGGATGGCGGTTCAGCTTTACCTCACGGGATTTGCAGTCGAGAAGACGCTGGCGCTGGACAACGTCTTTGTCATCTCGCTTGTGTTCACCTATCTCGCCATTCCGCGGATGTACCAGCACCGCGTGCTGTTCTGGGGCATCATCGGCGTGATCGTCCTGCGCGCGCTTATGATCGGGCTCGGCGCGGCGCTCGTGAGTCAGTTCTCGTGGGTGCTCTACGTCTTCGGCGCGTTTCTCGTGCTCACCGGGCTGCTCATGCTGCGGAAGGGCGACGCTGACCCCGACATGAGCAAGAATAAGGTGCTCATTTGGTTGAAAGGCTGGATGAACGTCACGCCCACGCTGCACGGCAGCAGGTTCCGCGTGCAGTTGCCGGACCCCCAGACGGGCAAGCTCCGGTGGTTTGCCACGCCGCTGCTGCTGGCGCTGTTTTTCGTCGAGATTGTGGACCTTATCTTCGCCATCGACAGCGTGCCGGCAATATTTGCGATCACCAGCGATCCCTACATCGTCTACACGTCCAACATCTTTGCGATCCTGGGCCTTCGCGCCCTGTTCTTCGCGCTCGCCGCGATGGTGCACCGCTTCAAGTACCTGAAGTATGCTCTGGCGATGACACTGGTGTTCATCGGTTCGAAGATCTTCCTCGGTGATCTTTTCCCGGGCGGCAAGTTCCCCGCGATGTGGTCGCTCGCCATCACCATGTCGCTGATCGGCGGCGGCGTGCTCTACTCTCTTTGGCGGACGCGCAACGCACCGGCGACGGGCCACGGGTGATTCAATGTTCAGGAATACGGGACGCACCGAGTAAGTGCGGCCGCGTATTCAACCACGCGTTCATCGGCGCGGTTCGGCTGTTCAGCATTGGGCGGCCTGCCTTCCCCCGCAGCGCGGGGAAAGTGGCGCGCGGGGCGCGCGCGCCCATCCCCGGCTGCGCCGGGACTTCCCCCGCGGGCTGGGAAAAAAAATTGCAATTAGTCCTTGCATGCGGACAATTTTCCTGTATATCCTCGCCCCGTCGACCAAGGGAGGGCCCGTGAGCTCCGGACTCTGAGGCGGTCGGCGGCGGGCCGGCGTGGTCCTGTCCTGCGGGGTCGCAAACCGCGGGTATTCCATGGAGGCTCCGGGCCTACCGTGCACGCCGCACCGGGAAACACGGCAGGCGCTAACCTGCGGCGCTGAGGCGTCCCCGTCGGGGGCGACAGACGCTGGCGGGTCGGCCTGGCAAGCCACGAAAAACGCCCGTGGCCGGTGTCCGGGAAAAACGGTCCGCTTCGACGGGGCGCAGGTCAGCGCCATTCCCGCCGGCTTTTCGCCGGCCTGCCGGCGCCGTCCTGCGCCCCGCCTCCCGCCTGGGGTTGTCCCGGGCGGGCTCCTTGAAACCGCATCGGCGGACGCACACGCCCGCCAGTGACACACACTTGCCTGTTCGCCACCCCGCACCGCGCCCCGCCCGCCGCAAAAGACTTGCAGCGTCTTAACCATGTTTTCACGGCGACCGGCAATTTCTGCCTAGCGCGATGCTTGTGTCGCGCCCGCAGGATTCTGGCGCCCGCCCGTGAACGCATTCACCGACGCCCTCATGAAACTCGGCCCCATGCGCCTGTTCGCAGCGCTCGGGGTCACCGCCATCGTCGCGGCCGCCGTCTTCGCACTCGTCTTCCGCGTGGGCGGCGAGGAGAAGGCGCTGCTGTTCTCCGGGGTGGAGCTGTCGGAAGCGGGCGAGATCTCCTCGCGCCTCGACGCCGCCAACATCCCCTACGAGCTGAAGGGCGACGGGACCACGATCATGGTGCCCCGCTCCAAGGTGCTCTCGGCGCGGCTGATGCTGTCGGAGGATGGCCTGCCCTCGCGCGGCTCCGTGGGCTACGAGATCTTCGATCGGCAGGATGCGCTGGGCGCCACCCAGTTCCAGCAGAACATCAACCGCCTGCGCGCGCTGGAAGGCGAACTCGCCCGCACCATCGCCTCCATCCACGGGGTGGAGCGCGCCCGCGTGCATCTTGTCTTGCCGGAGAAGCAGCTCTTCGCGCAGGAGCGCGACCAGCCCACCGCCTCCATCGTGCTCACTGTCGCCGGCGGCGCGCTCTCCGCCGGCCAGGTGCGCGCCGTGCGCAACCTGGTGGCCAGCGCGGTGCCGGGGCTCGCCGTCAACCGCGTCACCATCGCCGACGACGACGGCCGCCTGCTCGCCGCCGCGGAGGACGATTCCTCCGGCGCCGCTGGCGCCGAAGCCATGGACGAGCGCAAGGCGGGCCTCGAGGAACGCTTGCGCAAGGAAGTCCAGAACATCGTGGAAAGCGTCGTGGGGCCCGGCGCCGCCCGCGTGCAGGTAAGCGCGGACGTGGACTTCAACCGCGTCACCCAGACCTCGCAGACCTTCGACCCCGAGGGCCGCGTGGTGCGGGAGACGAACTCCACCGAGGAGTCCACCAAGGGCGCAGCCACCGGCGGCGGCGGCGCAAGCGCCACCCGCAACCTGCCCGACGGGGCGGGCGAAAATGCATCGGGCGGCGGCGACGAGTCCGAGCGCACGGAAGAGAAAGTCCGCTACGAGATCTCCAACACCACCAAGACCGAGATCATCGAGGGCGGCCGCATCAAGCGGCTCTCCGTGGCGGTCGCGGTGGACGGCGTCACCACCCCGGGCGCCGAAGGCCAGCCCGCAGCATGGGCCGCGCGCGATCCCCAGGAGCTGGAGCGGATCACCGCGCTCGTGAAGTCCGCCGTCGGCTTCGACGAAGCGCGCGGCGACAAGGTGGAGGTGGTCAACCTCAAGTTCGCCCGCGCGGCGGTGGAGGGCGCCGAGAGCGGCAAGCCCTCGATGTTCTCCTTCGGCAAGGACGACATCATGCGCGGCGTCGAGATCCTCGCTGCGCTGATCGCCAGCATCGCGGTGATCTTCTTCGTGCTGCGCCCGCTGGTGGCCGGCATGATCGCGCCCCCCGGCAGCGCCGCCGCCGGCGGGCTGCTGACGGGGCCGGGCGGCGCAGGCGCCATGGCCGGCGCAGGCGGTGCAGGCGGCTCCCTGCCGCCGCCGCCGCTCGCCGGGGCCCTGCCCGCGCCGGCGGGCATGAGCATGGTGGAGAGCACGCTCGACATCGCGCGCATCAACGGCCAGGTAAACGCCACCTCGGTGAAGCGTGTGGCGGAGGTCATCGAGCAGCACCCCGACGAATCCGCGCAGATCCTGCGCACCTGGCTGTCGGAGCGCGCCTGACGCATGGCCGCCCGCAGCGCCTCCGACGCCGTCACGAGCATGAACCAGCTCAGCGGACCGCAGAAGGCGGCGGTCATCGTGCTGTCGCTGTCGGACGACGCCCAGGCGGTGCTGCGCCTGTTCGACGATGAAGAGGTCAAGGAGATCTCTCAGGCGATGTCCAACCTGGGCGTCGTGGACGCCAGTGTCGTCGAGGCGCTGATCATCGAGTTCGTGAAGCAGCTGTCGTCTGCCGGCGGCATCGTCGGCTCCCACTCCGCCACCCAGCGCCTGCTGCAGAGCTTCCTGCCGTCCGACAAGGTCGAAGCGCTGATGGAAGACATCCGCGGCCCGGCCGGCCGCACCATGTGGGACAAGCTCGGCAACGTGAACGAGCAGGTGCTCGCCAACTACCTGAAGAACGAATATCCCCAGACCGTCGCGGTGGTTTTGTCCAAGATCAAGCCGGACCACGCAGCCCGCGTGCTGGCCTCCCTGCCGGAGGACTTCGCCCTCGAATGCATCAACCGGATGCTGCGCATGGAGCCCGTGCAGCGCGAGATCCTCGACAAGATCGAGGTGACGCTGCGCACGGAGTTCATGTCCAATCTCGCGCGCACGCCCAAGCGCGACAGCCACGAACTCATGGCCGAGATCTTCAACACCTTCGATCGCCAGACCGAGCAGCGCTTCCTGACGTCCCTGGAGGAGCGCAACCGCGAGGCGGCCGAACGCATCCGCAGCCTCATGTTCGTGTTCGAGGACCTGAAGAAGCTCGACACCGGCGGCGTCCAGACCCTGCTGCGCGTGGCTGACAAGGCCGATCTCGCGCTCGCCCTCAAGGGCGCCTCCGACGAACTGCGCACGCTGTTCATGTCCAACATGAGCGAACGCGCCGGCAAGATCATGAAGGACGACATGGCGGCCATGGGGCCCGTGCGGCTGAAGGACGTGGAGCTGGCCCAGATGCGGCTGGTCGCCGCCGCCAAGGACCTCGCCGATCGCGGCGAGATCATGCTGGCGGGCTCCGGCGGCGACGAGGAGTTGATCTATTGAGCGCGCCTGTCCGCAAGTACGCCTTCGACACGGTTTTCGACGCCGGCGGCGCCGTGCTGCGCGAAGGCGCCCGTACGCGCAGCTTCACCATCGAGGAGATGGAGGCCGAGCGCGCCGCCGCCTACGCCGCAGGCCGCGACGATGAGGTCGCACGCGCGCAGGCGCAGGCCGCCGATGCCGTCGCCCGCATCGCCGCCGCCGCCCAGGACGTGGTGGCCCGGCTCACCGCCGATCGCCGCGCCATGCTGGCCGACGCCGCCCATCTTGCACTCACCGCTGCACGCGCCGCCACCGGCGCAGCGCTGGAGCGGTTCGGCACCGCGCGGGTGGAAAGCGCCATAGAGGCGGCGTTCGAGGGCTTTGTGGGCGCGCCGCGCGTCATCGTGCGCATCGCGCCCGCACTCGCCGACGCCCGCGCGCAACTGGAGGAAGCCGCCCGCGCCCACGGCTTCGACGGCGCCCTCGTCGTGCGCGCCGATCCCGCAGTGCGCGTGGGCGACGTCACCATCGACTGGGGCGAAGGCTCCATCGCACACGACAGCGCAGAGGCGCTCGCCCGCATCGAAACCATGGTGACGGATGCGCTCTCGCGCGCCGCCGACGAAGGACCTTCCCCATGAGCACCGCCGAGATGAACCTGCCGCAGCTGGAGGGCGCCCTGCCCGAGGGCCCGCCGGACGATACAGACCACAGCGCCGCGGAACTCGCGCCTGTCTTCGATGTGCCGGTGAACATACAGGCCGTTCTGGGCCGCGCGCATCTGGACGTGGCCTCGCTGTTGAAACTGACCAAGGGTTCGGTGCTGGAGCTCGACCGAAAGGTGGGCGAGGCCATCGACATCTTCGTCAACAACCGCCTCGTGGCGCGGGGCGAAGTGGTGATCGTGGACGACCGGCTCGGGGTGACGATGACGGAAATCATCAAGGACGGCGAGGCGCGGTCGTGACGGAGGTGAACCCATGCGCATCCTGATTGTAGGCCCGCTCAACGGCCAGATCGCCGCGGCCACGCGGATCGCCATGGATCGCGGCGCGAAGGTCGCGCACGTGGACACGGGCGAGCAGGCGACGGCGGCGCTGCGCGCGGGACGCGGCGCCGACCTGCTCATGGTGGACGTGCGCATCGACATCGCGGCGCTGATCGCGGCCAACGAGGCCGAACACATCGTGGTGCCCGTGGTGGCCTGCGGCATCGAGAGCGATCCCGACACCGCCGCGCGCGCCATCCGTGCGGGGGCGCTGGAGTTCGTGCCGCTGCCGCCGGACGCCGCACTCATCGCCGCCGTGCTGGAAGCCATTTCCCGCGACGCGCGCGAGATCGTGGCCACCGATCCCGCCATGAAGCAGGTGATGGCGCTGGCCGAACAAATCGCGGCGTCCGACGCCTCGGTGCTGATCACAGGCGAGAGCGGCGTCGGCAAGGAAGTGATGGCGCGCTTCGTGCACACCCGGTCGCGGCGCGCCTCGGCGGCGTTCATCGCGGTGAACTGCGCGGCCATTCCGGAAAACCTGCTGGAATCGGAGCTTTTCGGCCACGAGCGCGGCGCCTTCACCGGCGCAGTGGCGCGCCGCATCGGCAAGTTCGAGGAAGCGAGCGGCGGCACGCTGCTGCTGGACGAAGTCAGCGAGATGGACCTGCGCCTGCAGGCCAAGCTGCTGCGCGCCTTACAGGAGCGCGTGATCGACCGCGTGGGCGGGGCAAAGCCCGTGCCGGTGGATATCCGCATCCTCGCCACCGCGAACCGCGATCTCGCCGAGTGCGTGCGCCAGGGCAGCTTCCGCGAGGATCTCTTCTACCGCCTCAACGTGGTGAACCTGCGCATTCCGCCCCTGCGCGAGCGCCGCAGCGACATCGCCGCCCTGTGCGGCTACTTCGTGCGCAAGTACGCCGACACCAACGGCCGCCCAGCGCGGGGCCTGTCCGCCGCCGCGCTCGAGCAGGTCATGGGCTATCGCTGGCCGGGCAACGTGCGCGAGCTGGAAAATGCGATGCACCGCGCGGTGCTTCTGTCCGGCGGCGCCGAGATCGGCCCCGAGGCCATCCGTGCGCCCGATGGCGCACCGGTGGGCGCAGGCGGTGACGCCGCAGGCCGCGCTGCCGACGCCGCAAGGGGTCTCGTGGGGCGCACGGTGGCGGAGGTGGAACAGGACCTGATCCTCGACACCCTCGTCCATTGCCTCGGCAACCGCACGCACGCCGCCAACATCCTCGGCATTTCCATCCGCACCCTGCGCAACAAGCTCAAGCAGTACGCCGAAGACGGCGCCAACGTGCCCCCGCCCCCGATGGGCGTGGCGGCGTGAGGACCTGATCCATGGCCGAGGCCGCACCAACCGTCCGCACCATCGGGGGGCTCGATTTCGGATCGGTCGTCCGCAACGCATTCCGCGGCGAGATCTATCTCGGCGCCGGCGTGCTGTTCATCCTGGCGATCCTGCTGGTGCCGTTGCCGGCCTGGTTCATGGACTTCCTGCTGGCGATCTCGATCTGCAGCTCCGTGCTGGTGCTGATGACGGCGCTGCTGATCAGCAAGCCGCTCGAGTTCACGGCGTTTCCCACCGTGCTGCTGCTGACGACGCTGTTCCGGCTTGCGCTCAACGTGGCGTCCACGCGCCTGATCCTCAGCCACGGTCACGAAGGCCCGGAGTCCGCCGGACAGGTGATCAATGCGTTCGGCGAGTTCGTGATGGGGGGCAACTTCATCATCGGGGTGATCGTGTTCATCATCCTGGTGCTGGTGAACTTCATCGTGATCACCAAGGGCTCCACCCGCATCGCCGAAGTGGCCGCGCGCTTCACCCTCGATTCCATGCCCGGCAAGCAGATGGCGGTGGACGCCGATCTCTCCTCCGGCCTCATCGACGAGGACCAGGCGCGGGCACGGCGCAAGGCGCTGGAATCGGAGTCCAACTTCTTCGGCGCCATGGACGGCGCGTCCAAGTTCGTGCGCGGCGATGCGATGGCCGCACTTCTGATCACGGGCATCAACATCGTGGGCGGCATCATCATCGGCATGGTGAGCCATGACCTGCCCTTCGGCGAGGCGGCCGACGTCTACACCCGCCTCACGGTCGGTGAAGGTCTCGTGGCTCAGATCCCCGCGCTGATCATCTCGGTGGCGGCGGGCCTGCTCGTCTCCAAGGCCGGCGTGGAAGGCGCGGCCGACAAGGCGCTGGCCAAGCAGCTTGCATCCTACCCGCCGGCGCTGGGCATGGTGGCGGGCTGTGCGTTCCTTGCGGGCTGCCTGCCCGGCATGCCGATGCTGCCGTTCTTCTCGCTCGCCGCCGCCTCAGGCATCCTTGCCTGGCGATTGAGCCGCGATGCGCGCGCTAGGCAGGAGGCGCCTGCGCCGCTTCCCGCAGAGGCTGCGCCCACGGAAGAGACTCCTGCCCAGACGCTGGCCATGGACGACATCCGCATCGAACTTGGTTTCGGCCTGCTACCGCTGCTCAACGAGGTGCAGGGCCGCCGCCTCACCGACCAGATCCGCGCGCTGCGCAAGTCCATGGCGCAGGAACTGGGCTTCGTGACGCCGCAGGTCCGCATCCTCGACAACGTGCAGATCGCGCCGGACGCCTACGTCATCCGCGTGCGCGAGATGGAGGCCGGCAAGGGCCGTCTCAAGCTCGGCGCGCTGCTGGCGATGGACCCAGCGGGCACGGGCGTCACGCTGCCGGGCGAGCCCGTGAAGGAGCCGGCGTTCGGCCTCGACGCCGCCTGGATCGACGAGGCCGCCCGCGAGGAAGCAAGCTTCCGCGGCTACACCGTCGTCGATCCCGCCACCGTGCTCGCCACCCACCTCACCGAGATCGTGAAGGAGCACATGGGCGAACTCCTCACCTTCTCCGAGGTGAAGAAGCTCATCAAGGAACTGCCGAAGGATACCCAGACGCTGCTGGACGACGTGGCGCCGACGCACATCTCGTGGTCCGGCGTGCAGCGCGTGCTGCAGAACCTGCTGCGCGAGCGTGTCTCCATCCGCGATCTCGGCGCCATCGTGGAAGCCATCGCAGAAGCTGCGCCCGCCACCCACGATCTGGTGCAGATCACCGAGCATGTGCGCACGCGCCTTGCCCGCCAGATCTCCTTCCAGAACCAGAACGGCGAGGGCGCGCTGCCCATCGTATCCCTGTCGCCCGTATGGGAGCAGACGTTTGCGGAAGCCCTCGTGGGCGAACGCGGGGACCGCCAACTCTCGCTTGCCCCCTCTAAGCTGCACCAGTTCGTGGCCGACGTGCGCCAGGCGTTCGAGCGGGCTGCGCGCGAGGGCGAGACCCCGGTGCTGCTCACGAGCCCCGCCATCCGCCCCTACGTGCGCTCCCTCGTGGAGCGGTTCCGGGGCGCCACCACGGTGATGTCGCAGGGCGAGGTGCACCCGAAGGCGCGGCTCAAGTCCTGCGGCCAGGTCTGACACCCTCGACACACGCCCTCCAGCGCCTAAGTATGCCCCCGAGAGACCTTGAGGAGAGATGGCCATGACCCGCACATGGACAGCGCTTGTGTGCGCCGGCCTGCTGGCCGCCGCGTGTTCCGGGCAGGCGCCCGCCCCGCCGACCTACGGCGCCAATCCGTCGCTGCCGGCGCCGAAGTCGGGGCTTCTGCCGACCATCAACGTGCCGAAGGCCGTGGGCTGGCCGGCGGGCGCGGCGCCGGTGGCGGCCGAAGGCCTCGCAGTCACGCGCTTTGCGGAGGGCCTCGACCATCCGCGCTGGCTGTACCTTCTCCCCAACGGCGACGTGCTGGTGGCGGAAGCGAGCAGCCAGCCCAGCAAGGGCGGCGGCATCACCGGCTTCGTCGCCAACAGCATGATGCGCCAGGGCGGCGCCTTTGACGCCGGGGCCAACCACATCACCCTGCTGCGCGACGCCGACGGCGACGGCGACGTGGACGCGCGCCACACCTTCATCGACGGGCTCAAGCAGCCCATGGGCATGGCGCTGCTGGGCGAGACGCTCTACGTCGCCAACACCGACGCGTTGCTGAAGTTTTCCTACACGCCCGGCGCCACCAGGCTGGACGGCCCCGGCGAGAAGGTGCTCGACCTGCCCTACCGCGCCGGCGGCAACGGCCACTGGACGCGGACGCTGGCGGTGAGCGCCGACCAGACGAAACTGTTCATCGCCATCGGCTCCGTCAGCAACATCGCCGACAGCGGCATGGCGGTGGAGGAAGGTCGCGCGGCGATCTGGGAGGTCACGCTCGCCACCGGCGCGCATCGCGTGTTCGCCTCCGGCCTGCGCAACCCCGTCGGCATCGACTGGGAACCCGCCACCGCCACGCTATGGACCGCGGTGAACGAGCGCGACATGCTGGGCGACAACCTGGTGCCCGACTACATGACGAGCGTGAAGGACGGCGCCTTCTACGGCTGGCCATACTCGTATTGGGGACAGACCGTCGACACCCGCGTGCAGCCGCAGGATGCGGCGCTCGTGGCGAAGGCCATAGCACCCGACTACGCGCTGGGCGCCCACACGGCCTCGCTCGGCCTGCACTTCTATACGGGCGCCGCGCTGCCGGAAAAGTACCGCGGCGGCGCGTTCGTGGGGCAGCACGGATCCTGGAACCGGTCCGTGCCGAGCGGCTACAAGGTGGTGTACGTGCCGTTCGCCAACGGAATGCCCGCCGGCGAGGCGCAGGACGTGCTGACGGGCTTCCTCAACGCGAAGGGCGAGGCGCAGGGCCGACCCGTGGGCGTGGCCACGGACCGCACCGGCGCGCTGCTGGTGGCCGACGACGCCGGCGACATCGTCTGGCGCGTGGCGGCGCGCTGATGGACACGCTGCTGCCCATCGCCGCTGCGGCGGGCGCGCGGCTCAAGGCGCGCGGCGAGACCATCGCGGTGGCGGAATCCTCCGCCGGCGGGCTGATCTCCGCGGCTCTGCTGGCCGTGCCGGGCGCAAGCGCCTACTTCCTCGGCGGGGCGGTGGCCTACACGCTGCCGTCGCGCCTCGAACTGCTGGGCATGGCGCGCGAGCAAATCATTCGTTCCAGCGAGCAGAGCGCGATCTTCCTTGCCCGCGCGGCGCGCGCGCGGCTGGGCGCCACGTGGGGTCTCGCCGAGACAGGCGCTGCCGGCCCTACAGGTCCTGCCGGGCGCGCCTTCATCGCCGTGAGCGGCCCCGTGGAGATCGCCGTGTCCATCGAGACCGGCCTGCCCGATCGGGTGGACAACATGCGCGCCTTCAGCCGCGAGGCGCTGGCCCTGCTCGACCGCGCGCTGCAGGCCTAGGCCTTCTTCGGTGTCGCCGCCTCGATGTCGCGCCGGAAGCCCGAGGGATCGGCGATGATCGGGGTGACCCACGCCTCATCGCCCGTGCCGTGGACGGAGAGGCGACCGTAGTTGAACAGCCTGCCGAAGATGTCCTGCGTGATGTGCACGGATTCGATGTTGTCGAGCCCCACGTCGCGCACGTTGCGCACGAAGAAGCCCTTCTTGAGAATGAGACGGCGGTCCGTGGCGGCGAGCTCCGTCGTCATCAGGAAGATCACCTGCTGCACGAAGATCACGATGCCCACGATGAACACGCCCAGCACGAGCAGCGCCGCCCACGCGCGCAGCCAGAGAATCCAGTGCAGGCGGGCGCGGGCGCGGATCGACTCGTCCGGCGCAAGAAACTGGGCGATGTAGCCGGAGGTCTGGTCCATCAACGTCGCGCCGCAGCGCGTTTCTCCACCACATCCCAGAACAGGGCCGGCACATCGACGTTTGAAAAGCGCATCAGTTCGCGCACGAGGGTGGGCGAGGTGACGTTGATCTCCGTCAGGCGGCCGTCGATGACGTCAAGCCCGGCGAACACGATGCCCTTCTCCGCCAGCAGCGGCGCCACGGCGGCGACGATCTCGCGGTCGCGGGCATCGAGCGCACCGGCCTCGGCCACACCGCCCACATGCAGGTTGGCGCGGAACTCCCCGGCTTTCGGCATGCGGCGCACCACGCCGAGCGGCGCGCCGTCGAGCACGAACACCCGCTTGTCGCCGTCCTTCACCGCAGGGATGAACTCCTGCACGATGATCGGCTCCTTGAACACCTCAGCCAGCATCGCCGACACCTTGGTCGCGAAATCCGCATCGCCGGCGGCGCCGCGTGAAACCCCTTCCCCGCCCGCGAAGAACGCCGGCTTGAGCACCACCTGGTCGAAGCGGCGCGCGAAGGCGAGGATGCCCTCCATGTTACGGCCCACGAAGGTGGCGGCCACGAGGTGCGGAAAGCGCAGCGTGGAGAGCTTTTCGGGAATGTCGCGCACGCCGCGCGGATCGTTTAGCACCAGCGTGCGCGGACCGGTGAACTCCAGCAGGTAGGTGTTGGACACGTAGCCCATGTCGAACGGCGGGTCCTGGCGGATGAGCACCACGTCGAAGTCATCCACGGGGCGCTGTGCGCTGGAGAGCGTCTTGTAGAAGGCGTCCGGATCGTCTGTGAGATGCACGTGATGAGCATGCGCGCTGAGCACGCCGGTGTCCCACCACAGGTCTGCGGGATGGAACCAGTGGACCTCGTGGCCGCGATCCTGCGCCGTGCGCATCAGCGCCAGCGACGTGTCGCGCGCCACGAGCAGGGTGTCGATGGGGTCCATCTGAACCGCAATACGCAAACTCATCGGACGCCTCGCAAACCGCACGTATCAAGCCAGAGATCGAGAACGCGCCCGGCCTTCGCCGCCAGCGCGGGGCCGTGCTGCGCCACCGCCGCGCGCAGGGCCGCCACATCGACGCCTGCCTGCGCCAGTTCGATGGCGTGCCCCACCAGCCAGCGCTCGAACCCCGGGCCGCCCGCTTCGGGGTGAAACTGGAAGCCGATGGCGCCGGCGCCAAGCGCGAACGCCTGATGCGCGACAAGGTCGGTGGAGGCAAGCAGCGTGGCGCCTGCGGGCAGATCGAATGTGTCGCCATGCCAGTGCAGCGTCAGCGGGTCGGCGGCGAACGGCGCAAGGCATGATGCCATGCCGGCATCGGTGAGCGTGATCGGCGCGAGGCCGATCTCCTTCACGCCCGCCGGGTACACCCGCGCGCCCGCGGCGGCGGCCATCAGCTGCGCGCCAAGACAGATCCCCAGCGTAGGCGCCCCGCGCGCCAGACGCGCGGCGATGAGCGCGATCTCGTCGGCAAGCCAGGGATAGGCTTGCGCCTCGTACACGGCGATGGGGCCGCCGAGGACGATCACAAGGTCGGCGTTCCCGTCCTCCAGCGCCTCTTCGCCGGCTTCCACATAGCGTACGTCGAAGCCGCGCCGCGCGAGCGCCGGCGCGAACGCGCCGAGGTCCTCGAACGGAACGTGCCGGATCG
>JAIYAO010000198.1 GCA_027488965.1 Alphaproteobacteria bacterium
GACGATGAGATCGCCGTCCAGCAGGGCTGCGCTGTCTTCGGCGCGGATGAGCCGTCCGCAGATTTCCGCGACCTGGTAAACCCCGCGACGCCAGCCGCTGGCGCTCGCCTGCCGTGCCCCCGGGGCAAGCGTCACGCGCAGGCCGATCAGCGCAAGCGGGCGTCCCGAAACATGGGCCGCCGCCGACAATGCTTCGATGTGGCGCAGGAAAAACGGCGCGCCGAACAGCGAGGCCGGGCCTGCGTGACTGCTGCGCACCGCCGCAAGACCGGCTTCCACGTGCGCTTCACGGCGGCCTCGGTAGATCTTCGAGAACAACCAGGCGATGGCGTCGTCGTGATCGTCCTTGGCGCCGATCACCAGCGAGGCGCCCCTGCCGATGGCGGCGGCGGTGAAATCCCCGTCGCGCGTGTCGGCCAGCATGAGGGTCGGCAGATGGTGCAGGCGGGCGTTCCGCCGCAGCGCCCCGCAGAGCGCGAGCGCCGTGGCGGAATCCGCATGCGCGTTCAACGCCACCGCGTCGAACCGGTCGTCGTGCAGGAAGTCGAACCCCATGAACGAGCTGAACGCCGCTTCAAGGCGCCCATGATGCAGCGCCAGCGCACGCTCGAGCGTGAGGAAAAACGGGTGCGGCTCCCCGATGTAGAGCGCCCGCCAGCCGGCCTGCGGCGCGGTGAAAGCAGGTGCGCCGCCGCAGGCTGCGGCCGTCTGCAGGCGGAGCGTGAGCTCCTCGCGCGCGATGGCGGAACGGCGCGCCGCCGCCAGTTCGCGCGTCATGAGGGCAGCCGGCCCGTCCGTCTGGGTCCAGCCGTCGAACGGATCATCGCCGGGAGTGGGCGGGTTTGCGAAGTCGGTGGCCGCGACGATGGCGCCCGGGCGGGCATCCAGCGCGGCAAGCTGCGCCGCCTCGACCAGCGCCCAGGCGCGGGCATCGGGATGGGCGTCGAGGATGGCGATGTCTTCCGGGGCGAGCCGTTGACGCTGCATCGGCCCGACGAGCGCTGCGGCTTCCACGCCCGCGGCGACCAGCACGTCCTGCAGGTCGCGGGCGCGACGGGCGCTGGATGACCGAACGGAAACGCGCATGCGGTGACGGACCTCGGTCGGACCGATCCCGTCGGTCAGCGGCGGCAGTATCGCCCCGCCCTCCCGCAAAGGAAAGCCGCGGAAATGGTTGACGGGACGTTGTTTGATGCCCAACGCAATGAATTCAAGCGACAAAGGAGAAAAGCGATGGCGTCGGGTCCGCTGAAGGGAATTCGGGTTCTGGAGTTTGCCGGCATCGGGCCCGGACCGTTCACGTGCATGTTGCTGTCGGACATGGGCGCCGATGTGGTGCGCGTCGACCGCAAGGGCGCGCGCGGATCGAAGTTCGATGTCACGAGCCGCGGGCGCCGCTCGGTGGCCGTCGATCTCAAGTCTCCCGACGGCGTGGCGGCTTGCGTGGCGCTCGCGGAGAAGGCGGACGTGCTGCTCGAAGGATTCCGCCCCGGCGTGATGGAACGCCTGGGCCTTGGTCCAGACGCGTTGCTGGCGAGGAACCCGAAGCTTGTGTACGCGCGGATGACGGGCTGGGGCCAGACGGGACCGCTCGCCTCGGCCGCCGGCCACGATCTCAACTACATTGCGCTCACCGGCGGCCTGCACGCCATGGGCCGGAAGAACCAGCCGCCGGCGCCGCCGCTCAATCTCGTGGGAGATTTCGGCGGCGGCGCGCTCTACATGGCCATGGGAATCTGCGCGGCGCTGATCGAAGCGCAGCGCTCCGGCAAGGGCCAGACTATCGACTGCGCCATGACGGACGGGGCGGCGTCGCTCGCGTCGATGTTCTACGGCATGCGCGCGTCGGGTCTGTGGAGCGATGACCGCGACTCCAACCTCCTCGATGGCGGCGCCCACTTCTACGACACCTACGAAACCAAGGACGGAAAGTGGGTCTCGATCGGCTCTATCGAGCCGCAGTTCTACGCGCTGCTGCTGGAAAAGTCGGGCCTCTCGGACGATCCAGCCTTCGCCGCGCAGATGGACCGCACCGCGTGGCCTGCGCTGTCGGAAAAGCTCGCGGGCGTGATCGCGACAAGGACGCGCGACGAGTGGTGTGCCCTGATGGAAGGCACGGACGTGTGCTTTGCCCCGGTTCTGTCGTGGGAAGAGGCCACGCGCCACCCGCACAACGTCGCCCGCGACACCTTCGTGACCATCGAGGGTGTCGTGCAGCCGAACGTGGCGCCGCGGTTCTCGGGCACGCCCTCCAGGGTGCAGGGGCCGCCGCCGGAGGCGGGCGCCCACACCGCCAGCGCCATGGCCGACTGGGGCGTGGACGCCGCCCTCGTGGCGCGGGTCGCCGGCTGAACGTCGTTCATCGGCGGTTCAAGACGGGACTGCGAGAAAGGTTGTGACGGCGCGCTCCTCGTCCCTCGCTCGCGTCGCCGTCCTGGGTAATGCCAGACGAGCGCCGGCCGCCGGCTCAGCGGCCGGCGTTTCGTCTGTCTGGCGTCCTGCTCGCATTGCACAGTGCAGCGTTGCACCCTAGAAATCGCGCTGACGCGGCGTCGCCGCCGCCACGGGAACAGGCATGGCCAGCAAGGTCTATTCGGACGCCGCCTCTGCGCTCACGGGGCTCACCTTCGACGGCATGTCTGTGATGAGCGGGGGCTTCGGACTCTGCGGCATCCCGGAAAACCTGATCGTGGCGCTGCGCGATAGCGGCGTGAAGGGGATCACGGTGATCTCCAACAACGCGGGCGTGGACGGCTTCGGCCTCGGCCTTCTATTGGAGACGCGCCAGATCGCACGCATGGTCTCTTCCTACGTCGGCGAGAACAAGGAGTTCGAGCGGCAGTACCTCTCCGGCGAGTTGCAGCTCGAATTCAACCCCCAGGGCACGCTGGCCGAGCGCATCCGCGCTGGCGGCGCAGGGATAGCCGGCTTCTACACGAAGACCGGTGTCGGCACGTTGGTGGCCGAAGGCAAGGACATCCGCGCCTTCAACGGCGAGGATTACGTTCTGGAGACAGGGCTCACCGCCGATCTCTCCATCGTGAAGGCCTGGCGCGGCGACAAGGCCGGCAATCTCCAGTTCCGCAAGACCGCGCGCAACTTCAATCCGATGATGGCGACCGCCGGCAAGGTCTGCGTCGCGGAAGTGGAGCAGCTGCTCGATGTCGGCGCACTCGACCCCGACAACATCCATACGCCCGGCATCTACGTCGACCGGATCGTGCAGGGCGGCTTCCAGAAGCGCATCGAACAGCGCACCACGCGCAAGCGGGAGGCCGTGTAATGCCCTGGACCCGTGACCAGCTGGCCGCCCGCGCCGCGCAGGAACTGCAGGACGGCTTCTATGTGAACCTCGGCATCGGCATCCCGACGCTGGTGGCCAACTACATTCCCGCCGGCATGGAAGTGACGCTGCAGAGCGAGAACGGCATGCTCGGCATGGGGCCGTTTCCCTATGACGACGAGGTCGATCCCGATCTCATCAACGCCGGCAAGCAGACCATCACCGAACTGCCGCAGACCGCGTATTTTTCGTCTTCCGACAGCTTCGCCATGATCCGCGGCGGCCACATCGATCTCTCCATCCTCGGCGCGATGGAGGTGTCGTCGCGCGGCGACCTCGCCAACTGGATGGTGCCCGGCAAGATGGTGAAGGGCATGGGCGGCGCGATGGATCTCGTCGCCGGCGTCAAGCGCGTGATCGTGGTGATGGAGCACGCCGCCAAGGACGGTACGCCCAAGCTGCTTAACGCCTGCCGCCTGCCGCTGACGGGCGTGCGGGTGGTGGACCGCGTGATCACCGATCTCGGCGTGTTCGATGTGGACAAGAAGGGCCCCGGCGACCTCACGCTGATCGAGCGCGCCG
The DNA here is from genome assembly GCA_027488965.1 of Alphaproteobacteria bacterium. Classification (GTDB taxonomy): domain Bacteria; phylum Pseudomonadota; class Alphaproteobacteria; order Caulobacterales; family Aquidulcibacteraceae; genus VFBF01. The sequence continues at coordinate 3,866 of JAIYAO010000198.1, forward strand.
AAGGCGTCAGCCTCGACGAAATCCGGGCGAAGACCGAAGCCCCCTTCACGGTGGCCGCCGCCGCGGCCTGACCGGCAAACCGGCAGGCTGTTGATAAGTCTTGTCGAGTTCCTGTTTTGTTCTATAGTCCTGCATTGGCCCTCCGATGCAGCTTTCCCTCGATCTCCGTGGCGGCGCCCGCCCCAGGCCCACGCCCCTTCGCCTCGTGGCCCCGCCCCGCGCGGCGGCGGCGGCGCCCGCCCAGTCTGAGGCCCTGCCGGAGTCCCTGAAGTCGAAGATCGCCCGGCTGGAGCGTGCGACGGCCACGGCGTGGGGCGTCGTCCCGCTGGGAGACCGGCGGGTGGATGGCTGTTTTCCCCGGGGCGGCCTGCCGCGCGGGCGCTGGCACGAGATCGTGGGGGAGGGGCTGGAGGCGGAGACGCCCGCCGCCGCCACGGGGTTCGCCGCCAGCCTCGCCCGCCGGATGGCGCGGGAGGGCGCCGTCGTCTGGGTGATGCAGCGGCCCGATGTCCACGCCCCGGGGCTCCAGGCGTTCGGCCTTGGGGCCGACCGCGTGATCTTCGTGCGGACCGCCAACGACGCCGAGACCCTGGCTGTTCTGGAGGACGCCCTGCGCACGCGCGGCGTCGACGCCGCCGTGGGCGAGGTCGGCGCCTTGAGCCTCATCGCCGGCAAACGCCTGCAACTGGCCTGCGAGCGCGGCGGCGCCAGCGCTTTCCTTCTGCGCCGCCGGCTGTTCGGCGCGCACGGCGTGCGCGCCGGCGCCAGCGCCGCGACCACCCGCTGGGCGCTCGCGCCCGCCCGCAGCGAGACCGCGCTCCCGGGGCTTGGCCCCCCGCGCTGGCGCACCGCCCTGGAACGCTGCCGGGGCGGCCGCCCCGGCGCCTGGATCATGGAGGCCGCCGATGAAACGGGCGATGTGCGTGTGGTTGCGGAACTGGCCCATCACGCGGCTGATGCGGGGGACATCCGCGCGTCCTGGCGTGCAGGGCTGCGCGACCGCAGCGACCATCGACAACGCCCGGCGGCTGGCGGCGGTTGACGACATCGCCGCAGCACTCGGCGTCCGGCCCGGCCAGACCGTCGCCGATACCCTCGCGCTGTGGCCGCACCTTGAGGTGCACGACGCCGATACGGAAGCTGACGCCGCGGCGCTGAAGGCTGTCGCCGCCTGGTGCTTGCGCTTTTCGCCCGCCGTGGCGCTCGATGCGCCGGACGGGGTGTTTCTCGACATCGACGGCTGCGCGCATTTCTGGGGCGGCGAGGCCGGCATGGCGCGCGCCGTGCGCGACCGACTGGCCCGCCAGGACATTCCCGCCCGCATCGCCATCGCCGACACGTTCGCCGCCGCCTGGGCGCTCGCGCGTTATGGAGACGGCGACATCACGGTCTCGCAGGGCGACGCCGCTACGCGCCTCGCCCCCCTGCCGGCGGCGGCGCTGCGCATCGAGCCGCTCACGGCGCACCGCCTCGCCCGGCTGGGGGTGCGCACCATCGCGCAGATGCGCGCGTTGCCGCGGCCGGCGGTGCAGAAGCGCTTCGGCGCATCCGTGCTGCTGCAACTCGATCGCGCGCTGGGCGCGGCCGAAGAGGTGCTCGACTTCCTGCATCCGCCGCCGCCGTGGACGGCGCGGCGCGTGTTCGCCGAACCTGTCAGCCGGCCCGAGGCCTTCCAGCAGCTGGTGCGCGATCTGGCCGAGGCCCTGTGCGCGAAGCTTGATCGCGCCGGCCTCGCCGCGCGGCGGTTTGCGCTCGTCTTGCACCGTGTCGATGGCGAGAATGCCGGGCGCGGCGTGGGGGCTGCGCTGCCGATGCGCGATCCGAAACGGCTGGCGGCGCTGTTTGCGCCGAAGCTGGAGACGGTCGATCCCGGGTTCGGGGTGGAGGCGGCGGTGCTGGTCGCCCATGACGTGGCGCCGCTGCAGCATGCGCAGGCCGATCTCGTCGCCGCCGCCGCCGATGTGCGTAACGCCGATCTCGCGCCGCTTGTGGATCGCCTGCGCAATCGTCTCGGCGCCGACAACGTCTGGCGCGCCGCCCCGTTTTCGAGCCACGTGCCCGAACGCGCCGTCACGCGCACTCCGCCGCTTGCGGCGCCGACCGGGCAGGGATGGCCGCCCGACCGTCCGCGCCCCGTGCGACTGTTCCGCAAGCCGTTGCCCATCGAGGCCGTGGCGCCCGTGCCGGACGATCCGCCGCTGCTGTTCCGCTGGCGCGGGCGTACGCACCGCATCCGCCGCGCCGAGGGCCCTGAGCGGATCGGTGCGGAGTGGTGGCGCGCGGCCTGGGCCGACAACGACATCGACCGCGTACGCGACTACTACCGCGTCGAGGACGAAGCGGGCGCACGCTACTGGCTGTTCCGCACCGGCCTTTACGGCCACGACCGTCCGACGAAATGGTTCCTGCACGGGGTGTTCGCGTGACCGCGCCCGCCTACGCCGAGCTACAGGTGACGAGCAATTTCTCGTTCCTGCGGGGCGCCTCGCACGCCGACGAACTGGTGGAGACCGCCGCCGGCATGGGCCTCGCCGCCATCGCGATCACCGACCGCAACACGCTGTCCGGCGTGGTCCGCGGCCATGTGGCGGCCAAGGCGCGCGGCTTGCGTTTCGTGGTGGGGGCGCGGCTCGACTTCTGCTACGGCGCGGCAAGCGTGCTGTGCTTCCCCACCGATCGCGCCGCCTACGGACGGCTGTCGCGCATGATCAGCGCCGGACAGCGGCGCACGACGAAGGGCGCATGCGAGCTTCGGTACGAAGACCTGCTTGAGTTTGGCGGAGGCCAGGTGCTCGTAGCGCTCGCACCGGCGCAGCTTGACGCTGCATTCGGAGCAGCGCTGCAGCGCCTCGCCCGTGATTTTCCGGGCGCGGTCTATCTCGCCGCCACGCGTCTTTACGGCGCGCAGGACCTGAAGCGCCTGCATGTGCTTGCGCGTCTTGCAGCTGACGCCGGCGCGCCGATGGTCGCCACCGGCGACGTGCTCTACCACGCGCCGGCGCGGCGGGCGCTGCAGGACGTGCTCAGCTGCATCCGCGAGAAGTGCACGATCCAGGACGCAGGCCTGCGTCTGGAGGCCAACGGCGAGCGGCACCTGAAGCCGCCGCAGGAGATGGCGCGGCTGTTTGCGGCCTACCCCGATGCGCTCGCACGCACGCTGGAGATCGTCGCGCGCTGCACGTTCTCGCTCGACGAACTGCGCTACGCGTATCCCGACGAACCCGTCCCTCTCGGCAAGACGCCGCAGCAGCACCTGATCGACCTCACCTGGGCGGGCGCCGCGTGGCGGTATCCGGACGGCATTCCACCCGCCGTGCGTGCGCAGGTGCAGAAAGAACTCGACTTCATCGAAGAGCGCGGCATCCCGCAGTATTTTCTCACCGTGCACGACATCGTCCGCTGGGCGCGCGCGCAACCAAAGCCGATCTTGTGCCAGGGCCGCGGCTCGGCCGCCAACAGCGCCGTCTGCTTCTGTCTTGGCGTCACCGCCATCGATCCCACGGAGACAAAGCTGCTCTTCGAGCGCTTCCTGTCAAAGGAGCGCAACGAGCCGCCGGACATCGACGTCGATTTTGAGCACGAACGCCGCGAGGAGGTGATCCAGTACATCTACGCGCGCTACGGCCGTCACCGCGCCGCGATCTGCGCCACCGTGATCCACTACCGACCCCGCAGCGCCGTGCGCGACGTGGGCAAGGCGCTGGGGCTGACAGAGGATGTGACGGCCGCGCTCGCCAACACCGTATGGGGCGCGTGGGGATCGCAGATGCCGGACGCCCACATCGCCCAGGCCGGGCTCGATCCCGGCAACGCCGAGGTGCGCCGCGCCGTCGACATCGCCAACATGCTGATCGGGTTTCCCCGCCACCTCTCCCAGCACGTGGGCGGCTTCGTGCTGACGCAGGACCGGCTGGACGAAACCGTCCCCATCGCCAACGCCGCCATGGCGGATCGCACGTTCATCGAATGGGACAAGGACGACATCGACGCGCTGGGGCTGATGAAGGTCGATGTGCTGGCGCTGGGCATGCTCACGTGCATCCGCCGCGCGCTGGATCTGCTGGCCGAACACCATGGCCAGCGGTTCGATGACATCGCGCTGATCCCCGCCGAGGATCCGGACGTCTACCGCATGCTATCGGCGGGGGATTCCGTCGGGGTCTTCCAGGTCGAGAGCCGCGCGCAGATGTCCATGCTGCCCCGTCTGAAGCCGAAGACGTTCTACGATCTCGTGATCGAGGTGGCGATCGTGCGGCCGGGCCCGATCCAGGGCGACATGGTGCACCCCTACCTGCGCCGCCGCGACGGCATTGATGCGGTGTCCTATCCCGCGCCGGCGCCCGAACACGGCCCCGCCGACGAGCTTGAGAACATCCTGGGCCGCACGCTGGGCGTGCCGCTGTTCCAGGAACAGGCCATGTCCATCGCCATCACGGCGGCGCAGTTCACCCCGGAGCAGGCCAACGGCCTGCGGCGCGCGATGGCGACCTTCCGCAATGTCGGCACCATCCACCTCTACGAAGACCTGTTTGTCTCCAACATGGTCGCCCGCGGCTACGCGAAGGATTTTGCCGCGCGCTGCTTCAACCAGATCAAGGGTTTCGGGTCCTACGGATTTCCCGAAAGCCACGCCGCGAGCTTCGCCAAGCTCGTCTACGCCTCCGCGTGGATCAAGCACCACTATCCCGACGTCTTCTGCGCCGCGATCCTCAACAGCCTGCCGATGGGGTTCTACGAGCCGGCGCAACTGGTGCGCGACGCCCGCGAGCATGGCGTGGAGGTGCGCGCCGCGGACGTCCAGGCCTCGGACTGGGATTGCACGCTGGAGCCGGCGGCGACGCCGCGCAGGGCCGTGCGGTTGGGCCTGCGTCTCGTGGGCGGGCTGCGCGAGGACGAAGCGCAGAAGATCGTCGCCGCGCGGGCAAGCGGTGTGCGCTGCACCGGCGAGATCGCCCGTCACGCCGGCCTGGCGCGGGGCGTGCTGGAGCGGATCGCCGAAGCGGACGCATTCCGCACCGAAGCGCTCGACCGGCGCGCAGCCCTCTGGCGCGTGAGCGGGCTGCGCGATGTGCGCCGCATCGATGCCGAGGCGCCGCTGCTGGCCGGCGTATGCGCCGCCGAGGAGGACGCCATCGCCCTGCCGCCGATGCGGCTCAGCGAGCATGTGGCTGAGGACTACCGCACCACGGGGCTGTCCCTGAAGGCGCACCCCTGCGCGTTCTTCCGCCGCGCGCTGAGCCGGAAGGGGGCCCTGCCGGCGGTGCAGCTGCGGGCGGCCGGGGACGGCCGGCGCGTGCGCACCGCGGGCCTCGTGCTCAACCGCCAGCGTCCCGGCACCGCCAAGAACGTGATGTTCGCCACGCTCGAGGATGAAACCGGCGTCGCCAACCTCGTGATCTGGGATCGCCTGTTCCAGGCCGAGCGCCGCATTCTGATGACGAGCGGCTTCCTCTTCGTGGAGGGCCGCCTGCAGATCGCCCACGACGTGGTGCACCTCGTGGTCGAACGCGTGGCCGACCTTACGCCGCATCTCGCGAAGCTGCGCACCGGCGGAGAAGACGCCGCGGAGGCGGCGCCCGCCGCCAGGCTGCAGCGCAGCCGCGACTTCCACTAATCCCTGTCAGGCGCGCCCAGCGGGAAAAACTTGCGCCAGGGCCGCGCCTCGTCGACGGCCCGCGCGAACGACGGGCGCTCCAGCAGGCGTCGCCGGTAGGCCTGCACATGGCGGAAGGGCGGGTCGATGGGGTGGGTCCAGTCGGCGTAGAACAGCGCCGGGGCGGCGCCGCAGTCTGCAAGGGAGAACGTGTCGCCCGCCGCCCACTCCCGCGTCGCCATCACGCCGTCGAGCCACAGGTAGGCCGTCTCCAGCATCGCACGGGCCTCCGCGACGCCTTGCGGGTCCCGGTTATCGGGCGTGCGCAGCGCATCGAGAACGATCTTCTGCTGCGGGGTCATCACGTAGTTGTCGAAGAACCGGTCCATCGCCCGCACATCGAGTGCGACGCGGGGATCCGCCGGCAGGAACCGCACAGGCCCCGGGTGATACAGGTCGAGGTGCTCGATGATGACGGTCGCCTCCATCACCGGGCGTCCTTCGTCCACCAGCACGGGGAACCGCTTGATGGGCCATAGCGCCGCCAGCTCCGTCATGGCTTCCTCGCCGTCGAGCATGCGGAACGCGAAGGGCGTGTCGTTCTCGTAGAGCGCCACCAGCACCTTCTGGCAGTATGACGAAAAGGGGTGGGCATAGAGCGTCAGGGCCACGCGAACTCCTTGGGCTGGTGTGCGAGCCTAGCGCCTGGCCGCGTCGGCGGGGAAAGGAAAAGCACCGGCGGCGGCGCTGGCGGATGGGGTGGGATTCGAACCCACGGTGAGCTTGCACCCACGGCGGTTTTCAAGACCGCTGCCTTAAACCACTCGGCCACCCATCCGCGGGCGCGCGACGGGCGCTCTTAGGCGGACGCGGCGGCGGCGTCCACGGAAAGGGCGTGGGCGGGCATCGTTATCTCCCGTTGTTGGTGAATATGAATATACCGTAAAAGCTAACGGGAACTCAAACCAGATCCGGTAAGTTGAGGCCAATGGATAAAGTGCGCCGGGATGATTTCGCGGCGCACTCTTCTTGCGGAGTGCTTGCATGGCGCGTGCTGGACACAGGAACGGAACCCCGATCAAGGGCGCAGCCCTTTCGGCGCTGGCGCTTCTGGCCGGCGCGCCGTTCGCCGCGACCGCCGGCGCAGACCCCGGGCAAGGGGCGCCCATCGTCTTCGCCCGCCGCGCTGCGCCGGCCGCCTCCGCGCCCATGACCGTGGCCGCGCCGGCCACGGCCGCCGCCCCCGTCCGCTTCCAGACCACCGCCGCCCCGCGCCGCGCGGTCTCAGTTCCGTTTGACCAGCCGGAGGCCCTCTACGGCTATGGCGGGCCAAGGACCCGCCGCCCCGCCCCCCCGATCGACCTGCGCGGCGCGCTGAATGCGCCCGCGACCACGGCCTCCCTCGCGGACGATGCCTTCGAGACCGAGCAGCCGCCGCAGACGCAGCCCGCGCCGGAGGCGCCCGCTCCCGCGCTGATGGCCGCCGCCGCCGCCGCGCCGGCGCAGACGCGCCCCGACTGGCTGGAGCAGGAGCGCACGGGCGCGCCCTACGAAGCCAAGGGCCAATGGTACGTGCCCACCGCGGAGCCGAGCTATTCCGAGACCGGCCGCGCCTCCTGGTATGGCGGCGAGTTTCACGGCCGGCGCACCGCCAGCGGCGAGATCTTCGATTCCGAGGCGCTGACCGCCGCCCACCCGACGCTGCCGATCCCCAGCCTCGTGCAGGTGACCAACCTGGCCAACGGCCGCGAGGTGATTGTCCGGGTCAACGACCGCGGGCCTTTCCATGGCGGCCGGCTGATCGACGTCTCGCGGCGCGCCGCCGAGGTGCTCGGGTTCGAGCGCGAGGGCCAGGCCCAAGTGCACGTGCGTTACCTGGGGCCCGCCCCGAAGCGGGTGAACGCCGACGGCGCCGACGTCGCGCCCGCGCCGCCGCTACCGGCGGTGGCCGCCGCGGCGCCTGCGCCGAGGGCCGAAGCTCAAGCCGCCGACGGCGCTTTCGTGGTGCAGGTGGGCGCGTTCTCCGATCCCGCCAACGCCGAGCGTGCGCGGGCCGCCCTGAGCGGCGCGGGCGCTGTGAGCGTCGATCTGCGTCCTGCCGCGGGCGCCACGCTCCACCGGGTCCGCGTCGGCGCCTGGAGCACGCGCCACGAGGCTGAAGCCGCGCGCCAGACCGTGGCGAGCCTCGGGTATCCGGGCGCGGTGGTGACCGCACGCTGATCCATGGCCGATCGCCCACCGGGGCGTTGCTGGGCTGGCGCGTTGACGCGTTCCTCCATCGTCGTTTCTATCGCGCCGACGCCCAGAATCGGGCGATTCGCTTTGGAGTCCCTGGCATGCGCGCGTCGCGGAAAATCCTGTCGGCGCTGATCGCTGCAGCCGTGCTGGCCCCGGCCGGCTTCGTTCTCGCGCAGGCGACGCCGCCGCCACAGCAGAGCGCGCCGGCCATGGCCGGCGATCCCGTGACGAGCGCTGCAAGCCACCTCGCGATCTACGACTACGGCACGGGGCAGATGCTATACTGCCGGCGCTGCAATGAGCCGATGGCGCCCTCGTCCATGAGCAAGCTCATGACGCTGCTGGTGGTCGCCGACCAGATCCGCGCGGGCAAGGTGACCCTTGATACGCAATTGCCCGTCAGCGAGAACGCCTGGCGCAACGGCGCGTCGTCCGATGGCTCGCACATGTTCCTGGAGCTCAACTCGCGCGTGCGCGTGGAGGATCTGCTGCGCGGCGCGGCCGTCGTGTCCGCCAACGATGCGTGCATCGCCCTGGCCGAAGGCATCGCCGGTTCCGAGGCGGCCTTCGTCGACCTGATGAATGCGCGCGCCCGCGAGCTGGGCCTTGCGTCCGCGCAGTTCCGCAACGCCACGGGCCTGCCCGATCCCGATCACGTCATCAGCGCCGCAGACCTCGCGCGGCTCTCGGCCGTGATCATCCGCGACTATCCCGAACTCTACCGGCACTATTCCGAGCGGAGCCTCACCTACAACGGCAAGACGCAGGGCAATCGCAACCCGCTGCTGGGCCTTCCCGGCGCCGATGGCGTCAAGACCGGTCACACGAGCGTGGCGGGCTACGGGATGATTGGCTCCTCGATCATCAACGGGCAGCGGCGCATCGTGGTGCTGAACGGGCTGGCGACCAACGCCGCCCGCACCGATGAGGCCAAGCGGCTGATGAACACGGCGTTCTACGATTTCTCCATCACGCCGCTGTTCGCCAAGGACGCCGTCGTGGGCGAGGCGGAGGTGTGGCTGGGCGGGCGCAAGACCGTGCCGCTCGTGGCGTCGCAGGCCATCGCCATCGGCGCCCACCGCGCCGTGCGCGCGGGAATGAAGGCGACCGTGGTCTACAACGGCCCGCTGGCTGCGCCGATCAAGAAGGGCGATGTGGTGGCGCGGCTTGTGGTGGAGGGGCCGGGCGTGCGCCAGGAGTACCCGCTCGTGGCGGGTGCGCGCGTGGGACGGGCCAACCCGTTCGCCCGGGCGGGTTTCGGCCTGACGCAGCTGTTCGGCGGCTGAGGCCGCGGGGTGGCCGGGCGCTTCATCACGCTGGAAGGCGGCGAGGGGGTGGGCAAGTCGACGTTGGCGAAGGGGCTGCACCATGCCATCGCCGCCGCCGGCCAGACTGTGGTCGCCACCCGTGAGCCGGGCGGGACGCCGGGCGCCGACGACATCAGGGCGCTGCTGGTGCGCGGCGCGGCGGACCGGTGGAGCGCGCTCACCGAAACCCTGTTGCTGACCGCCGCCCGGAACGATCACGTGGAGCGCGTCATCCGCCCGGCGCTGGCGCAGGGGACGTGGATCGTGTGCGACCGCTTCACGGACTCCACCCACGCCTACCAGGCGGGCGCCGCGGGGCTGCCCGAGCCGGTGGTCGCGGCGCTGGGGGCGATCATCGACGCCCCGGCCCCGGACCTGACCCTCGTCCTCGACATAGACCCTACCCTCGGTCTTGCCCGCGCGCGGAGCACGGCGGCCGGGGAAGGGCGCTACGAAGCGCACGACCTCGCCTATCACGCCCGCGTGCGCCGTGCGTTCCTCGCCATCGCGGCCAAAGAGCCCGCCCGCTGCGTGGTGATCGATGCGACACTGCCGGCCGATCAGGTCCTCATGGTCGCATGCAAGGCCATCGCGGCGCGCCTCGGACTTCCGCTATAGTCGCGGGCATGGATCTCGATCAGGAGCCCGGCGCGGCCCACCCCCGCGAGACGTTCGCCTTCACCGGCCACGAGGCTGCGGAGTCCGCTCTCGCGACGGCGCTGGACGGTGCGCGCATGCACCACGCCTGGTTGCTGACGGGCCCCAAGGGCGTCGGCAAGGCGACGCTGGCCTACCGTTTCGCGCGCGCGGCGCTTGGCGCCAGGCGAACCGGTCCGCGTCCGTTAGATGTGGCCGCTGAGGATCCTGTGGCGCGCCGGATTGCGGCGCTGTCGCACGGCGATCTCTTCGTGCTGCGGCGCGGGCTGAACGAGCGGGGCAAGCCGCGCAGCGAGATCAGCGTCGACGAGGCGCGCGGCCTCGGCGGGTTCTTCTCGCTGAAGAGCGGCGAAGGCGGCATGCGCGTGGCCATCATCGACGCCGCCGACGATCTCAACCGCAACGCCGCCAACGCCATCCTCAAGACACTGGAGGAGCCGCCGCCGCGCACGGTGCTGCTGCTCGTCTCGCACGCGCCCGGGGGCCTGCTGGCGACGATCCGCTCGCGCTGCCGGCGGCTCGACCTGCGCCCGCTGGACGAGGCGGCGGTGCGCAGCACCGTGGCTGCCGCTTCAGGCGCTGCACCCGACGAGGCGGCGGTGCGGTTCGCCGCGGGACGGCCCGGCCGCGCCATCGCGCTGGCGGCCGCGGGCGTCGGCCCGCTCTACGGCGCGCTGATCGACGCGCTGGGCGCTGCGCCCAAGCAGGGAGCGCGCGCGTTTCTGCCGGAGGTGTTCCGCGCCGGCGACCGCGCGCAGCGCCTCTCGCTGTTCCTCATGCTGGCGCGGGACTGGATGCGGCGCGCCGCCGCCGCGAGCGCCGGCGTCGAGGCGCCGCTGGCAGCGGAGGCTGCGCTGATGGCGCGCTTTGCGGAGCCGGGCCGCGCCGCGCGTCTCGGCGACGCCTACAGCGCGCTGCTGGCGCTCGAACAGGAAGCCGACGGGCTCGATATGGACGCCACGCACGCCTTCGCGCGCGCCGCGCGCATCCTGGAGCGTGCGGCCGCATGATGCTGATCGACAGCCATGTGAACCTGCACGCCGAGGCGTTCGAGGAGGATCGCGCCGCCGTGATCGCGCGTGCGCGCGGGGCCGGCGTCACGACGATGCTCACCATCTGCGACCGGATCGGCAACTTCGCGCGCGTGCGCGAGATCGCGGAGAGCGATGCCGACATCTGGTGCAGCGTCGGCGCCCACCCGCACTACGCCAAGGACCACCAGGACCTGACAGCCGACCAGCTCACGGCCTACGCCGCGCACCCAAAGGTCATCGGCATCGGCGAGACGGGGCTGGACCGCCACTACAATCATAGCCCGTTCGACCAGCAGCAGGCGGTGTTCCGCCGCCATATCGCAGCGGCGCGCGCCACGGGCCTGCCGCTCATCGTCCACACGCGTGAGGCCGACGACGTGACGGCGGCGATCCTGGAGGAGGAGCACGGGGAGGGGGCCTTCCCCATCCTGATGCACTGCTACACGAGCGGCGCAGACCTCGCGCGGCGCGCGCTGGCGCTGGGCGCCTACTTCTCGCTCTCGGGCATCCTCACCTTCCCGAAGGCCGATGACGTGCGCGCCGTCGCGGCCGAGATTCCGCTGGAGCGGATCATCCTGGAGACCGACTGCCCCTACCTTGCCCCGCCGCCCCATCGCGGACGCCGCAACGAGCCGGCGTTTCTCGCGGACGTGCACCGCTACTTCTGCGCCTGGCGCGGCCTCGATGAGGCGGAGACGGCGCGGGTGATGGCGGACAATTTCTACGCGCTGTTCGCCAAGGCGGCGCGATGACGCTGCGGGCCACGATCCTCGGCAGCGGCTCCTCCGGCGGCGTGCCGCGTGTGGGCGGCGACTGGGGCGCGTGCGATCCCACAGAGCCGAAGAACCGGCGCACCCGGGGCAGCCTGCTGCTGCAGCGCTGGAAGGGGGCCCCGGGAGAGGGGGAGGCGACCACCGTCGTCATCGACACCTCGCCCGACCTGCGCGAGCAGTTCCTCGCCGCCGACGTGCGCCGGCTCGACGCCATCGTGTTCAGCCACGACCACGCCGACCAGACCCACGGCATCGACGATGTGCGCGCGCTCGTGCAGCGGATGCGCCGGCGCGTACCGACGCACATGGACGCCGTGACCCGCGCCTCGCTCACGCGCCGCTTCGGCTACATCTTCGAGGGCCACGGCGGCTATCCCTCGATCCTCGAGATCGGCGCCGACGTGGAGGACCACGCACCGCGCACCATCGACGGGCCCGGCGGGCCGATCACGCTGCTGCCGCTGGCGCAGGATCATGGCGGCGTCGTCTCGTACGGATTCCGCGTGGGCGATTTCGCGTACAGCAACGACGTGGCGCACCTGCCGGCGGAGACGCTCGACGCGCTGCACGGGCTGTCGGTGTGGATCGTCGATGCGCTGCGCTATGCGCCGCATCCCACGCACGCACATCTGGAACGCACGCTGGACTGGGTCGCGCACCTTGCGCCGCAGCGCGCGGTGCTGACGAACCTGCACGTGGATCTCGACTACGCGACGCTGGTGCGGGATTTGCCCGCGGGCGTCGAACCGGCCTACGACGGGTGGCACGTGGATCTGGACCGCGCGTGATTTGACATAATATATCTTATGCGAGTGACGGATGTCAGTAAATACAATAGGTTATGAGGCGCGCGGCGGCGTCGCATCGCGCGCTGATGACCCGTCTGTCCGCCGCGCGGCGGCCATCGACGCGCTCGTGGCGATCATGGCGAAGCTGCGCGATCCCGCCGACGGCTGCCCGTGGGACGTGGCCCAGACCTTCGCCACCATCGCGCCCTACACCATCGAGGAAGCCTACGAGGTCGCCGACGCGATCCAGCGCGGCGCGATGCCGGAGCTGAAGGAAGAACTGGGCGACCTCCTCTTCCAGGTGATCTTCCACGCGCGCATGGCCGAAGAGACGCGCGCGTTCGATTTCACCGACGTGATCGAGATGCTCAACGCCAAGATGATCGAGCGGCATCCGCACGTGTTCGGCGACGGCGCTGCGCGCCGCACGGCGGAGGACCAGAAGACCGCGTGGGACGACCAGAAGGCGGCCAAGCGCGCCGAACGCGGCGCGGGGCTGCTGGCGGATGTCCCTCTCGCCCTCCCCGCCCTCATGCGCGCCGAGAAGCTCACCAAGCGCGCCGCGCGCGTGGGCTTCGACTGGCCTGACGCCGACCGCGTGCTGGAGAAGCTCGACGAGGAACTGGGTGAACTTGCTACGGCGCGCGCCGCGACGGACGACGCCAACATCGCCGAGGAAGTCGGCGACATCCTCTTCGTCATGGCCAACCTCGCCCGCAAGCTCGGCGTCGATCCCGAGGAAGCGCTGCGGCAGGCCAACGCGAAGTTCGAGCGGCGGTTCGGGCATGTGGAGCGGGAGATGAATGCGCGTGGGGGTGAGCACACGCTGGATGATATGGAGGCGTATTGGGTGGACGCGAAGAAGGCGGAGCGGGCGTAGTCGGCGGAAGACATACGCCCCTCGTCACTCTGTTTGAGAACTGGCTGACGCTCTACTGCGCGGGGCGCGGCGAAAGACGGCTCCGTGGAGCGCCGCCTGGGATCGTGAGAAGCGCCACTCGAAACACGCCTCGATGGGTGACTTATAGCCTCGGCCATCGCTGCGCCACCAATCAGGGCGCAGGCGGCAATACTATAGTTCTTGCTACCCGAAATCCCGAGATATGGTCTCGATGCGTGGGTCTGGCGCTGCTCCGCCTCGCTGATCGCAAGTCCTCCGATGGTTTGATCCAAGAGCCCCCGCGGAGGACGCGGATGGAGCACGCTCTGTTGTCGATTGGCGAACCGTCAGCCGCAGCGCTGGAATACTCGGCGAAGCAATCCTCGACCCATTCTTGAACGTTCCCGTGCATGTCGTACAGCTTGAACGCGTTGGGGGGAAACGAACCTACTGGCGCTGACTCGCTTTCCCACCGGTCTCGCCCGCCTGCAAAGCCCCCGTAACCTTGGCGGCGCTCCTTGCCGTAATTCGCATGCTGACGGCTTACTGCGTCGCCCCAAGGGTAAGGTGTCGTGGTGCCAGAGCGCGCCGAATACTCCCACTCCGCTTCGGTCAGCAATCGATAAGCCCGCCCACCGACTTTGCCGTTTAGCCAGCGCACGTAGCGCCTTGCGTCCTGCCAACTCACATTCATAACCGGTCGATTCGCGCGTCCCCAGCCGCGATCTTCCGGTACCCAAGGTCCATCCTCTTCAAGGCAGCCACCGTCCGCGACGCAGGCATCCCACTCGGCAAACGTCACTTCGAACTTGCCCGCCGCAAACGGCCGCGAAATTGTAACTTGCCGCAGCGGGCCCTCGAAACGCGACCGTCCTGACTCTGTCTCCAAGCTGCCCATCATGAATTTTCCCGCCGGCACGACCACCATCCATGGACACACGTCGCAGTCGCGAAACTCTACGCCGGGTGTAGCTGGCGCGGGCGGGGCATCGCGGGTTGCCGCTAGGCTCCAGCGCGGCGCGCGCACGAGGCCGTCGCGGTACTCCGGCGACTGGCCGCCTTCGGTGGCGCGGAAGACGCGGTTGTTGACGTCGGAGAACAGGAGCGCGATCGGCTCTTCCGCCTGACGCTCCAGCGCCGCCGCCAGCGCCGTCGTGAACGGGCTGTTCTGGCCCCCGCCATCCGCCGCCGTGCGGCCCGGCGATGTCGCGTAGGCGATGAAGAAGTTCTGCGGTTTGCCGAGATCGGCGAGGCCCTCGCCGCCGACGCTGCGCGCGCCGTCCGGCAGCGGCAGGTTGCGGCAGGCGTCGAGCACCAGGATGTTCACCGCGTTGCCGGCCGCGATCATGTCGTCGAGCAGGAACTGCATGGGCGGGGACTGGAAGCGCAGGCGGTCCATGGTCGTGGCGTTGGCGTCCACCGGCACGAGGTAGTTGGCGCCGTCCTTCTGCGCGCCGTGGCCGGCGTAGAAGAAGAAGCTCACCGTCGTGGGGCCAGCAGCCTTCAGCTTCGCGCCGAAATCACCCATCGCCGTTTCAAGCCGCGTGCGGTTGGCGTCGACGACGAGATCCACCTCGAAGCCGAGACCCTTCAGCCGCTCCGCCATCAGCCGCGCATCACGCGGCGGGTTTGCCAGCGCCCAGCCGGCCGTCGCATACGCACCGTTGCCGATCACCAGCGCGAGTCGTTTCGCTGGCGCCTGCGCTTGGCCCATCCCGGCCGCCAGCACCACCATCGCCGCGATCACCCGATGCACCCACCGCATCGGCCCCTCCCTTGTTGCGCCTCCGTCGCGCCACCCGTTCCCGGATCGACGCCAAGCGGCGGGTCCGGGATCCAGGGCGGTGGAGCGCGTCCACACCACCGAAATTCTCGCAGACATCCAGTGGCGGCGTCCATGGGCCCCGGACACGCGGGTTGTGCCCGCATTCCGGGGATGGGTGCGGTGTCGCCCGCGTCATCGCCCTCCCGTGGCGCTGCACCGCAGCAAACCTTCTTGCGCGGCCACAGCCGCTTCGGCGTGGCGCGCCCCTGTCTGGAACATCGTCTCCGGGGTCGCGACTGCGTCGCGCCCCGGAGAGAGAGAGAACCCGGCCAGTTTGTCGTGCGGGGTGCGGAGTCAGGTCACGCGCCGGACCGGTTTGTACATTCCCGCGCAGGATTTGTACGTCGCGGAAAACGATGACCAAATCGGCGCGGCGAAAGGCGGGATAGGGGCCCCTACTCCGCGGCTTCCCGGACAGTGTCGATCATGCCCGGCTCGGTCCTGCCCGGCTCGATCATGCTCGGCGGGGGCTCCATGGCCGCCGCCGCTTCGGCGGGCAGCTCCACCGTGACGATGAGGCGGCCGGCGTCGTCCATGTGCTCCTCGTGCACCCGCCCGCGCGCCGAGAGCGCCGCATGCGCGCGGCCATCGGCGGGATCGAGGGACAGCGTGACGAGGCGCGTGGCGCCGAACGCGAGGCGGTCGATGGCGTCCAGCAGCGCGTCCACGCCCTCGCCCGTCTGCGCGGAAATCACCGTGGCGTCGCCCTGGCTTTCGGCGCGCGTGCGCCGGGCCTGCGCCTGTTCGGGGGCCAGCATGTCGATCTTGTTCCACGCCTCGATGACGGGCGGCTTGCGCGCATCGGCGTCGCCCAGCTGCGCCAGGATGGCGAGCACGTCGGCGCGCTGGGAGTCCGTCTCCGGGTGGGCGATGTCGCGCACGTGGACGAGCACGTCGGCGGCGGTCACCTCCTCCAGCGTGGCGCGGAAGGCGGCGACGAGTTCGGTGGGCAGATCGGTGATGAAGCCCACGGTGTCGGAGAGGATCACGGACCGGCCGGCGGCGAGCTTCACGATCCGCGCGGTGGGATCGAGCGTAGCGAAGGGCATGTCCTTGGCGAACACGCCGGCGGCGGTGAGCCGGTTGAAAAGGCTCGATTTTCCGGCGTTGGTGTAGCCCACGAGGACGACCGCTGGCAGGCCCGCGCGGCGGCGCGCGCGCCGCTGCAGGCCGCGGGTGCGGCGCACCTCTTCGAGTTCCAGCTTCAGCTTGTCGATGCGCTGGGCGATGAGGCGGCGGTCGAGCTCGATCTGGGTTTCGCCGGGGCCGCCGGTCTTGCCGAGGCCGCCGCGCTGGCGTTCGAGGTGGGTCCAGGTGCGCACGAGGCGCGAGCGCTCGTAGGCGAGGCGCGCAAGCTCCACCTGCACCGCGCCCTCCCGCGTGCGGGCGCGGCGGCCGAAGATCTCGAGGATGAGGCCGGTGCGGTCGATGACCTTGGCGCCGATGCCGGTCTCGAGGTTGCGCTGCTGGACGGGAGAAAGCGTGGTGTCGAGGACGACGATGGCGATGCCCTGGGCGGCCACCTCGTCCTTGAGCGCCTCCACGCGGCCCTGGCCGAGGAAGCTGCCGGGCGCGATGCGCCGCACCGGCAGCACCTCGCTGCGCACGACCTCAAGGTCGAGCGCTTCGGCGAGGCCGCAGGCTTCGGCAAGGCGGAGGGCGGGATCGCGGACGAGGTCCCTGACCAGCGGCAGCAGGACGACCGCCTTCTGGCGGGCCGCCGCGGTCGTGTGAGGTTCCCTAGTCGTCACCCGGTTCCTTGTCTCCCTCGAACAGCTGCACCGGCGCGCCCGGCATCACCGTGGATATCGCGTGCTTGTACACCAGCTGGATCTGCCCGTCGCGCCGCAGCAGCACGCAAAAATTGTCAAACCACGTCACCACGCCCTGAAGCTTCACTCCGTTCACGAGGAAGATCGTCAGCGGCGTCTTCTGCTTGCGGACGGCGTTGAGAAACGTGTCCTGCAGGTTCTGCTTCTTGTCCATATTCTTGGGCCCTTCGCCGGATCGGAACGCCACACAAACATTCAGCGCCCCTCAACATACCCGAGCCCTCGTGTGCGCTGCAACACGGGCCGTGGAAAGCTAGCGGGCGGCGCCTTCGAAATAGGCGGCGCGCAGGGCCGTTGCGACCGGTCCCGGCGTGCCGGCGCCTATGGTTCTGCCATCGATGGCGACGATCGGGGTCAGTGCGCCTGACGCCGCCGACATGAAAGCTTCACGCGCCGCATAGGCCTCCGCCGGCGTAAACGCGCGTTCTTCCACCGCGATCTGGCGCTCGCCCGCACGCTCCATCAACACCTGGCGCGTGATGCCGGGCAGGATGTCGTGGCCGAGCGGACGCGTTCGCAAACGGCCTTCTGCATCGACGATCCAGGCTGTGGAGGAGGCGCCTTCGGTGACGAGGCCCGCGCGATCAACGAGCCACGCTTCATAGGCCCCTGCTTCGCGCGCGGTCTGTTTGGCGAGCACGTTGGGCAGGAGCGACACGGATTTGATGTCGCAGCGTCCCCAGCGGATGTCCGGCATGGTCACCACCGCCACGCCGTCGCGCTGCCGGCGCGCGAGCGCTGCCCGGTCGATGCGGCGGGCCGTCACGATGACGGTGGGGGCCACATCGACCGGAAAGGCGTGATCACGGGGCGCAGCGCCCCGCGTGACCTGAAGATAGACAATCCCGTTCTTCAGCATGTTGCGCCGCACGGTTTCGCGCAGCACCCGCACCAGCGCGCCCCTCGCCATCGGCATCGCGATGCCAAGCTCCGCCAGCGAACGCTCCAGCCGTGCGAAGTGCGGCTCCTCGTCAAGGAGGCGCCCGTCCAGCAGGCTCCAGACTTCATAGACGCCATCGGCAAACTGGAAGCCGCGGTCCTCGACCCGCACGGCGCCCGCGTCCATCGGCAGGTAGGCGCCGTTCACATAGGCATAGCGGCTCATTCGATGTCGCCGATGGCGCGGCCGGGCGCATCGACGCCGAGCGACTTGAGTTTGCGGTGTAGCGCCGAGCGCTCCATGCCGATGAAGGCGGCGGTCCGCGAGATGTTGCCGCCGAAGCGGGTGATCTGGACGTTGAGATACTCCCGCTCGAACCGCTCGCGTGCGTCGCGCAGCGGCATGCCGATCACCTCCTGGAGGCCCTGGTGCTGGGAGAACGCCGCCGACGGCCAGGCCTCGGGCGGCAGGGCATCGACCGTGACGGGCGTGCTGGGATCGCCGCTGGCGAGGATCAGGATGCGTTCGATGATGTTGCGCAGCTGGCGCACGTTGCCCGGCCATTCGGCCGCCTGCAGCGCCGCCATCGCGTCAGGCGCAAGGATGCGCGTCGGCAGGCCCGAACCATCCGTGAGCCGGCGGACGAAATAGTCCGCCAGCTCGGGGATGTCCTCGCGCCGCTCCGACAGGCTTGGCACGCGCAGCGGCACCACGTTGAGCCGGTGGAACAGGTCCTCCCGGAACTTTCCGCGCTCGATGTCCGGGCGCAGATCGCGCGAGCAGGAGGAAATCACGCGGACGTTCACCTGCACGTCGGCGGAGCCGCCGAGGCGGCGGAACCGCTGATCCACCAGCACGCGCAGGATCTTGCTTTGCGTTTCAGGCGGCATGTCGCCCACTTCATCGAGCAGCAGCGTTCCCTGATGGGCCTGTTCGAACACGCCGATCTTGCTTGGCCGTCCGTCCGGGGCTTCCTCGCCGAACAACTCGATCTCCATCCGGTCGGGCGCGATCGAGGCGGCGTTGATCGCCACGAAGGGCCCGCCGCCGCGCGTCGAGCGCTCGTGCAGCAGGCGCGCCACGAGTTCCTTGCCGGAGCCGGAGGGGCCTGAAATCATCACGCGCGAGTTTGATTGGGCGATCCGGTCCACGGCAGAACGCAGCTGCGCCATGACGGGCGATGCGCCGACAAGGTCTGCGCCGCTCACGGAGCGGGCGCGCAAGGAGGCGTTCTCGCGCTTGAGGCGCGACGTCTCCACCGCGCGGCTCACGACCACCAGTAGCCGGTCGGCGTTGAACGGCTTCTCGATGAAGTCGTACGCGCCCTTGCGGATCGCGGCGACGGCCGTCTCGATGGTGCCGTGGCCGCTGATGACGATGACAGGCATGTCGGGATCGCTTTCCCGAAAGAGCCCGAGGAGATCGAGCCCGTCGATGCGGCTGCCCTGCAGCCAGATGTCGAGCACCACGAGCGTCGGACGCCGCCGTCGCACCGCCTCAAGCGCCTCGTCGCTGTCGCGCGCGGTGCGCACCTGGTGCCCCTCGTCCTGCAGGATTCCAGAGACCAGCTCGCGGATGTCGGCTTCGTCATCGATGACCAGAACGTCGGAACTCATGGGTTTTCCTCAGTCGTCGCCGTTGAAAAACATGGCGGGCGAGATGCCGCGCCGGGGAAGAATGAAGCGCACCATGGCGCCCGGTCCGGGCGCAGGAGCGTCAGACAGGACGAGCGATCCGCCGTGGTCCTCGACCACGCGGCGCACGATAGCGAGCCCGAGGCCCGTGCCCTTGGTGCGTGTCGTAACGTAAGGCTCCACGAGCTTGTCGCGGTCCTTGACGGGAAAACCGACACCGTTGTCGACGATGTCGATCGTCACGGCGGTCTCGTCATGGGCGATACGCATAAGCACGCGGCCCTCCTTGGGCTCGCCTTCCTTGTTGCGGCGTGTCTGAATCGCCTCGGCGGCGTTCTTGATGACATTGGTGAAGGCCTGAGCGAGCAGGCGCCCGTCGCAGATCAACTGCACCGGCGCGGCGTCGCCTTCCACTTCGAAACGGACATCCGCAAACGAGAGGCGTTGATCCATCATCGCCTCGCGCGCCGTGGCGACGATGTCCACCGGCTCGAAACGGGGCGTCGGCATGCGGGCGAAGCCCGAGAACTCGTCGACCATCCGCCCGATGTCGGCCACCTGCCTCAGGATTGTTTCCGTGCACCGCTGGAAGGTTTCGGCGTCGGACTGGATTTCGGCGCCGAAGCGGCGTTGCAGGCGTTCGGCGGAAAGCTGGATCGGCGTCAGCGGATTCTTGATCTCGTGAGCGATGCGTCGCGCCACGTCCTTCCAGGCTTCCTGGCGTTGGGCGGCCACAAGGGTGGTCATGTCGTCGAACGTCAGCACGACGCCCGATGAGTTTCCCGCCCCGCTGACGCGCACGCTGAGGTGCCTGGTCGATCCGTCGCGTGCGAGATCGATCCGCTTGGGGGCGATGGGCACCGCTTCGCGCGCGGCGGCGACGATCTCGGCGAATTCCGGCGCCACTTCGTCAAGCCGGCGCCCGTCCAGAGCGTCCGCGCCCACGCCCAGAAGGTCGGCAGCGGAACTGTTGGCGGCGGTGATGCGGCCGTCGCCATCGAGGCCCACAACGCCGGCGCTGACGTTGGCCAGCACAGCCTGGATGAAGCGGCTGCGTTCTTCTGCGTCGTGGCGGGCGTTCACCAGGTCGCTGCGCTGGGTATCGAGTTGGGAAGTCATGCGGTTGAAGGCGCGGCCCAGCGCATCGACCTCGTCGCGCTCGCGTCCCACCGCCACGCGCGCGTTCAGGTCTCCCGACGCCACGCGTCGCGCCGCCTCGGCAAGCCGCCCGATGGGCTCCGAGACACGGCTCGCATTGGACAGGCCCAGCCAGACCGCCCCCAGCAGTATGAGCACCGCCGTGGCGAGATACGCCAGCGCGAACAGGACCTGCAGGCGCGCGCGGCTTTCCTCGGTGTCGCGATAGTCGGTCACCGCCTGGTCGAAGGAACGCAGCTGGCGCAGCATGTCGGGATCGACGAAGCGCGCCACGTAGAGGTAGGCGTCGTCGTAGGCGCTCAGCCGATAGAGCGCGCGGATGAGGCCGGCGTCGCCGTAGAGGCGCATGGTCAGATCGCCGGAGGTGGCCTCGGCGAAGTCGTCGGCGGCCGGCGATGCGTAGGCCGGCGCCTCTGGCGTGCGCGCGGCGGCGAGCACGCGGCCCTCGCCGTCGATGACATAGGCGGCGGCGAAGAACCGCTGCTCTGTCTGCGCCTCGAGGTAGGCGTTGTAAGCGGCGTTCTGGGCGGTCAGGCCCTGTTCGGCGCGGTTGAGGTCCGTGGCCATCGCCAGCACCTCGCCGCGCATGTTCTCCTGTGCCGCCTGCACGTAGTTTCGCCCCACAAGGGCGGCGTTTTCGACCACGGTTTTCACTCGGTCGGAGAACCACTCCTCGATGCCCCGGCTCATGGTGGCGCCCAGGAAGAGGGCGACGATGACCGCGGGTGTCACCGCCGCGGCGCTGAACAGCGAGACGAACCGCAGGTGCAGCCGCGCGCCGCTGTCCGGCGTCGAACGCGCCCCGGCGACCCGGACGATCCGCAGCACGAGAAGGATGGCGAGGCCCATGCTGATGAGGAGGCTGGCCCCCAGCAGCGCCAGCACGAGGGGGCTTTCCAGCCGCAGGGGACCCGCGCCGGAGACGGCGAGGACGGTGGCGGTGACCGTCAGCACGGCGGCGACCACGAAGCCGCCCACGAATCCGATGGTGCCCAGACCCCATGGCCCGGCCTCAGTTCGTCCGGGAAGGGAAGTCGTCGTCATCGGGTCACAGGGTGCGTGGCTTTGGGGCCACACAAAAGACCCTCAGACGCCCGAGGTCAATCGTCGGACCCAGCGCGGATACCCAGCGTCTGGATCTTCTTGCGGAGGGTGTTCCGGTTGATCCCAAGGATCGCGGCCGCCTTGATCTGGTTGCCGCGGGTGCCCTGCAGCGCCAGTTCGATCAGCGGGCGCTCTATGGCCTGCAGGACCAGGTCGTACACCCCCTCCCCCTCCGCGCCGACGTTGGCGGAGGCGAGCAGGGCGCTCAGGTGGGGGCGCAGGACGTCGTCGAACGTCTGGCCGGAGGCCGTAACGGGAGACACCTCCTGGCGCAGCGTGGCCATTTCCTGCGCGATCTCGCGCCCGGAGATGAGCGGCTCGGGCCGCAAGGCTGCTGCGCGATGGAGAAGGTTCTCCAGCTCGCGCACGTTGCCCGGCCAGGTGTGCGTCTTCAGCAGCTCGATGGCCGAACCGTCGATGCCCTTTTCGGGCAGCCCTTCGCGGCGCGCGCGGACAAGAAAGGCGCGGGCGAGATCGCCGATGTCCTCCAGCCGCTCCCGCAGCGGCGGGATGCGCAGCGTGACGATAGCGAGGCGGTAATACAGATCAGGTCGGAATGTGCCTTCGAGCGACATGACGCCCAGCGGGCGCGACGAGGCGGCGAGCACCCGCACATCGCCCACGCCGCCATTGCTGCGACGGTCGAGGAAGCGCTCGAGCGCCGCCTGCCCTTCCCCGGACAGCGAGTCCACGTCGTCCACGAAGAGGGTGCCGCCCACGGCGCGCATGGCCTCGCCATCGGCCCCGAACAGCGCGTCCGCGGCGGCGGCGGGCGGGGCGCCCATGAGGCTCAGGCGCACGAAGGGGCCGGCCTTGCGGCGGCTGAACTGGTGGATCGCCCGCGCCGCGGCTTCCTTGCCGACGCCGGTCTCGCCCTCGATGAGCACGATCATGTCGGTGGCCGCCGAACGCGCCATGATCCGGTACACGTCCTGCATTGCGGCCGAACGGCCGATCAGCGGCAGGCGTTCTTCCCGTTCGGCGGCGGCGGCCTGCGCGCGCGCCTTGGCTTCGGGCCCCTTGGTGAGCGCGCGCCGGGCGGCGTCGATGAGATCGTCGAGATCGAAGGGCTTGGGCACGTAGTCGTAGGCGCCCGCGCCCGCGGCGGACACTGCCGTCATGACCGTCGACTGCCCGCTCATCACAATGACCGGCAGCTCCGGCCGCGCCGCGCGCAGGCCCGGCAGGACGTCGAACAGACAGTCGTCGCCCATGTAGACGTCGGAGATCACGAGATCGCCCTCGCCGTCGCGGACCATCTTCGCCAGCGTAGCGAGGCTTGCGGTGGCGCGCACGCCGTAGCCTTCGCGCGTCAACGCCTGCGACAGCACCAGCCGGAGGCTAGCGTCATCGTCGGCCAGGAGAATGCGGGCGGTCATGGCAGATGCTCCTCCGCGATCGGCAGGAGCACACGGAAAACAGTGTGGCCGGGCCGGGATTCCACGTCGATGCGCCCTTCGTGGCGGGTCACGATCTCGGCGGCGATGGCGAGGCCAAGGCCCACGCCATCCGCTTTCGTCGTGGCGAACGGCTCGAACACGCGGCCCACCATGGCGGCGGCGAGGCCGGGGCCGTTGTCCGTCACCGCGATCTCCATCTGCGGGCGCGCGAGCCCGCCGGCGTTGCGCACCCTCACGCCCGGGCGGAAACGCGTACTCAGCGTCACCATGCCTGCGGGCATGCCGCGCACGGACTCCGCGGCGTTCTTGGCGAGGTTGAGGAAGACCTGGATCAGCTGGTCCATGTCCCCGTCCACGGCCGGCAGGGACGGATCGTAGGCCTCCACGATCGCCACGTGGGGGAAGCTGGTCGACACAACCGCCTGGGCGCGTCCCAGCGCCTCGTGGATGTTCACGCGCGCCATGCGCGGCGGAGCGAGGTCGTCGAAGGCGTCGATGCGGTCCGTGAGGCGCCGGATGCGATCGGATTCCGCGCAGATCATGTCCGTCAGTACGCGCACTTCGGCGGTGGCGTCCTTGCCGATGAGCTGCGCCGCGGCGCGAATGCCGGCCAGAGGGTTGCGGACCTCGTGCGCGAGCGTGCGCGCGATGGGCGGGGCGCTGCGCGCGGGTTGGGCGCTGCGCGAAAGGGCGCGCGGCACGAACGTGAGGACCGCGCCCGGGGGATCGTCGACCGGGGCCGCCATGAAATCGGCCCGGCCGAGCGAGAACGTAGGTCCCTCGATCAGCATGTCCGCCTGCGAGAGGCGGATCGCCTCGTTGGCGGTCCGCCGTCCAAAGGCGGCGACGACACTTTCGGGGCCGAAGACATCGCTCAAACGGCGGCCCACAAGGCCGCCCGCCGACGCCGCAAGCAGTTCAGCCGCCGCCACGTTGGCGAAATGAATGCGCCCAGCCACATCGACGCCGATCACCAGCACGGGAAGCGCGTCGAGCAGGGTTTGTGCGTCCCCCGCATTGCGCGCCGTGCGCAGTCGCGTGAGCGTTTCCATCACGCCGCCTCCAGCTGGGGTTGCGCCGCGAAGATGTCCCGGAGCGCGCGCTGTACGGTGGTCGGGCAGTCGAGGCGGCAGATGTCGGCGCGTGCGGCGCGGCGGGCCTCGGGCGCCAGCGCCAGCGCGCCCGCCTCGATCGCCCAAGCGATGTGCTTGCGCGCCACGCGCAGCCCGAGGGCGTGACCGTAGAACGACAGCGAGTCCTCGTAGAACTCCGCGAGGCTGTCGCCGATGATGGCGGCGGACGGCGCCTGCGCCTCGCCGCCGACGGCAAGGGCGCGCGCCACAGCCGCCGTGTGCCACGGCATGCCCTGCGCGCCGCGCCCGATCATCACGCCGGCAGCGCCGGAGAGGCGCAGCGCAGTACGGGCGTCGGCCGCGGAGGCGATGTCGCCGTTGGCGATGACGGGGATGCGAACGGCTTCCACGGTGGCGCGGATGGCGCCCCAGTCGGCGCGGTCCCGGAAGAACTGGCAACGGGTGCGGCCGTGGATGACGATCATCTGTACACCCGCCGCTTCGGCGCGCGCGGCGATGGCCGGTGCGTTCAGCGCGGCGGCGTCCCAGCCGAGGCGCATCTTCAGCGTCACCGGACGGCTGGTGGCGGCCACCGTCGCCTCGATCAGCCGCAGGGCGTGATCGGGGTCGCGCATCAGCGCCGAACCGGACAGGCCGTTGGTCACGGTTTTGGACGGGCAGCCCATGTTGATGTCGATCACGTCGGCGCCCGCCGCCTCCGCGAGCCGGGCGCCCTCG
The DNA here is from genome assembly GCA_027488965.1 of Alphaproteobacteria bacterium. Lineage (GTDB taxonomy): Bacteria > Pseudomonadota > Alphaproteobacteria > Caulobacterales > Aquidulcibacteraceae > VFBF01. Next base: position 28,780 of record JAIYAO010000198.1, read on the forward strand.
CCCATCCAGCGCGGCTCCCGGCCGGCCAACTGGATCACGAGCGGCGAAAGCAGCCCGGCGCCTGCCGTGCGGCGCACCATGTCGCGCCGGGCGCGGACCAGTTGGTCTCCGGCGACCATCTCGGACACCACGTAAGGCGCACCGAAGCGGTGCGCTTGACGGCGGAACGGAAGGTCCGTGACCCCCGCCATAGGGGCGAGCAGCACGGGCGTTTCCACGCGGAGGGAGCCGAGCTGCAAGGGGTTTAGCATGCCACTTTGTACGGCGCCTATTTTGGTGGCGCCAGTGGCTACACCCGGACGCATTGCCTCAGTTTCCCGACCGCGACATGAAAGCCACGGGAGACCCCGAGTGACCGCAGCCGCCCTCATCGTCGCCGCTGGCCGCGGCCAGCGCGCCGGCGCCGGCCTGCCCAAGCAGTTCCGCCCGTTCGCAGGCCAGCCCATGCTGCGCTGGTCTGTCGCCGCCTTCAGGGCCAGCCCGGCCATCGGCCGCATCGTGGTGGTGGCCGATCCCGCGGACGGCGACCTCGTGCACGCCGCCCTGGACGGCCTTCCGGGTATCGAGACGATCGCCGGGGGAGCCACCCGGACCGGGTCGGTCCGCCGGGGCATGGAAGCGCTCGCCGCGGGGGCGCCGCCGGCCCACGTGCTCATTCATGATGCGGCCCGCCCCGGCGTAACCCCCGAGGTGATCCGAAACGTCCTCGAAGCGCTTGCTCATGTGGACGCCGCGGCCCCGGCGCTGGCGGTGGCGGACGCGCTCAAGCGCGCCGGCGATGACGGGACTGTCCTTGACGATGTGCCCCGCGACGACCTGTGGCGGGTGCAGACCCCGCAGGGCTTCTCGTTCCCGCCGTTGCTCGCGGCTTACCGGGCGCTCGACGAGAGCGCCGCCTACGCCGACGACCTGGCAGTGGCCCGCGCGGCGGGGCTGGCGGCCCGCCTCGTGCCGGGCGCTGCGCGGCTGGGCAAGATCACATTTCCCGAGGACCACGCCATGATGGAACAGCTGGTCGGCGTAGGCGCAACCTGCGTGGGCGCCGGCTTCGACGCCCACCGGTTCGGCCCGGGCGACCACGTGACCCTGTGCGGCGTGCGCATACCGCACGACCACGGCCTCATAGGGCACTCGGACGCCGACGCCGGTTGGCATGCGCTGACAGACGCGTTGCTCGGGGCCATCGGCGCCGGCGACATCGGAGACCATTTCCCCCCCAGCGACCCGCAGTGGCGCGGCGCAGACTCAGGGCGCTTCCTTCGTCACGCGGCGGCGCTGGTGGCGCAGGCCGGCGGGCGCATCGTCCACGCGGATGTGACGCTCATCTGCGAACGCCCGAGAATCGGACCGCACCGTGCGGCCATGCGCGAACGCACGGCGGAGGTGCTCGGGCTTCCGCTCGCGCGCGCCAGCGTCAAGGCGACCACCACCGAGCGCATGGGTTTCACAGGCCGCGAGGAAGGCCTCGCCGCGCAGGCCACGGCCACGGTCCTGATGCCGGGTTGAGCCTACATGTTCGCCAGCAGCGGGCGCACGAGGTTGATGTACTCGTCGCTCCACGCCTTGCCGCGCAGGTCTATCGGCATACACGCTTCATCGAAGGGGGCAGAGGTTTCCGCCGCCTGATCGACGATGGGGCACCAGTCGGGACCGAGCAGCAGACCGTCGACCACCGCCTGCGTCCGCCCGATCACCATCACGCTGGTGGAGAAGGAGGTGTAGTAATCCTGCGAAACGGACCCCTCCAGCGAGGCCCACACCGCCCCCCAGCCGCCGGCGCGTGCAACGCGCGCAGCCTCCGCCACGAGATCCAGGTTCCGGTTCGACAGGTGCAGCACGACGATGCCAGTGGGCGAGAGTTTCCGCAGGTAGAGTCCGATGGCTTCCGTGGTCAGCAGGTGTGCGGGCACGGCGTCCGATGAGAACGCATCGACGACGAGAACATCGAAACTGTCGTCCGGCAGCCCCTGCACGCCGAGGCGCGCGTCGCCCAGGACGACGCGCGCATCCGGCGCGCACTGCGGCACATAGGTGAACACGCCCGTCTGGGTGGAGAACCGCACCACCATCGGATCGATCTCGAAGATCGTCAGCGTGTCCTGCGGCCGCTTGAGACACGCGGTGGAGCCGGAACCGAGCCCGATGAGGCCAAGACGGCCCACCGGGTAGCGTGCGAGGCCGGCCTGCGTGGCGCGGCCGAGCCCGGTGTTGGGGTGGTAGTAGGTCAGCGGATCGCGTGTGCGGGCGCCTGTAAGGTACTGGGCGCCGTGGATGGTGGTGCCGTGCATCATCACGCGCATCACGCCGTCGGGCATGTCGGGATACTCGACCACGCGGGTGACGCCGAAGAAGCTGCGCCCCTGGAAGGCGATGTTGCGGTCGGCGCCGTTGACGTAGACGCTGGCGAACGCCGCAAGGACGAGTGCTGCGGCGAGTACAGGCTTGGCCCGGTTTGCGAGGATCGCCACGGCGATGATCGCGAGCACGATGAACAGAAGCGCCTCAGGTGCGCTGTTCTGACGGAAGTAGTAGATCACAGCCACGGTGATCGCGAGGCCGAAGCCCAGGATCGCCGCGATCTCGCGCACCACCTGACGGCGCTGGGCGAGCAGCACCAGCACCGCAAACCCGAACATGCCCGCCGAGATCGAATAGTCGACGGGCTGCAGCCCGTCCTGGTCCAGCAGGAGACGCCCGATGGCGGACGCGCCGAGCAGGCCGGCAAGACCGATCGCCGCCAGCCGCGCAAACTTCTGCTCTGCACTGGCGGCGATCACCAGCAGGCCGATGAAGAGGAAGCCCACCGCCTGCCCGAGATCCTGCGGACTCAGTTCTCCCGGCTCCCAGAACGGCCGCAGGCCTTCGTCGCCCCAGGTGAGACGCGAGACGGCGACGCCCACCGCCACGACGGCCGCAAAGATCGCGGCGTAGTCCGGCAGCGGCTTGTCCCGGCGCGGCAGGAAGAGCGCCACGGCGGCCAGCGCGAGCGGATACTCGTACACGTCGTTGAAGATCACGGGCGCCAGCAGCGCCGTCGCCGCGCCGCCGACGACGCCGCCGACGCTGACCCACATGTAGAATTCCGTCAGCCTCCCCACCGGCGGGCGGCGGGCGGACAACGCGAGGTGACAGACCAGCGCCGACAGGAAGAAGCACACGAGGCTGGCGATGAGGGTGAAGAAGAACTCATTCTCGGTGAAGGCGATCACCACCGCGGCCAGCGCGATCGGCTGCATCAGCGCCACGGGATCGCGCCACAGGTCGGCGCCCTTTCCGAAGGCGATCACGAACGTCACGAGATAGAGCGCGAGCGGGATGACCCAGAGGAACGGCGCAGAGGCCACGTCCGTGGAGATGTGGTTGGTGACGCCGAGCATGAGGCTCGACGGCGCCGCTGCGGCCGCCATCCAGAACAGGCGGTCTCCCCATGTGGAGGTGGGCGCAGCCTCGTCCGGCGCCGCTGCCTGTGCGCTGTCGGTGCGGGTGGCGAGCCAGCCGGCGGCGACGATCGCGGCGCCCACGGCCACGAATCCCCATGCCCAGGACACCGCCTGCGCCGACAGCCCCAGCAAGGGCTCCACGGCGATGGGGTACGCCGCAAGGCCGAGCAGGCTGCCGAGGTTGCTGGCGGCGTAGAGGTGATACGGATCGTGGGAGTCCGCGCGCCCGGTGCGCGCGTACCACGCCTGCAGCAGCGGCGCCGTGGCCGAGATCGCCGCGTAGGGCAACCCGACCGACAATGTCAGCACGCCGAGCAGCCACAGGATCGGATGGGCGGTGTTGGGTAGTCCGAGCGCCGTCGACACCGCGATCTGCAATCCGCCGCCGGCAACCACGAGCACGACCACCGCCGCGGCGAGTACGCCCGCATGGATCGCCACCTGCGTGCGCAGCGAGGCGAGGCGCGCGAGCCGGTGCGCGTAGACGTAGCCCACCAGCAGCGCGGCCTGGAAGAACACCATCGACGTGTTCCAGACCGCAGGCGACCCGCCGAGCTGGGGCGTCGTCATCCGCGCGAACATGGGCTGCAGCAGGAAGATCAGCGCCGCACTGGCGAACATCACGCCGGCAAACACGGGCGCCGCCGCCTGGCGTGCTTGTTGGGACTGCATGAAACCTCTCGCGGTGCTTGGTCGCTCTGTCGGCGCGGTCTGCGCCAGCCGCAGGGCTATAGGGGAACGGCCAATGACAGGGTAGCGGGGTATCGGACAATTCGGCCGCTGGCGCCCGCCCGCCGGCTGGGGCTAAGTGTGGCGATGTTCCCCGACGACCTCCTGCACAGCGCCCGCCTCCTCCTCGCCGAAGCCGAGGATCGCCGCCTCAAGATCGCTACGGCGGAAAGCTGTACGGGGGGGCTCGTGGCGGCGCTGCTGACGGAAGTGCCCGGGTCTTCTTCGGTGTTCGAGCGCGGTTTCGTCACCTACTCCAATCGCGCCAAGGAGGAACTCCTCGGCGTGCCCGGGGACCTCATCGCCGACATGGGCGCCGTGAGCGAACCCGTCGCGCGGATGATGGCGGAGGGCGCGCTGCGTGAGGCGCACGCCAACATCTCTGTGGCGATCACAGGCGTGGCCGGCCCGGGCGGCGGCACTGCGTTCAAGCCCGTGGGCCTCGTGCATCTGGCGGCGGCGCGCGAGAACCGCGCTATCCTCCATGAAACCCTGCGGCTGGGCGATATCGGCCGCAGCGCGATCCGGATGGCGGCGGTGGCGAGCGCGCTGGGGCTGCTGCGGCGGATGATCCTCTGACGACGCGCGGTCAGGCCGGCACAGGCGCGAAGCGGCGCGTCGCTTCCTGCTCGAACGCCGCCATGATGCGGTCTGCCGCGCGGTCGCGGTTGACCTTCACCAGCGAATTCAGCAGCGGGTTCTTGAACTCGTAGGCGATCCAGAACCGCACCACCGAACCGCCTTCGCCATCGGACGCGAACCGCCAGCGGTTCTCAAGTTTCCGGAACGGCCCGCTCACCAGCGTGACGTCCACTTCCCCCGCCTCCGGCGCGGATCGCACGCGGGTGGAGAACCGCTCTCGCAGCGACTTCCAGCCCACCAGCACATGCGCCACCGCCTCGCGCACGCCGCCATGCTCCCGTTCGCCCGACACCTTCATGTCGAGGACCCATGGAATGAACGACGGATAGGCGCGCACATCGCCGACGAGCGCGCACAGTTTCTCCGGCGCGAACGGCAGGCGGCGCTCGGCCTCGATGGTCGTGGCGCTCATGCGCGCTCGCGCGTCTCGCGGGCCGCACGCAGGCGTGCGAAATCCTCGCCCGCGTGGTGGCTGGAACGCGTCAGCGGGCTCGCCGACACCATCAGGAAGCCCTTGGACTCCGCGATCGTGGCCAGGCCCTGAAACTCTTCCGGCGTCCAGTAGCGGTCGATGGCGGCATGCTTGCGGGTCGGCTGCAGGTACTGGCCGATGGTGAGGAAATCGATGCCGGCGGAGCGCATGTCGTCCATCACCTGGATGATCTCGGCGCGCGTTTCGCCGAGGCCCACCATGAGGCCTGACTTTGTGAACAGCCGGTCATTGCGCTCCTTCACCCGCTCCAGCAGGCGCAGGGAATGGTAGTAGCGCGCGCCCGGGCGGATCGTAAGGTAAAGGCGCGGCACGGTTTCGAGGTTGTGGTTGAACACGTCGGGGGCGGCGTCGATCAACATCTCCGCGGCGCCGGGCTTGCGCAGGAAATCCGGCGTCAGGACCTCGATCGTCGTCCCGGGCGCGGACCGGCGGATCGCCGCGATGGTCTGCACGAAGTGGTCGGCCCCGCCGTCGTCGAGGTCATCGCGGTCCACCGAGGTGACCACGACGTGGGCCAGGCCCATCTTCGCGACCGCGGCGCCCACGTTTGCGGGCTCTTGAGGGTCCAGCGCGCCGGGCAGGCCGGTGGCGACGTTGCAGAAACTGCACGCGCGGGTGCACACCTCGCCGAGGATCATGAAGGTGGCATGGCGCTGCTGCCAGCACTCCCCGATGTTGGGGCAGGCCGCCTCCTCGCACACGGTCACGAGGTTGTTCTCGCGGACGATCTCCTTCGTGCGCTGGTACTCGGCGCCGGCCGGCGCCTTGACCCGGATCCAGTCCGGCTTGCGCAGGACCGCCGTGTCCGGCCGCTCCCGCTTCTCGGGATGGCGGTGGCCGCCCCCGGGGCCGGCGGGCGTGCGCTTGTCGATCAGGGTGGCCATGGGGGGAACATGGGTCCATCCGCCCCCCCGATCAATGCGTTTTGACGGAGGGACCGCTTGCGAAATCGCCGCAATTGGATAGCGTTGTTACAGGCTTGAAACAAAGATCACGGCTCCCGCTCAAGGGGGTCGAGGGAGCGCCCACCGCATGGTGCAGAGACCGTTCGACGTGGCGCGCACGCGCGTCACGCTCTTCGATGCTCTTCTGAGGGCCCGGACAGAGACCGGCGGCAAGACCCCGATCCTGGAAGACCACGACCGCAAGGTGCTGAGCTACGACGACATCGTGCGCGCGGCGTTCGCCCTTGGGGGGAAAATCAAGGCCATGACGGCGCCGGGCGAGGCCGTGGGGGTGCTGCTGCCCTCCGGCGTCGGCGCCACGGTGGTGTTCTTCGCGCTGCAGGCCATCGGGCGCACCCCGGTGATGCTCAACTTCACGGCCGGCCCCGCCAACATCAAGGGCGCGTGCCGCGCCGCCCGGGTGAAGCGGATCCTGACCGCCCACAAGTTCGTGGAGGCCGGCAAGCTTGAGCCGTTGATGGCCGATCTCGCCCGCGACGTCACGGTGACCTACCTCGAGGCCGTCCGCGAAAAGCTCCACCTCGGCGACAAGCTCGCCGCGCTGGTGAAGGCCGCCTTCCCGAAGGCGTTCCGCGCGCCCGGCAATCCGGACGACCCCGGCGTCATCCTGTTCACCTCCGGTAGCTTCGGCGCGCCGAAGGGGGCGATGCTGAGCCACGCGAACATTGTGGCCAACGTCGAGCAGGTGGCCGCCCACGTGGCGTTCGATCCCGACTGGGTGTTCTTCAACCCGCTGCCGATGTTCCACTGCTACGGGCTCACAGGCGGCACGCTGCTGCCGCTGCTGATCGGACGGAAGGTCGTCCTCTATCCCTCGCCCCTCCACTTCAAGGAAATCCCGCAGCTGATCGCCGAGTGCGGGGCCAACATCCTTTTCGCCACCGACACCTTCGCCCACCAGTATGCGCGCAGCGCCAAGGGCGACCAGCTGAAGTGCCTGCAGTTCTGCGTGCTAGGCGCCGAGAAGGTGAAGCCGGAGACGCGCGAGCTCTACCAGCGCCGCTTCGGCGTCGAACTGCTGGAAGGCTACGGCGCCACCGAGGCGTCTCCCGTGATCGCGGTGAACCAGCCGGGCAGCCAGCCAGGCGGCGCCAATGTGCCGGGGACCGTGGGGCGGCTCCTGCCCGGCATCGAGATCCGGCTCGACGACGTGCCGGGGATCTCCCAGGGCAAGAGGCTAATGGTGCGCGGCCCCAACGTGATGCGCGGCTATCTCCTCGCCGACGGCGGCGTGGAGGAACTGCAGGACGGCTGGCACGACACCGGGGACGTGGTGTCCATCGACGCCGACGGCTTCGTCTCCATCATCGGTCGCGTGAAGCGCTTCGCCAAGATCGGCGGCGAGATGGTGTCGCTGAACCAGGTGGAGGGCTTCGCCGCCGCCGTCTGGCCGGAGCACCGCCACGCCGCCATCGCCATGCCGGACGCCCGCAAGGGCGAGCGGGTGATTCTGATCTCCGACGCGCCGGACGCCGACAGCGCCAAGATCCTCGAGTGGGCCCAGCAGAACGGCGCGCCCGAAATCGCGGTGCCGAAGAAGGTGCTGAAGGTGGCGGAGATCCCGGTGCTGGGGACGGGGAAGACCGACTATGTGACGGTGCAGAAACTGGCCGAGGAAGCGATAAAGCTGGCAGACGCGGCGTAGCCTCCAGCGGGATATCTCATGGACGTTCTGGATTGGCTTGCGCAGTGGTTCCAATCCCAATGCGACGACGATTGGGAGCACGGCTCAGGTATAACCACTGAAAGCATCGACAATCCCGGCTGGTCAATCAAGGTGGCACTCGCAGGCACCGATTGCGACGGGCGCACCTTGGAGCGCACCAACTGCAACTACGAGCACGCGACTGATTGGTGGACCTGTTGGACCGCAGACAACGTGTTAACGGGTGCGGCGGACCTCAGCAGCTTCGCCCAATGCTTGAGGCATTTCGGGCGTGGGCAACAGGCGCTCCCTAGCCAACCTTAGATATGCAGCGCCCCGCCGCACGCATCCAACACAGCCTCGTGCATCATTTCGCTCAGCGTCGGGTGCGGGAAGATGGTTGAGGCGAGCGTCTCTTCCGTCGCTTCCGCCTGCATGGCGATCACGTAGCCCTGGATGAGTTCGGTGACTTCGGCGCCGACCATGTGCGCGCCTAGAAGCTCGCCCGTCTTCGCGTCGAACACCGTTTTCACAAGCCCCTGGTCCTCGCCGAGCGCGATGGCCTTGCCGTTGCCGACGAATGGGAACCTTCCCACCCGCACCTCCCGGCCCGCAGCCTTCGCCGCCGCTTCCGTGAGGCCCACGCTCGCCACCTGCGGGTGCGAATAGGTGCAGCCGGGGATGCGCTCCTTGAGCATCGCGTGCGGGTGCTTCCCCGCAATGCCTTCCACGCAGACGACGCCCTCGTGCATCGCCTTGTGCGCCAGCCACGGCGCGCCGGCCACATCGCCGATGGCGTAGAGGCCCGCGACATTCGTCCTGCACGCGCCGTCGATGAGAACGTGGCCACGGTCGAGCTTCACGCCCAGCGCCTCCAGCCCGAGACCTTTGGTGTTGGGAGAAATGCCCACCGCGACGATGGCGTGCGAGGCCGCCAGCGTCTCGCTCTTGCCGCCGCTCTCGACCACGGCCTCAACTCCGTCCGTGGTCGCCTTCAGGCTCTTCGCCGTCGTACCGACGCGGATGGCGATGCCGTCCTTCTCGAAGCGCTTGCGCGCGAACGCCGAAATCTCCTCGTCCTCCACTGGCAGGATGCGCTCCAGCATCTCCACCACCGTCACCTTCACGCCGAGCGTGGCGTAGAAGCTCGCGAACTCGATGCCGATGGCGCCGGAGCCGAACACCAGCAGGGACTGCGGCCACTCCGGCGGCGTCATCGCCTCGCGGTAGGCCCAGATGCGCTTGCCGTCCGGGGCGAGACCCGCGGCGGGAATCGTGCGTGCGCGGGCGCCGGTGGCGAGGATGACGTGCTTCGCGTTGTGCGCCATGTCCTTGCCGTCCTTGCCCTTCACGACGACGCTCGGCGCCGCACTCCCCTTCTCCAGCCGCGCCTCCCCGGCGAACACGTCGATCTTGTGCTTTTTCATGAGAAAGCCGACGCCGCCCGACAGCCGCCCCGCCACCTTGCGCGAGCGGTCCACCACCGCCTTCGGGTCGAAGCGGACGTTGTCGGCGGCGAGGCCGTAGTCCTGCGCGTGCTGCATCGTGCGGTAGACTTCGGCGGTGCGCAGCAGCGCCTTGGTGGGGATGCAGCCCCAGTTGAGGCAGATGCCGCCGAGTTGGTCGCGCTCGACGATGGCCGTCTTCAGGCCGAGCTGGCTGGCGCGGATGGCGGCCACATAGCCGCCGGGCCCTGCGCCGATCACGATGACGTCGTAGCTGCTCATCGCTTCATTCCTAGCCTGCGGTGCGCGCCAGTCCAAACGCCCCGATCACGCCGTCGATCACGAACTGGGCGGCGAGAGCGGCGAGGATGATGCCGAAGATCCGCGTGATCATCGCCGCCACCGTCGCGCCCATGAGCCGCGTCAGCGGGCCTGCGGCGAGGAAGGCTCCGAGGGTGAGGGCGAGGTTGGCCCCCGCGCCGGCGAGGATCGCCCCGCGCTCCAGGGCGCCGTCGTTCTGGGTGAAATAGAGGATCATGGTGGCGATGGCGCCGGGCCCCGCGATCAGCGGGATCGCCAGCGGAAAGACGGAGATGTCGTCGTGCTCTCCGGGATGGGCGAGGCGCTCCTCGATGACCTTCTGGTTGCGCTCCTCGCGGCGCTGCGTCTGCTTCTCGAACAGCATGTCGATGGCGATGAGGAACAGGAGCAGGCCGCCCGCGATCCGGAACGCATCGAGCGAGACGTGCAGCTTGTCCAGCAGCCACTCGCCGCCGAATGCAAAGCCCATCAGCACCAGCGTGGCGATGAACACGCTCTTGAACGCCATGGCGCGCCGCCACGCCGCCGGCATGCCCTGCGTCAGCGACGCGAACATGGGCGCGACGCCGGGCGGGTCGATCACCACGAAAAAGGTGACGAACGCGGCGAGGAAGAGATCGAGCATGGGGCCTTCTAGCGTGCGTCGCGCCGGGGGCAATGGCGTTGCCGGGCAGCAGGCATGCGCCGGCGCCCGCACGGACGGGACAGTCCGGCGGCTGATCGGGGCAGCAGTCCAGGCGCGCGGCGAGCCGGCTACGAGGAGTCGGCGGCCACCTCTTCAGGGGCGCAGTGCGGCGCCAGCGGGCATGCCGGCGGCCGGCGCGCCACGATGGCCAGACGCTTGAGCCCGCGCGCGAGGCGGCGCGCGATCGCGGCAGCATACGCCCCCGGGTCGGACAGCCACCGCCACAGGCGCGCCAGGCGCACACGCACGCAACCGGACCGCCACTGGAGCTGTCGCGTCAACATGCGAACGCTCGCGCGGCACCGCGCGCGGGCAAAGCCGCTCGGCGGCGCATGCAGATGCAGCGGGCGGCCGCCACGCCCGGGGACGCCGTGGACGACGACGGCCATGGCCACCAGCAGGACCTTCAGGTCCGCGCGCGCGTCATTCAACTCCGCGCGCACCCATGCCCGCCACGCGCGCGCCGTGGCGCCGTCGCCGAGCAGGTCGACGCAGTCGACGACGAAACCCACGATCCAGACGCGGAACGCGGCCAGGTGGGCTTCGATGATCGCAATGGTTTTCTGCCGTGTCTCCATGTGCGCAGTATCGCACGGGTTTCGATGACGGGGATTGGCGCGGCGCGCTTTCGCAGCTTGTCCCACACCTTCCGGCGCCGCGCGCGTTGGCGCGCATGCGGGAATTTTTCTGCTATCCGCGCTTATCAACCTGCATAAACGCGGACAGGCCTGTCGCTCGTCATTCCGGGGCGGCCGCAGGCCGAACCCGGACTCCAGCCCGGTCTTGCAAGGTCTGTCCGGATTCCGGGTTCATCGCTGCGCGATGGCCCGGAATGACGAACACCGCAGGCCTCCTCTCAAAGCGGCGAACCGTCCTTGCGCGTCTTGGCGTTCGCACCGGAGTAGCGGCCCTTGGGAAAGGCCATGTCGATGTCGGAATACTCGCCCCAGTCCTCGTCGCTGCGGCCGCCGACTACGAGCAGCGTGGCGTCAGCGCCCGAATGGTTCTTCAGGCAGTGGCCGTTGCGCACGCCGCCCTTCCACCCGGCGGCGTCGCCCGCGCGCAGCACCGTTTCGCCCTCGTCCTCCACCAGCGTGACCTCGCCCTCCAGCACATAGACGAACTCGTCCTCCACCGCATGCCAGTGCCGCTGCGACGACCACACCCCCGGCTTCAATGTCACGAGGTTGACCCCGAACTGCGTGAGCCCCGCCGCGGCGCCGAGCTTTTTCCACGTGCGTTCTGCGCACGGCTCATCGTAGGGCGGCGGATAGCCAGAGCCTTTGCCTGCCGGAGCGGAAGGGATGTCGATCTTGGGCATGAATCAGAACTCCTCCCCTCCCTTCCCCTGCCCCTTGCGGGGAGGGGCACGCCTAGCAAACGTACCGCTATGCGAAATCAACCGGCTCATGACGAGACACGTCTGCTGGCCATTCAGGGTTGCCATGAGCTTCAACGCAGTCGAGGACGCCATTGTTTAGATGAACAATGGTTCCGATCAGATTTTTCGGTGCTTCACCTGAGCCGCTCTCAGCAAAGCACCCACCATCAATAATAACTCCGGAGGTTGGCGCGCGCGGCCAATCGCCCTTTTCCAGTCGCACCTGAGCAAAGAATCCATGCCCAGTGTAGTCGATCTGCTCGACACTCATGTGAGAGCGCTGCAGCCGAAGGGCCGCCGTTAACTCAGAATCACATTGAAGCGCACGGTCGAGCGCCAAGTTCACCAGCCGCAGAAAGGCGTCCCATTGCGGCGGATGAGCCGGCCCCGGGTTGCTTTCGACCAGTTTCACAACAGCATGCTCATCGGGTCCTCGATGAACCCGCGGAACGCCTTCAGGAACGCCGAGCCGATCGCGCCATCCACCACACGGTGATCGCAGGTCAGCGTCACCGTCATCACGGTGGCGATGGCGAGCGCGTCGTTCTTCACGATGGGGCGCTTCTCGCCGGCGCCGACGCTCATGATCATGCCCTGCGGCTCGTTGAGGATCGAGGCGAAGCTCTTGATCCCCATCATGCCGAGGTTCGACAGCGAGAACGTGCCGCCCTGGTATTCGTGGGGCTTCAGCTTCCTGTCGCGCGCGCGCTGGGCGAGATCGGCCATCTCGGCGCTGATGGCGGCGAGGCCCTTCGTTTCCGCCGCGCGGATGATCGGCGTGATGAGGCCGCCGTCGATGGCCACGGCCACCGCCACGTCGGCGTGGTGGTGCAAGGCGATGCCCTCGGGCGAATAGCTGGCGTTGGACTCGGGCACGCGCATGAGCGCCAGCGCGCAGGCCTTGATGAGGATGTCGTTGACGGAGATCTTCACGCCCTGGTCGGCGAAGCGCGCGTTGATCTCGGCCCGCGCCTTCAGCAGCTTGTCGATTTCGAGGTCGATGGTAAGCGGGAAATGCGGGATGTCGCGGAAGCTGTCGGTCATCCGCCGCGCGATGGTCCGGCGCATCATGTCGAGCGGGACGAGGTCGTAGCTGCCGGGGGCGACGCCCATCTGCTCCAGCGTTTTGGGCGCGGACGCGGGCACGGTGAGCGCGCGCGAGCCGTTCGGCGCCGCCGTCGCTTGCGCGGGCGCACGGCCCATGGCCGCCTCCACATCGGCCTTCACGATGCGGCCGTGGGGCCCGGAGCCCTTGAGGCCCGCGAGATCGATGCCCGCCTGCTGCGCGATGCGTTTGGCGAGGGGTGAAGCGGCGATGCGCTCGCCAGCCTTTGCGCCCCCGCCTGCGGGGGAGCTGTCAGCCGCAGGCTGACTGAGGGGGCGCGGCGGCGGCGGACTTGCCCCCTCCGCTTCGCTGCGCTCAGCACCTCCCCCGTTTGCGGGGGAGGTAATGGGAGGCGCGCCCTCGCCCCGCAGCCGCGCGATGGGCGTGTTCACCTTCACGCCTTGTGCGCCGGCCTCCACCAGCAGCGCCTCGACGACGCCTTCATCGACGGCCTCCACCTCCATGGTGGCCTTGTCGGTCTCGATCTCCGCGATGATCTGGCCGGGGGTGACCGTATCGCCCGGCTTCACCAGCCATTTGGCGAGGCCGCCCTCCTCCATGGTGGGCGAGAGCGCGGGCATGAGGATGTCGGTCATAGGGCGCCTGGCATGGTGATGGGCGTCACGTTCGGACGCCACTTGTAGAAGAACGTGAGGTAGATCAGCGCCGCGTAGGTGAGCGCCGCCGAACACCAGACGAAATAGATGACCAGTTCGTCGATGGTGAGTTCCTGGTCCTTGGCGTACCGGAATCCCTCGGTGTAGTTGCCGAGCGCGGCGAGGCCCGCGGCCCCTATCCCCTCGGTGTCGCGCAGCTCCTCCAGCCGCCCGATCAGCCCTTCGTGCTGCATCTGCGCGCCGAACATCACCGCGAGGATCATCCCCAGCGCGATGGACACGAAGAAGAACGCGAGCGACCGCGTGAACACCGTCTCCGAGGACAGCACGTAGTTGAGCCCCGCCATGTAGACCGAGATCACGGTGAAGAAGACGCCGACGCCGGCCAGCAGCGTGTTGGTCTGCTCCACGAGAAGTTCGACGGTTTCCGCTTCGGTCATGGTGTGGCGCTCCGGTAGCAGACTGCGCGCACGGCGCGCACGATGTCGTCGGCATCGGGCATGGCGAGCTTCTCCAGGTTGGCGGCGTAGGCGAGCGGCGCATCCACCTGGTGCACGCGCGCAGGGGGCGCATCGAGATAGTCGAAGGCTTCGGCGACGACGGCCGCGCACACCTCGGCGCCCACGCCCATCCGGCCCCAGCCTTCCTCGGCGGTGACGAGGCGGCTGGTCTTCTTCACGCTCTCGATCACTGTGGCCGTGTCGAGCGGGCGCAGCGTGCGCAGGTCGATCACTTCGGCCTCGATCCCCTCTTCGGCGAGGACCTCGGCCGCCTTCAGGGCGAAGCCCACCATCCGCGCGTGCGCGGTGATGGTCACGTCGGCGCCGACGCGGCGCACCTTCGCCTTGCCGATGGGCACGAGCGAGTCGGCCACGTCGGGGATGTCGAACTCCGTGCCGTAGAGCATCTCGTGTTCGAGGAAGACGACGGGGTTCGGGTTGCGGATCGCGGCCTTCAACAGCCCCTTCGCATCAGCCGCGTCATAGGGCGCGATGACGATGAGGCCCGGAATGTGGGCATACCACGACGAATAGTCTTGGCTGTGCTGCGCGGCCACGCGCGAGGCCGCGCCGTTGGGCCCGCGGAACACGATGGGGTTCGTGATCTGGCCGCCGGACATGTAGAGCGTCTTGGCGGACGAGTTGATGATCTGGTCGATGGCCTGCATCGCGAAGTTGAAGGTCATGAACTCAACGATGGGCTTGAGGCCCGCCATCGCAGCGCCCGCGCCGAGGCCGGCAAAGCCGTGCTCCGTGATGGGCGTGTCTACCACGCGGTCGGGGCCGAACTCCTCCAGCAGGCCGCGCGACACCTTGTACGCGCCCTGGTACTGCGCCACCTCCTCGCCGATCAGGAAGACGTCGGGGTTGCGGCGCATCTCCTCCGCCATCGCATCGCGCAGGGCGTCGCGGACGGTGATCCGCACCATGGCCGTGCCCGCCGGGATTTCGGGGTCGGCCGTGACGGACGCCACTGGAGCGCGGGCGACCTCGCCCGCGTCCGCTTTCGGTTCCGGCCTCGGCGTTTCATGTTTTGGCACTGGCTCGCGGACGAGGTCGTCCGCGCTCCGGGCGGGCGCGCCGCCGCCGTTCCGCAACCGCGCGATGGGCGTGTTGACCTTCACCCCCTGCGCTCCCTCCGCAACGAGCAGCGCCTCGATCACGCCCTCGTCCACGGCCTCCACCTCCATGGTGGCCTTGTCGGTCTCGATCTCCGCGATGATCTGGCCGGGCGCGATGGCGTCGCCCGCCTTGACCAGCCATTTCGCGAGATTGCCCTCCTCCATCGTCGGCGAGAGTGCGGGCATGAGGATATCGTTCGACATCAGCCAAATCCGAGAAGAGCCGCGAGGATCAGCACGATGCCGGCGAGGCCCACCAGCCAGATGAGCGGGCGTATGAACGGCAGGCCGAACACATAGACGGCGGCGTGGACCACGCGCGATCCAAGGAACAGCTGCGCGCCCAGCACCGTGCCGGCGGTGTGCACGTCCGCGACGGCCGCCGCCAGCACCACCGGCGCAAACAGCGTCAGACCCTCGCGGTGATTGTCGACGACGCGCAACATGCGGGCGTGGAAGCCCGTGGGCGCCGGCAACCCATCGCGGGCGTTGGCGAGCGGCATCAGGCCCAGCGCGCGCACACCGGCCATGGCCTGGACAAGCACAAGGACGAGCAGCAGCGCCACCGACCATGCCAGCATTGTGAGTTCAACGGTCATCGGCGACTTCCCCCGTGCAGTTTCACTGCGTCGATCCAAAGTTCAGCGTCTTGAAGACGAACGGCGCCACGAGCGCTCCGCCCAGAAAACAGTAGCCCCACGCCGTCTGCAGGGCGGCTGCGCGGCGAAGCATCATCTGCTCGCGCGTTTCGCCGGTCCGCTTGTGCGGGTGGCGGAAGAACCGCCAGCGCTGCACTGGTGTGGCTTCGCCTTTGTCGGCGGCCGCAAGATTCTTGAGGTGTGCGAGAATGAAGGACGTGCCCGCCGCGCCGAACAACGCAATCTGGATGATGTACGGGAGGGCGGCCATGGCGGGAGATCACCTCTTGCCGGAAGCGGCCGGCGCCGCCGATCCGCCGCTGGCGATCTCTTCATCGATGTTGAGGCGGATCGCCGCCAGCACATCGGCCTCCATGGCGCCGGTACGGGCGGCATGGGCGTGAGCGACATAGCGCGCGACGTTGGCGAGCAGCCGGCCCCACTTCCACACATCCTCACCGTAAAGGTCCGGCGGGAAGATCGCCGCCAGCTCCCGCCGCTCCACGATCCACACACGCAAGATTTCGTCAGCCTGCTGGGCGGCGTCGACGGCGCGGGGGCGCGGCAGATCCTGGGCCGCCATGCCTATGCCTCCACCAGGATGTCCGTCATCAGCTCCGCCGGATCGGGTTCCGGGCTCTGCTGCGCGAACTCCGCGGACGCCACCACGATGGCGCGCACCTCGCGATCGATCTCCTTCAGCGCGTCTTCGTCGGCGTGGCCGAGATCGATCAGCAGCGTCTTCACGTGCTCGATGGGATCGTGGTGGGAGCGCATGGCGTCCACCTCCTCGCGCGTGCGGTACTTGGCGGGATCGGACATGGAATGGCCGCGGTAGCGGTAGGTCTTCATCTCCAGCAGCGTGGGGCCCTCGCCCTTGCGGGCGCGCGCAAGGGCCTTCTTGCCGGCCTCGCGCACGGCGAGCACATCCATGCCGTCCACTTCCTCGCCAGGAATGTTGAAGCTCACGCCGCGCTTGTAGAGGTGGGTTTCCGAGGTGGAGCGCTGGATGGCGGTGCCCATGGCGTACTGGTTGTTCTCCACGATGTAGACCACCGGCAGCTTCCACAACGCGGCCATGTTGAAGCTCTCGTACACCTGGCCCTGGTTGGCGGCGCCGTCGCCGAAGTAGGCCACGCACACCGCGCCGTTCTTGCGGTACTTGTTGGCGAACGCGATGCCGGTGCCGAGCGAGACCTGCGCCCCGACGATGCCGTGGCCGCCGAAGAAGTTCTTCTCGCGGCTGAACATGTGCATGGAGCCGCCCTTGCCGCGGCTGTAGCCGCCGGCGCGGCCCGTCAGTTCCGCCATCACGCCGTTGGCGTCCATCCCGCAGGCCAGCATGTGGCCGTGATCGCGGTAGCCGGTGATGACCTGATCGCCCTCTTTCATCGCCGCCTGCATCCCGATGACGACGGCTTCCTGGCCGATGTAGAGGTGGCAGAAGCCCCCGATCAGGCCCATCCCGTAGAGCTGGCCCGCGCGCTCTTCGAAGCGGCGGATCAGCAGCATGTCACGGTAGTAGCCGGTCAGTTCTGCCGCGGTCGCCTTCGGCGGTTTCGCGCGGGACGTGGACGCCTCGCTCATGCGTGGGGGTCTCCCGGGACAATTCAGGTCACCGGACAAAACCCTAGGTCGCGCAGACGGGCCCGTCCACCGGCGCCGCGCTCAAGGCAGCCCTGCAGTTTGGACGCCCGCCGCGGTGTCTGCGGCGTCGGCGAGGTCGATCACCACCTCGTCGGTGCGGGCGGCGTTGAGGAGCGCGCGGGCGCGCTCCTCCAGATAGTCGCGGTCGAAGGCGGGGCTGTCGGTGCGCAGGCGTGCCGCGCGATCCTCAAGATCGGCGATGGTGAGGGCGAGGTCGGCGTGCGCGGCCTCAAGGGCGCGCTCGCGGGCCTGGAGATCGACGTACGCAATCAGCCCCTGCTGGCCGGTCAGGCCGTGGGACGCGAGGTAGAGAATCAGCGCCCCCAGCGCGAGTCGCGCTGTAGCGCCTTGAGTCAAGAGCATGGTCGAATTTCCCGATTCGGGGGCACCGTGAATCGGGTTGCTTAAGGAACAGTTACGCTAAATGCCGCCACCAGATCGTGTGGCGCAGCGACAAATCCAGCGCAAAATCAGGGGGTCAGCGGCAGGCGGGAAATCACCGCCGGCGCCGGTCTCGCCGTCTTCGGAACCAGGTCCTCGCCGAACTCCGTCCATTGGCTGCGCGACACGAACACGAATTCGCCGTCCCGGACCACGCCTCCGGTGGGCTCGGCCATGCCGGCGTCCCGCGCCAGCACGTCCACGCGCGCGATGGCGGTCCACCCCGCATCGAGCGTGAGCCGCAGCACCCTCGGCGGCGCGACGCCGTTCTGGACCGCGATCAGTGCTGCGCCATCGCGCGTGACGCCGTCCACGCCGCGCAGTTGTGCATCCGCCGGCGCCTCCAGCTTCGCCAGCACGCCGCTGGCAAGGTCGAGACCCCAGAAGCCGTCTCGGTAGTTGGCGAACACGAGGCGCGTTCCGTCCGGCGAGACCGCGAGGCCCTGGAAGGAGCCACGCGGCACGCTGGCGATGCGCACCATGGCTGAGGCGCCGGGCGCCAGCCGGAACACATGGCCGGCCTTCGCGTCGCTCACATACACCGCCCCGTCAGGTCCGACGGCGAGATCGCCGAACCATTGCGCCTCCGCCGGCGCGGCGATGAGGGCGGTGCGTCGCCCGCTGCGGAGGTCGAACCGCACAAGTCCCGGCCGCGCGCCGCCGATTGCGCCCCACAGGGCGCGTCGCGGCGGGTCGGCGGCGATGCCGAAAACCGGGTAGCGGGCGTTGCGGGCGGACCATCGGCGCAAGGCGCCGTCGGGCGCGATGCGGAACACGCCCTGCGCATGGACGCTGCTCACCAGCATCCGGCCCGCGGTGTCATAGGCGAGAGATTCGATCAGCAGGGGTTCCGCGCGGGTCTGCGTCACCGGGACAGGATCGGCATGAGCGACCCCAGCCAGCGCCAGGGCGATGATCAGCGCGCGCAACATCGGCCCCTACTTTCGCCGCAACGTGGCCCAGCCTGCATACACACCCGTCTCGTCGAGTTCCTCTTCGATGCGGATGAGCTGGTTGTACTTCGCGGTGCGATCGGACCGCGCGAGCGATCCCGTCTTGATCTGTCCGCAGTTGGTGGCCACCGCGAGGTCGGCGATGGTGGAATCCTCGGTCTCGCCGGATCGATGCGACATGACCGCCGAATAGCCCGCGCGCTGCGCCATCTCCACGGCCTCCAGCGTTTCCGTCAGCGTGCCGATCTGGTTGACCTTCACGAGGATCGAATTGGCGATGCCCTTCTCGATGCCCATGGCGAGGCGCTTGGGATTGGTGACGAACAGATCGTCGCCCACCAGCTGACAGCGCGCGCCGACGAGGTCGGTCAGCACCTTCCAGCCGTCGAAATCGTCCTCCGCCATGCCGTCCTCGATGGACACGATGGGATAGCGGTCGACCAGATCCGCGAGGTAGGCCGCAAAGGCTTCCGGCTTCAGGCTCTTGCCGTCCAGCTTGTAGAGGCCCTTCTTGAAGAACTCGGTGGAGGCGCAGTCCAGCGCCAGCACCACGTCGTCGCCGGGTGCGTAGCCGGTCTTCTCGATGGCCCTGAGGATGAAGCCGATGGCCTCGTCGGCGTCCTTCAGGTTCGGCGCAAAGCCGCCCTCGTCGCCCACGTTGGTGTTGTGGCCGGCGTCCTTCAGTTCCTTCCGCAGCGTGTGGAAGATTTCCGAACCCATGCGCACCGCGTCGGCGAAGCTGTCGGCCCCCACCGGCATGATCATGAATTCCTGGATGTCGATCGGATTGTCGGCATGGGCGCCGCCGTTGATGATGTTCATCATCGGCGTCGGCAGCGTCCGCGCCTGCACGCCGCCCACGTAGCGATAGAGCGTGGTGTCGGCGCACTCGGCGGCCGCCTTCGCCACAGCGAGCGAGACGCCGAGGATGGCGTTGGCGCCGAGTCGGGCCTTGTTGGGCGTGGCGTCGAGTTCGATCAGCGTGAGGTCGATGCGGCGCTGGTCTTCGGCGTCCATGCCGCCGAGCGCGTTGTAGATTTCCCCGTTCACCGCCTCTACGGCGTCGCGCACGCCCTTGCCGTGATACCGGTCTGCTTCGCCGTCGCGCTTCTCCACCGCTTCATGGGCGCCCGTGGACGCGCCGGAGGGAACGGCGGCCCGTCCCATCGAGCCGTCCTCGAGCACCACGTCGACCTCCACGGTGGGATTGCCGCGGCTGTCGAGGATTTCACGACCGATGATGTCGGCGATGCCGGTCATGGGAGAGGCCTTCTGAAAATGGGGAGGGGCAAGCCGGAGGCTTAGCCCGCCCGGGAGGGCCCGATCAATGGCAGGCCCCGCCGCGGGCGAAACGGCCGGCGCCGGCGCTAATGCAAAAGCCCCGGCGCGCGTGCGCCGGGGCCCATGTCTGCAGTCCGGCACGATGGCCGGGCCCTCAGTCTTCCTTCGGCTTCAGGATCTGCTTGCCGCGGTAGACGCCTGATTTCAGGTTGATGTGGTGCGGGCGGTGAAGTTCACCCTTGTCGTCTTCCACGTAGGCATTCTTGCCCAGCGCGTGGTGCGAGCGGCGCATGCCGGCCCGCGAGGGGGATGTCTTTCGCTTCGGAACGGCCATGGCCGGTAAACTCCAGGGAGCGCGCAGCGCGTACGCTAATACGTCGGCGCGAGAAAGCGGGGCTTATGGGCGAGCAGGCGCGGAAACGCAAGCGCGCAGACGGCAGCGGCCAGCGTGCATTGATCAGTTGACCTAACGGCGTACCCGTGCGTACCCTGTACTGAACGGTACCGTACCCACCGGCCATTCCGTCGGCGGTGGCGGGGTCCTAGCCTAAGGAGGCGTACATGACCGCTGTCGAGGAAACCCGTCCCCGCTGGCTGCCGGCGCTGAAGGATCCCCGCAATGAGGCCATCCTCGGCGCGGCCTTCGATGTCTTTGAGGAAAAGGGCCTCCACGGCGCGACGATGCTGGAGATCGCCACCCGGGCGAAGGTGTCGAAGGAGACGCTCTACGCCCGCTTCGACAGCAAGGAGGGGCTGTTCTATGCCCTGCTGGCTTGGGGCTCGGAGAAGGCCGCCGTCGATCTCGCGGCGCTGGACGACTCCATCGACGAGGATCCGGTGGGCGCGCTGCGCGCCTATGGCGTCGCGTGCCTCTCCAAGATGATGCAGGCGGAATCCATAGAGGTGCACCGCATCGTGGTCAGCGAGGCGCGCCGGATGCCGGAAGTGGCGCGGGTGTTCGACGAGTTCACCTGCCAGGCCGCCAGCGCGATGATCGATCGTGTGGTGGACGCCCTGGAGGCCCGCGGGGTGGCCCGGATGGAGGATCGCGCCGGATTCGCCGAGGCGTTCATCGGTCTCCTGCGCGGCAATCTCCACCACCACGTGGTGATCGGCATTCTGCCGGTCCCGACGGACGCCGAAGTGCAGGCCTATGCGCACCGCGCGATGGACTGGCTTCTGCGCATCTACGCGCCGCCGGCGTCGGCCGCTGCGGCGCGCGCAGCGGCGGCATAGCCGCGACTACACCAGCCGGCTCTGCACCACGGCGGCGCGGATGAAGTCCGCAAACAGCGGGTGCGGTTCGAAGGGCCGGCTCTTGAGTTCAGGGTGGTACTGCACGCCGATGAACCAGGGATGGTCGCTGCGTTCCACGATCTCGGGCAACACCCCGTCCGGGCTCATGCCGGTGAACTTGAGGCCCACCTTCTCCAGCGTCTCGCGGTAGCCCGCGTTGACCTCGAAGCGATGCCGGTGGCGTTCCGAAATGGCCTGTGCGCCGTAGAGCTCCGCGATACGCGATCCCTCCGCCAGCACGGCGTCAAAGGCGCCCAGCCGCATGGTGCCGCCGAGGTCCCCGTCCGCCTGGCGGCGCGCCAGTTCGTTGCCCTGCAGCCATTCCGTCATGAGGCCCACTACGGGATGCGTGGCCGGGCCGAACTCCGTGGAGCTTGCGCCCGCAAGCCCCGCCTGGTTCCGCGCCGCCTCGATGCAGGCCATCTGCATGCCGAAGCAGATGCCAAAGAACGGCACGTCGTTCTCGCGCGCGAACCGGACCGCCTCGATCTTGCCTTCGGTGCCGCGCTCGCCGAAGCCGCCTGGCACCAGGATGCCGTGCACGTCCTGCAGCTGGGCGATGGCGCCCGCGCGCTGCTCAAACGTCTCGCTCTCGATCCACTGGATGTTGACGCGCACGTTGTTGGCGACGCCGCCATGCTGCAGCGCCTCGATCAATGATTTGTAGGCGTCCTTCAGTTCCGTGTACTTGCCGACCACGGCGATGGACACGTCGCCGTCCGGCGCCTTGAGACGCTGCACGATGGTCTGCCAGCGGGCGAGATCGGGCGCCGGCGCGATGGTGACGCCGAAGTGGCGCAGCAACTCGGTGTCGAGACCGGCCTCGTGGTAGGCGATGGGCGCTTCGTAGATGGTCTGCAGGTCGCGCGCCTCGATCACGGAGCTTTCGCGCACGTTGCAGAACAGCGCGATCTTCTTCTTCTCCCCTTCCGGGATCGGCCGGTCGCAGCGGCACAGGATGATCTGCGGCTGGATGCCGATGGAGCGCAACTCCTTCACGGAGTGCTGCGTGGGCTTGGTCTTCATCTCGCCGGCGGCGGGAATGTAGGGCAGCAGCGTAAGGTGGATAAACACCGCGCGACCGGGGTCGAGCTCCTGGCCAAGCTGGCGGATCGCCTCGAAGAACGGCAGGCCTTCGATGTCGCCCACCGTGCCGCCGATCTCGCACAGCACGAAGTCCGCCTCGCCGTGATCGGAGAGGATGAACTCCTTGATAGCGTTGGTGACGTGGGGGATCACCTGCACCGTGGCGCCGAGGTAGTCGCCGCGCCGCTCCTTGGCGAGGATCTCCTGGTAGATGCGTCCGGTGGTGATGTTGTCGGACCGCGTGGCCGAAACGCCGGTGAAGCGCTCGTAGTGGCCGAGGTCGAGATCGGTTTCCGCGCCGTCGTCGGTGACGAACACTTCCCCGTGTTGGTACGGGCTCATCGTGCCCGGGTCGACGTTGAGGTACGGATCGAGCTTGCGCAGCCGGACCTTGTAGCCCCGCGCCTGCAGCAACGCCCCGAGGGCGGCGGAGGCGATGCCCTTCCCGAGGGAAGACACCACCCCGCCGGTGATGAACACATAACGCGCCATGGAACCTAACCGCCCTTCAGCCCCGCACGATTGCGATGGCCGTCGTCAAAGGCGCGCCGGATCACTCGTCCGGCCCGACCTTCTCGCGTGACGGCGGGGGGGCCGGGGCCGGAACCTGCGCCGATTCGGCCGCGGGTGCAGGGGTTGGCGCAGCCGGCAGCGGAATCATCGGCGCCGTCCCGGTGGCCTTGGGCGCCCCTGCCCCGACCGGCTGGCCCGCGGCGCCTGTCGCTGCGGGCGCGGCGCCGACCGGCGTGCGGACTGCAGCGGGGCGCGGCGCTGCGGCCGCAGGCGCCGCAGCAGGCTGGGCCGCGAGCGGGCCCGCCCGGGTGACTGCGCTTTCGGGCGCCGGCGCAAGCGGTCCGGCGCCCGTGGCCGCCCCTGTGACGGGGGTGGTGGTGGGGGATGACGCTGCGGGCGCGGCGCCCTGCGGGGCCGGCGCGCCAGGCAGGCCGGGAATATTGAACTGGATGCCGCCCTTGCGGGCGCCGGCGTCGTCGATGACGGAGCGTTCAGCGGGTTGCGCGCCCGCCAGCACGGCCAGCACGATGCTGGTGACGAAAAAGGCGCCGCCCACCCAGCTGGTGATGTTGACCATCATGTCGGCCGCGCCGCGGCCCGAGATCAGGCCGCCCGTGCCGCCGCCGCCCATGCCCAGCGCGCCGCCCTCGGAGCGCTGCATGAGCACTGCAAACACGAGCACGGCGGCGATGATCAGGTGCAGCGCCAGAAATACGTTCTGCATGGTGGGGTCGGTCTCCGGGCGCGACAGCGCTGCGCGGCTCACTTGGGGAGCGCGCGAAGCGGGCTCAATAGCCGAGGCGCCCGGCGACTTCCAGACCTGTGGGGGCGCAATGCACAAGGCCGGGCGAGGCCCCGCTCAGCGCACTGCAGCCGCAGGATGGGCGGCGATGATCGCTGCAAAGTCCGCCGCCTTGAGGCTGGCTGCGCCCACCAGCGCGCCGTCCACATCGGCCACGGCGAAAATTTCGGCGGCGTTTGCGGGCTTGACCGAGCCGCCGTACAGCACCCGCATCCCGGCGCCCGCCGCCCCGAACAGCCCCACAAGGCGCGCCCGCACCGCCGCATGCATGGCGCCGATCTCCGCCGGCGTCGGCGTGAGACCGGTGCCGATAGCCCACACCGGCTCGTAAGCGATCACCGTGGCGGCATCGGCCATTTCCGCAATGCTTTGAGCCAGTTGGCTCTCGACGACTGCAATGGCGCGCCCGTCCTTGCGCTCCTCCAGCGTCTCGCCGACGCAGATGATGGGGGCAAGGCCCGCCGCCGCCGCCGCCGCCGCCTTGGCGCGCACGGTCGCGTCGGTGTCGCCATGGTCGCGGCGGCGCTCGGAGTGTCCGACGATGCAGTAGCGGGCGCCGGCGTCGGCCAGCATGGCGGCGCTGAGATCTCCGGTGTGGGGGCCGTCCGCGCCCGGGTGGCAGTCCTGGCCGCCGATCCGTACGGGCCCCGCCACCCGGCAGGCGGCGGCCAGCAGCGTCGCCGGAGGACAAATCGCCACGTCAAGCACATCGCCCAAGTCCGCGACCGCCGTCGACAGGGCCTCCAGCTCCCCCAGATCGGCCTGCCGGCCGAACATCTTCCAGTTGCCTGCGATCAGCGGCCTGCGACTCATGCGCTTGTCCCGTACTTCCTGCGGTGGGCGGGCCCATGGCCGTTGTCGCGGCCATGGCCGGCCCCTAAAGTCCGCCCGCTTCGAAAAACCGGACGGGACCATGCTCACGGAATTGCGGAAAGTCACGCGCGGATGGGTCGCGATGGGGATCATCGGTCTCCTGGCCCTCGCCTTCGCGATCTGGGGCATCAACGATGTCTTCAAGCCCATTCGCTCCAACGACGTGGCCAACGGGCGCGGCTTCACCGTGCCCGGCCAGGAGTTCCAGATCGCCTTCGACAACGAGTTGAAGAGCGTCCAGGCGGAAGCTCAGCGGGTGGTGACGAAGCAGGAAGCGGTGGCGGCCAATTTCCACATGCAGGTGGTGGACCGTCTTGTTTCGCAGCGTGTGTTTGACCAATTGGCGCGCCGCGTGGGCGTCAACTCGTCGGACGCGATGGTGGCCGAGCGGATCCAGTCCAATCCGGCGTTCCGCAGCCAGGTCACGGGGGCGTTCGATTCGCGCACGTACCAGAGCCTGCTGGCGCAGAACGGCGTGTCGCGTTCACTCTATGAGTCCGACCTGCGTCAGGGCATGACACGGGCGCAACTGGCGCAGGCGCTTGTGGCAGGCGTCCGCCCGCCCAGCAGTTTCGGCCGCATGATCATGGCGTACGAGACGGAGCGGCGCACGGTGACCCTAACCGCCATCACGCCCGACCGCGCACCGGCGCCGCCCGCGCCGACCGATGCCGACCTCGACACGTTCTACAAGGCGCAGTCTGCGGCGTTCGCCTTGCCGGAGTACCGCGCGTTCACGCTCATCGAGGCGGATCCCGCAGCTTTCGAGGCGCGCGTGGAGCTGCCCGAAGAAAAAATCCGTGAGCTGTTCGAGTTCCGCAAGGCGCAGATCACCACGCCTGAACGGCGCAGCTTCGTGGTGGTGAGCGGCGGCGACCAGGCCAAGGCCCAGGAGGCTGCGCGCCGTCTTGCGGCCGGCGACCCTGCGGACGCCATCGCCGCCGACCTCGACATGCAGGCGATCAGCTTCGTCCAGAAGACCAAGGCCGACGCCCCCGATCCGCGCATCGGCGCGGCGGTGTTCGCCGCGCAGAACGGCCAGACCACGCCACCCATCCAGGGCATCACCTGGTCGGCGGCGCGCGTCTCGGAAATCGTGCCCGGCGTCACGCCGACGTTCGAGCAGGCGCGCCCGCAGCTTGTGGCGGAGCTTGCCCGCGATGAGGCCCAGACGCTCATGAACGAGGCGGTCGAGCAGTTCGAGGATGCCCGCGGCGGCGGCGCCGACATCGAAGCGGCGGCCAAGCAGGTCGGCCTGCGCGTGACGAAGGCCCCGCTGGTGGATGCGCGCGGTCTCGACGTCAATGGCGCGCCCTCCCCCGCGGTGCTGGACCAGCCGGACCTGCTGAAAGCCGTGTTCGCCGCCACCGAGGGCGACCCCACAGACTGGCTGCCGCAGGCGGAAGGCGCCTCGATCATGATCCGCATCGACACGCTGCGTCCGAGCGGTCCCCCGCCGCTGGCGCAGGTGCGCGAGCGCGTCGCCGACGCGTGGCGGATGGAGAAGATCGCCGCGGGCATGACCGCCATCGCCAGCGAACTCGCCGCGCGCGTGAAGAGCGGAACGCCGTTCGCCGAGGCCGCGCGCGCCCGCGGGCTGCCAGGCGTGAGCGTCCAGACGCTCGACCGGCGCACCGCCCAGCAGACGCCGTCCCCGCGATTGGCGGCCGCCATATTCGGCGCCCGCGTCGGCGAGGTGGTCACCGGCGCCGGAGGCCCCCGCGGTCAGGTGCTGTTCGTTGCGCACGTGGACAAGATAGAGCGCGACGATCCGGCCGCCGACCCCGCAGGCGTCGAGACCCGTCGCCGCGACATAGAGGGACCGTTGGGCAACGACGTGATCGCCACCGTACAGAATGCGGCGCGCGCGGATGCAAAGGTGCGGCTGAACCAGCCCCTGATCGACAGCATCGTCGGCAAGACCGACCCGAACGCGGATGCCGGTTCTTGACCCTCCCCGTCGAGCCTGCGCGCGACGACGTTCTTGCAGCCCTCGGCGCCGGCCGCGCACAGCTGGTTTGGACGCGCCGCGTCAGCGATCTGGAAACGCCGGTTTCGGTGTTGCTGAAGCTGGGCGGCGATCGCCCCGGCGCATTTCTGCTGGAATCCGTCCAGGGCGGCGACTGGCGCGGGCGCTATTCGATCATCGGCGTCGAGCCGGATCTGGTGTTCCGCATCCGGGACGGCGTGGCCGCAACCAGCGCGGGTGGCTTTGACGATGGCGCCTTCACGCCGATGGGCCTTGAACCGGTCGCTGCACTGCGCGCGGTGCTGAAGGCGAGCGAGGCCGACATCCCCCATGGCCTGCCGCCGCCGTCCGCGGGGCTGTTCGGTTATCTATCCTACGACATGATCCGCTACGTGGAGCGCCTGCCGGGCGGCGCGCCCGATCCCATGGGCTTGCCGGACGCCGTGCTCGTGCGTCCGCGCCTTGTGGCGGTGTTCGACAACGTGGCGAGCGAGATCACGTTCGTGACCGTCGCCCGGCCCGGCGGCGATGCTGCGAGGGCTTACGCCGACGCGGTGCAGCGTCTTGAGGCGGCCATGGCGCGATCCGACGAGCCGCTGGCGAGTTCGCCCTCTCCCAGCAGCGCGCCGCCCCTGCCCCCGCCCCCCGTGTCGAACACGCCGGTGGAGACCTACAAGGCCAACGTGGAGCGCGCCCGCGCCTACTGCCGCGCCGGCGACATATTCCAGGTGGTGCCCAGCCAGCGGTTCTCCGCGCCGCTCAGGGAGAGCCCGCTCGCGCTCTATCGCGCCCTGCGCCGGCTCAATCCTTCGCCGTTCCTGTTCTACCTGATGTTCGACGGCTACTCGCTCGTCGGCTCGTCGCCGGAAATCCTCGTGCGCGTGCGCGACGGCACGGTGACCGTGCGCCCGATCGCAGGCACGAGGCGGCGCGGCAAGACCCCAGTCGAGGACCGGGCGCTGGAGGAAGAACTCCTGGCCGATCCCAAGGAGCGCGCCGAACACCTCATGCTGCTCGATCTCGGGCGCAACGACGTAGGCCGCGTGGCCTCCACCCGGCGCCAGTCCAACGATGGCGGCGTGCGCGTCACACAATCCTTCGGGATCGAACGCTATAGCCACGTGATGCATATCGTGTCCAACGTGGAGGGGCGCCTGCGGGCCGGTCTCGACGCCATCGACGCGCTGTTTGGGGGCTTTCCTGCGGGCACAGTCTCTGGCGCGCCGAAGGTGCGCGCCATGGAGATCATCGATGAGCTGGAGCCCCACCGGCGCGGCGTCTATGGCGGGGGCGTCGGGTACTTCTCGGCCGCAGGCGAGATGGACACCTGCATCGCCCTGCGCACCGGCGTGGTGAAGGACGGCATGCTGCACGTACAGGCGGGCGGCGGCGTTGTTCTCGACAGCGACCCGCAGGCGGAGTGGGAAGAGACTGTCCACAAGGCGCAGGCGCTGTTTCGCGCGGCCGCGGAGGCGTGGCGATTCTCCTGACGCCGCAGTTCGCCTATACCCATTCCGTTCGCCGGATCGCCGCCATGCTCCCAGTTCGCCTGCCCTGCCCTTTCCCCGCGCGGATGAATGCGCTCGCCTCGCCCTGCCGTCCGGCGGACGGGAGGGCCGCGCCATGATCCTCGTCATCGATAACTACGACAGCTTCACCTACAATCTCGTCCACTTTCTCGAAGAGCTGGGCGCCGAGACCGAAGTACGCCGTAACGACGCGCTGACGGCGCAGGCGGCGCTCGCGCTCGATCCTCAAGCGGTCGTCCTGTCGCCCGGGCCGTGTACGCCGAACGAAGCCGGCATCTGCCTGGAGGTGCTGCGCGAGGCGCCGGCGGGCCTGCCGGTTCTCGGCGTCTGTCTCGGCCACCAGGCCATCGGACAGGCGTTCGGCGGCGATGTCGTCCGCGCCAGCGCCATCATGCACGGCAAGGTCTCCACCGTGCGCTGCGTCGACCGCGGCCTCTTCAAGGGCTTGCCCGCCACCTTCGAGGGCACGCGCTACCACAGCCTCGCCATTCGCCGCGACACGCTGCCCGATGTCCTGCGCATCGATGCCGAAACCGCCGATGGCGAGATCATGGGCGTGAGCCACGTGGCGCGCCCGGTGTTCGGCGTGCAGTTCCACCCGGAGTCGATCGCGTCGGAGCACGGCCACGCGTTGCTGAAAAACTTCCTCGTGGCCGCGGGCATCATCCCATGAGCGAGGCGCTCAAGCCGCTCCTCGCGCAACTCGTCGGCGGCGCATTGCCCGGGACGCCCGCGCTCGAAGCGGCGTTCGGCGAGATCATGGACGGGGCGGCGACGTCCGCGCAGATCGGCGCCTTTCTCACGGCGATGCTGCCGCACATGACGAACGCCGATGCCCTCGTCGCCGGCGCGCGCGCCATGCGGGCGCGGATGGTATCCGTCGCGGCCCCCGCCGGCGCCGTCGATGTCTGCGGTACGGGCGGCGACGGCGCACACACGCTCAATGTCTCCACGGCGGTGGCGTTCGTCGTTGCGGGCTTCGGCGTGCCGGTGGCCAAGCACGGCAACCGGGCGATGTCCTCGCGCAGCGGCGCCGCCGACGTACTTGAAGCGTTGGGCGTCCGGCTGACGGGCGACGCCGCCACGCTGGCCCGCTGTCTGGCCGAGGCGCGGGTCGCCTTCCTGTTTGCACAGAACCACCACCCCGCCATGCGCCACGTGGCGGCGCCGCGGCGCGAACTGGCGTTCCGGACGATCTTCAACCTGCTGGGGCCGTTGGCCAATCCGGCCGGCGTGACGCGCCAATTGGTGGGCGTCTTTGCGCCGGCTTACGCCACGCCGATGGCGGATGCGCTCGAACAGCTGGGCGCGGACTGCGTGTGGGCGGTGCACGGGGCCGGCGGTCTGGACGAGCTGTCCTGCGCCGGCGCCAACCTGGCGGTCATGCGTCCGGCAAGTCCTGGCGTGACGCCGGATCTCACCGCGGCCGAGGCCGGTCTGCCCAGCTTCAGCGCCGACGCCATCCGGGGCGGCGACGCCGCCGAGAACGCGGAGGCGCTGCGGGCGTTGCTGGAGGGGCGATCCGCGGGATCGGCCTATGCGGCGTTCGTGACCCTCAACGCGGCGGCCGCCTTGGTGGTCGCTGGCGCCGCCGAAACGCTGGTGGAGGGCGCGAACCGCGCGCGCGCCGCGCTGAGCGACGGGTCGGCGCGCAGGGCGCTGGAGGCCCTGATCGACCTGACGGGCGGCGCGCCATGAGCGATATCCTGAAGCACATCCTCGCCTACAAGGCCGAAGAGGTGGCCGCCCGGAAAGCGGCGCGTCCTCTGGCGGCGGTGGAGACCGATGCGCTCGCGGCCGACCCGCCCCGCGGCTTCGCCGATGCGTTGCGGCGCAAGGCCCGCACCGGACGCTTCGCCCTCATCGCCGAGATCAAGAAGGCGAGCCCGTCGAAGGGCCTGATCCGCGCCGACTTCGATCCGCCTTCACTTGCCCTGGCCTATGAAGCGGGCGGCGCTGCCTGCCTGTCGATCCTGACCGACGGGCCCAGCTTCCAGGGCGC
Source organism: Alphaproteobacteria bacterium (assembly GCA_027488965.1). Taxonomy (GTDB): domain Bacteria; phylum Pseudomonadota; class Alphaproteobacteria; order Caulobacterales; family Aquidulcibacteraceae; genus VFBF01. The sequence goes on from JAIYAO010000198.1 coordinate 58,899, forward strand.
GGACGAACACCTTTCCGCATCGCGCGCCGTGGTCTCCCTGCCGGTGCTGCGCAAGGATTTCGTGATCGATCCCTACCAGATCGTGGAGGCGCGCGCGCTGGGCGCGGACGCCATTCTGGTGATCATGGACGCCGTCGACGACGACCTCGCCGCCGAACTGGTGGAGACCGCCCGCGCCTGGAAGATCGACGCCCTCGTAGAATGCCACGACGCCGAGGAGATCGCCCGCGCCGTGCGCCTCCCCGCCCCCCTGATCGGCGTCAACAACCGCAACCTGCGCACCTTCGAGACCCGGCTGGAGACCACCGAGGAGCTCGCCCCCCTCATCCCCGCCGACCGCCGGCTTGTGGCGGAGTCCGGGATCCGGAACACCGCCGATCTCGCCCGGTTGGAGCGGGCGGGCGCGGGGGCATTCCTCGTGGGGGAATCGCTGATGCGCGAGGCCGATGTGACCCAAGCAACCCGCATGCTGTTGGGAGTCACGGCTTGAAAATCGGGCCGTCGCGCCTGTCGTGCGCAAGTATTGACCTCCGATGGGAACGGACATAGAACGCGCTCAGTTGACCTTTTGTTCTCTGGCCTGTTGTCCCCGGGGGAGCCACTTCATGCTGACGGCGAAACAAAAAGAGCTGCTGCTCTTCATTCATCAGCGGATCAAGGAGACGGGCGTCTCCCCCTCCTTCGACGAGATGAAGGACGCGCTCGATCTCGCCTCCAAGTCCGGCATCCACCGGCTGATCACGGCGCTGGAGGAGCGCGGTTTCCTGCGCCGCCTCGCCCACCGGGCCCGCGCGCTGGAGGTGCTGAAGCTGCCGGACTCGGCAGCGCCGGCCAACGCCCGCACCAAGCCCGGCTTCAAGCCGGCGCTGGTGGGTGCGGCTCCGCGCGACGGCGATGGCGGCTATGAGGTGGCTGTGCTCGGCAAGATCGCCGCCGGCGTGCCCATCGAGGCGATCCAGACCGAGATCGGCCGGGTCAGCGCGCCGCTGGAGCTCTTGGGCAATGGAGAGCATTTCGCCCTCGAGGTGGACGGGGACTCCATGATCAACGCCGGCATCCTGCACGGCGACGTGGTGGTGCTGCGCCGCGGCGAGACCGCCAACAGTGGCGACATCGTCGTGGCCCTCGTCGATGGCGAGGAAGCAACGCTGAAGCGGCTGCGCAAGCGCGGCGGCTCCATCGCCCTTGAAGCAGCGAACCCGCGCTTTGAAACCAAGATTTTCGGGCCCGACCGAGTCGAGATCCAGGGCCGCCTGGTGGCGCTCATTCGTCGCTACGCCTGAGATCGCCGGACCATGGCCTGTCGCCGGCGTGGGCGCGAGCCATCCGGATCGTCTTGCCAGACTCGGTGACGATAAGACCCCCGCGCCGGGCGAGATCGGCGGGATCGACAAGGATCGCCGGGCGGCACTGCGCGGCAAACCCGGGCGGCGCAGGCGCATCGCTGAGCACGATGGCGCCGGTCACGCAGGCTACGGCGAACCCGTCCGCGCTACGAACCCGGAACGCGGGACGCCCCGCCGGAGTCCGCCAGGCGCACAGCGCGTCATCGCACCCGTCAGGCGGCGCGAGCCGTGAAGCCGCCAGTGGGGAGAGCCCCGCAAGGCCGGCCAGCCGCCCGCGTGCAAAGGCGCTGCGCCGCGGATCGCCTAACGCGATCCAGCGCTCTGGCATGCGCGCCACCACCGCCCGCAGGTCTCCGTCGGCCAGCACCACGGCGCGCGGCGTCGTCACGTAGAGGCCGCCTGCCAACGCGAAACCCGCCAGACCCACCCAACGGAGCGGCCCACGCCAAAGGCAGATCCAGAGGATGGCCCCCACCGCCGCAAGGAACGCCCCCGTCGGGGCCAGCGGCAACGCACGCACCGCTTCAGGGCGCTCGGCGAACACCGCCCCGATGGCGCGCACCATGTCCAGTGCGCCCGCCATGATCTCCAGCGCAGGTTCTGCGGCCCCGAACGGGGCGAGCGCCGCCGCCGCGACGGATGCCGGCGCGATGACGAACGTGATCAGCGGCGTGGAGGCGAGATTGGTGGCAAGGCCGTACACCGCCACGCGCTGGAAGTGGTAGATCGCGAACGGATCGGTGGCGATGCCCGCCACAAGGCTGGCGAGCAGCATGTCCGACAGCGTGCGCCATGTGGCGGCGAGGCCGCCGAGCAGCGCCCCGGGCGCTGCGGGCCCTGCGTCAGGTTTGCGAGTCTCGAACGCCGCCACCAGCGCCGCCGTCGCCGCAAACGACATCTGAAACCCCGGCTCCACGACGGACTCCGGCGCCATGAGCACGACGATCACCGCCGCCACGCCCAGCGCGCGCAGCGTGAAGGCAGGTCGATCCAGCAGCACCGCGCCAAGCGCCACGCCGGTCATCACGAACGCCCGCTGGGCCGGGACGCTGGCGCCGGAAATGACGAGATAGATCGCGGCGACCGTGAGGGCCGACCCGGCCGCCCACTTGCGGATCGGATAGCGCAGCGCCAGCGGTCCGATGAGAGCAAGCACGAAGTGCGCCGCGGCGTACACGCCGCCCGCCACCAGCGCCATGTGCAGGCCCGAGACCGACAACAGGTGGCCGAGGCCGGAATCGCGGAACGCCACGTTGGTGGCCTCCGACATCAGGCTACGGTCGCCCGTGACCATGGCGGCCGCGATGGCGCCGCCTTCGGTGGGCGCCATGGTGAAAATCGTTTCCGTCAGGTCGCGCCGCCAAGCAGCGATCGCCAGCTGCGCACGATCGGCACCGGAAGGCGGCGGCGGCGCGGCCACGGGTCGGCAACGGCCCAGCGCAAAGCCGCTGGCGCCGATCTGCTGGAAGTAGGCCCGGCGCGCAAAGTCATACCCGCGCGGCGCCATGGGGCCTTCGGGCGGGCGCAGGATCACGAGGCAGTCGACGGCGCGTCCCGGCGGCAGCAGCCCGTCGGCGCGCACGGAAACGCGCGCGAACCTCGGCGGATCCGCAACCCCTTCGATGGCGTCGACCAGCACCCGCATGCGCGGCCGCGTGGCCCCAGGTTCGGCATCCATCACCCAGCCGGTGAGCCGCACCGGGCCTACCTCCCCGGCCAGCCGCGGCGCAGCCACCACCGCGGTGCGCACCGCGGCCGAGATGGCGCCTGCGGCGAACGCCGCCAGCATCACGCAGATCGCCGCCAGCGCGCCGCGGGCCCGCCCGCGCCCCGATCCGGGCCAGTAAGCCAGCAGGAACGCCACTGCCAAAGCCGCCGCGAGCACGGCCGGCGCAATCAACGGGGACGGCGTGGCCTCAGCTGTCATCCAGGCCGCAGCGCCGGCGATCATCGCCACCGGCGGCCACAAGGCCCAGCGGTCGTGCTGCGCCGCCCACGCCTGCGCGCCTGCGGCCTTGATCGCATCGGTGAGGCGCGCTTTAGGAGGGACCCCGCCCCGCCGCCTTGAAAGTCCAGCCCCCGCCATGAGCGTCGTCACGCGCTTCGCCCCGTCCCCCACCGGCTTCCTGCATATCGGAGGTGCGCGGACCGCGCTATTCAACTGGCTCTTCGCGCGTCGCCACGGCGGCCGCTACCTGCTGCGCATCGAGGACACCGATCGCGCGCGTTCCACGCAGGGGGCCATCGACGCGATCATCGAGGGCCTCGGCTGGCTTGGCCTCGACGCCGACGCACCTCCGATCTTCCAGTTCGCTCGCGCCGCGCGGCACCGCGAGGTCGCCGAGGAGATGATCGCGCGCGGCGGCGCCTTTCGCTGCTACCTCTCCGCCGAGGAGGTGGAGGCGCAGCGTGCGCTGGCGCAGGCGCAGGGCCGCGCGTTCCGGTCCCCGTGGCGCGACGGGGGCGCGGCGCCCGCCGGTGCGCCGTCCGTCGTGCGCCTGCGCGCGCCCGACGCCGGTGATGTGCTGAACGACGACCTGGTGCAGGGCCCGGTGCGCGTGAAGGCCGCCGACATCGACGATCTCGTGCTGCTGCGCGCTGATGGCGGGCCCACGTATATGCACGCCGTGGTTGTCGACGATCATGACATGGGTGTGACGCACGTGATCCGCGGCGACGACCACCTGACCAACGCGGCGCGGCAGATTCCGATCTTCCAGGCGATGGGCTGGGACGTGCCCGCCTTCGCCCACGTGCCGATGATCCACGGACCGGACGGCGCCAAGCTGTCCAAGCGTCATGGGGCGCTAGGCGTGGAGGCGTACAGGGATCTGGGCTACCTGCCGGAAGGTCTGCTCAACTACCTGATGCGGCTTGGCTGGAGCCACGGCGACAGGGAGATCATGACGCTGGCCGAAGCGGCCGCCGTGTTCGACCTCGCCAATGTGGGCCGTGGACCCGCGCGCCTCGATTTCGCGAAGCTCGACTTCGTCAACGCCCACTACATGAAGGGGGCCGACGACGATCGGCTCACACGCCTCACCCTCGATTATGTCTCAGCGCAGCGCGACTGGGTCATAGGCCCGGAAGAAGCGGCCCGGATCGCCCGCGCCGTGCCGGTTTTGAAGCACCGCGCCAAGACTGTAGCCGAACTGGCGGATCAATCGTACTTCCTGGTTAGGGCACGCCCCATTGCGCTTGACGTTGCAGCGCAAAAAGCGATGAAGGACGGGGTGGCCGCGCGGCTTGCGCGGCTTGTCCCGTGCCTGGAAGCGGCGCCCGATTGGGAGGAGGCGACGCTCTCGCAGGCGCTGAAAACGTTTGCCGCCGCCGAAGGCGTCGGCATGGGGCAGATCGGGCCTGGACTTCGCGCGTTGCTGACAGGCGGCGCCGCCAGCCCGGACCTCGGTCAGACACTGGCGCTCCTCGGCCGCGAAGAGTCGCTCGCCAGGATCGCCGACGGACTTTGACGCGGGCGTCGCCGCTCGCACGGCTATGAAAGGGACGCGTCATGGAAAACAAGATCACGCCGAAGGGCGCTACGTCGCTCGAAGTGAACGGCAAGAAGGTCGACCTGCCGATGTTCGGCGGCTCGGTCGGCCCCGACGTGGTGGATATCCGCAAGCTGTACGCTGAAACGGGCGCCTTCACCTACGATCCCGGCTTCACCTCGACCGCCAGTTGCGAAAGCCAGATCACCTTCATCGACGGTGACGAGGGCGTGCTGCTCTATCGCGGCTACCCCATCGACCAGCTCGCCGAGAAGTCGAGCTTCATCGAGGTCTGCTACTTGCTGCTGCACGGCGAACTGCCCACGGCGGAGGCGCTGAAGAAGTTCACCAAGGACATAACCTACCACACCATGCTGCACGCGCAGTTCGACCGATTCTTCGAGGGCTTCCGGCGCGACGCGCACCCGATGGCGGTGATGACCGGCGCGGTCGGCGCGCTCTCGGCCTTCTACCACGACAGCCTCAACATCGATGACGAACGCCAGCGCGAGATCTCGTCCCACCGTCTGATCGCGAAGATGCCGACGATCGCGGCGCGCGCCTTCAAGTACACCTCCGGCCAGCCGTTCGTGAGCCCGCGCAACGAACTCGACTATCCGTCGAACTTCCTGCGCATGTGCTTTGCGGTTCCGGCGGAAGACTACGTGGTGAACCCGGTCATGGCCAAGGCCATGGACGTGTGCTTCATCCTGCACGCCGACCACGAACAGAACGCCTCGACATCCACGGTGCGGCTCGCCGGCTCGTCCGGCGCCAACCCTTTCGCGTGCATCGCCTCCGGCATCGCGTGCCTGTGGGGCCCAAGTCACGGCGGCGCCAACGA
>JAIYAO010000046.1 GCA_027488965.1 Alphaproteobacteria bacterium
CCGGCGCGACGGCCAGGGGCACGGCGTCCACCGAGACGATGGGAATGGAGGTGGTGTCGAGGGCGGCCGTCACTGTGACGCGCTGCGGTTCGATGAAGGCGGCGGTGGGGGCCTGGGCCATCTGGACGGCGCCGGACCACGCGTCGACCGAAGCGATCTGGAAGGAGTGAAGCGCGCTGGCCAGCGGAACGGCCTTGCCGTTGGCGATGGCGTCGGACACCTCGTCGCTGCGCCAGGCGCCGGCGGCCACGAACATGCCTGCATAGATTGCGAGGCCGATGCTCACGCCCGGCGTCCAGCCGCCGAGGCCGAAGCCGGTCTGCGCCGGCGAATCCACCGGCGTAAGGCGCGTGCGGCTGACGTCGAAGCCCCGCGCGAAGTCGCTCGCGGCGTCGGTGATCGCAAGGATGCGCGCGCCCGTGGGCAGCGCGGGCAGGGGCGTGCCGTCGGCCCGCACCACGATGCAGCGGCCCGGCGCCCGCGACGCGATCCGGCTGACGGCCTGCCCAAGACCCTGCGCATCGGCCCGGGCGGACCACACGGCGAACAGGGCGAGCTTGTCCCCCAGCGTCACGCCCGCGTCGGCGCGCAGCGCGGCGGCAAAAGTTTCAAGACGCGAGAGCTTCGCGGCGATGGCCGAGGCGGCGATGTCATCGCCCTCGGCGTGCAGGATGGCGGCGTCCATAGGCCCGGAGACTCCCCGCGAATTCTTAAGATACCTCCCTACAGGCTTTTGGCAGGGAACGGAAGCGCCTCAGGCGGGTTCGGCCGTCGCATCGGGCGCGGCGCCTCCGACACCGGCGCGGCGCGCCATCGCCGTGGTCGATTCGCCTGCAATCAGGGCAGCCAGCACCACGCGGCCGCCCCGCGCCTTCACGAGATCGGCCCCCACCACCTGGTCCTCGCGGTAGTCGGCGCCCTTCACCAGCACGTCGGGCCCGATGGCGTCGATCAGCGCGTAGGGCGTGTCCTCGTCGAAGGCCACCACGAGATCGACGCCGCGCAGCGCGCCGATCACCCGGGCGCGGGCCTCCAGCGGCTGGATCGGGCGCTGGTCGCCCTTCAGGCGGCGCACGCTGGCGTCGGTGTTCAGCGCCACGATCAGCTTGTCGCAGGCGCCGGCGGCCTGGGCGAGCAGGGAGATGTGCCCGGGGTGGAGAAGATCGAAGCAGCCGTTGGTGAACCCCACGGACAGCCCGCGCGACCGCCAGTCCGCCACGCGGGCCTGCGCCTCGATCAGGCTGGCGTGGGGCGCGTGCTGCAGGGCGGCGGCCAGGTCCGTGCGCCGTTCCGGCCCGTCCAGCGCCGCCGCCAGTTCGGCCGGGGAGGCGGTGGCCGTGCCCACCTTGGCCACCACGATGCCCGCCGCCGCGTTGGCCAGCCGCATCGCCCGGTCCATGGGCAGCCCCGCGGCGAGCGCGGTGGCGATCACCGCCACCACCGTGTCGCCGGCGCCGGACACGTCGAACACCTCCCGCGCCTCGGCCGGCAGGTGCACCGGCGGCCCGACCCCAGTGAACCCGTCCGCGCCGAACAGGGACATGCCCTTCTCGGAGCGGGTGAGCAGGATGGCCGCGCCGCTCTGGGCGATGGCCGTGGCGGCGGCGGCGGCGGCTTCCGCGTCGGTCTCCACCGGCATCTGGACGGCTTCCGAAAGCTCGCGCCTGTTGGGCGTGATCAGCTGGGCGCCGCGATAGTCCGCCAAAGTCTTGCGCTTGGGATCGACGATCACCGGCGCGCCCGCCGCCCGCGCCAGCGCAAACGCCGCCGCCAGCACCCGGTCCGTCAGCACGCCCTTGCCGTAGTCCGACAGCACCAGCGCGCCGGCGCCGGACAGCGCCTCTTCGAGGTCCTCCAGCAGGCGGTCCTCGATGGCGGCGGTGCAAGGGGCGGCGCGCTCGCGGTCCACGCGTACGATCTGCTGCTGGCCGCCGAGGTAGCGGGTCTTGACCACGGTGGGGCGCGAGCGGTCCACTGTCAGGTGCGGGGTGATGGCGCGGAAGGCTTCGTCCAGCGTCCGCATCAGGCGCGCGCCGTCGGCGTCGTCGCCGATGACGCCCACCAGCCGCGCCTCAGCTCCCAGCGCCACCGCGTTGGCCGCCACGTTGGCGGCGCCGCCCAGCGTGTGCCGTTCGGACTGCACCAGCAGCACCGGCACCGGCGCCTCGTCGGACACCCGGCGCACCACGCCATGGACGTGCTGGTCCAGCATGATGTCGCCCAGCACCGCGATTCGCGCGGTCCTGAGGCGGGCAATCCACTCGGTTTCAGCCACGCCAGTCTCCGGAACTGGCGGGGTTATAGGAAGGGTCGCGCGGTCTGTCACACACGCCGCACGGCGGCGGCGAAGGCGAGCGCCAGGAAGGCCGCGGCCATCCACCACTCCTGCCAGGCGCCGTAGCTCACGTTCCAGATCGCCCCGATGGCGGCGATGGCGCCGGTGAAGGCCGCGCCCGCCGCGCGGTCGGGGCCCACGTGGCGGGCGGCGAGCTGACCCGCGCCGGCGATGGCCGCCGCCAGCAGCAGCGCGCCCACGGCCCCCGTCTCCAGCCACACGTGCACGCTGAAGCTGTGCGGGTGCAGGGGGATGGCGCGGAAATCGAGCCCGTCGATCTGCAGGATGGTGTCGCCGAACTGGCGCGCGCCATCGAGGCCCCAGCCGAACAGCGGCTTCTCGGCGATCCGCTCGCCGGCGAACCGCCAGATCTCGCCGCGCATCCGCCACGACAGGGGCAGGCCCTGCGCCATGCCCGGCAGCGAAAGGATCGCCGGCGTCGCCCACGGCGCGATCAGCAGCCAGGCCGCCAGCACGCCGGCCGCAAGGCGCGGTCCCAGCCGCGGCGCCGCCCAGCCGAACGCGAAGCCGGCCAGCCCGATGAAGAAGGCGGCGGCGTTGGCGGCCATGTGGAACTGGAAGGACAGCGCGCCCGCCGCCGCCACAAGCCCCGCCGCCAGCGCCAGCCGCCACCGCGCCCCGCCCAGCAGGGCGCCCGCGCCTGCCCAGACCAGCGCCACAAGGATCGACACGCCCTTGCCGGGATTGCGTTCGAGGATGCCGGCGGCGGTGTCCGGCTCGTCCAGCCGGTTCAGCGGCAGGTCGAAGGCGGCCTCCACGGCGCTGTAGGCCGCAAGTACGAGGAGGGCGGCCACCAGACCTGCGCGGATCAGCGCCCCGTCTGCCGCCCGCGCGCCCGCCACGGCGGCGATGAGCGCCGCGCCCGTGGCGGCCGCCCCGATGATCTTGATCGCCTGCTCCGGCCGCACCACCGCCGACCATGCGAGGCTGAGGGCCGCCCAGAGCGTGAACGCCAGCAGCAGGCCCACGGCGGGGGTGAGGAGGGTGCGGGGCTTCAGCGTCGTGGCCGCCACGATCCCCGCGATCGCCTGCAGCGGCGCGAGCAGCATGCCCCCGCCCACGGCGGCCGGCGGCGCCAGCACGCACAGCGCCGCCAGCATGGCGCCGAGGCGGCCCGGGCGCCGGTCGTCCTGCGTCACGTCGTGGCGGCCTGTGCCTGCATCGCGCGCTTATGGCCGCACGCTGCGGTGGAGCGCAATGTTGCGCTCGCAGGCGTCACGGACGCCCGCTATGGGGAACCATGCAGGTCTCGGCCACCCGTCGCGCGCTCAATCTCACGGTGGCGGCGCTTACCCTCATGGCGGTGTTCGTCGTCGTCATCGTGCTGCAGGGCGCGGTGATGGGGGCGCTGCGCAACGGGGGCATGGCGGGCGGGCCGGCGCTGCTTGTGTCGGGCGCGGTGGCGTTCGCGGTGGTGGTGGGGAGCTTCGGGCTCTGGAACGCCTGGCTCGCGCTGGACCGCGCGCGGGCGGAGGACGAACGTGATCGCCTGCAACTGCCGGAGGGTCCGTGCTGCGTGGTCTGGCGCGGCGGCGAGGAGGCGGAGATGCCGTGGGCGCTGGTGACGCCGATCCACGCGCACTTCCCCGCCATCGCGCGCCGGTTCGGCGTGGAGGGCATCACGGTGGTGGATTTCGACATCACGCCCGAGGGGCGGGTGAAGAACATCCACTGCATCGACGTGTGGCCGTCGCCCATCTTCTACGCCGCTGCCAAGGACGCCCTGAAGGACGCGCGCTTCGCCGTCCGGCCGGGCGCCACGCCGCGATTCGGGCCCAGCTACCGCATGCCGTTCGTGTTCCGAATCCAGGGCTCCGCGCGGGTGACGGACAGGGGCAGGCTCGCCCGGCGCGGGCGCGCCGTTAAATCTTCCTGAACCTTCCTTTGTCGTGCTTCGCGGCGGCGCGTGCTTCCCGCGACGGGCCACATCGTCCAGACTCGCGGCAATCGCCGTATGATTCGCGCGATTTTGCTCAGGGGCTGCCGACGTGGACGGATCAATCGCGCCCTTCCTGGTCACCGCCGGCGCTGCGGCCGTCGCGATCGCGGCGCTGCTGTGGGCGTTGCGCGTCACCGACGGCGCGCGCGGCGTCATCGCGCAGTGGAAGGGCGAGGTGGCGTCGCTCGAGCTCATGCTCGCGCGCTTCAACTCCATCCTCGGCGCACATCCCGGCATCGTGCTGATCTGGGAGGATGCCGCCGCCGCGGGCGATGCCGCCGCCGGCGACTGGGGGCAGCCCAAGGCTTATGGATCGTCGCTGGCGCTGGGCAGCCTGCTGCGCTTTTCCGATCGCGCGTCGTCCGACGACACCGCCGTGCGCATCCTGCAGGGCCTGTCGGCATGCGAGGCCAAGGACGTCACCGGCCGTCCCGCCCGCCTTGCGCCGGCGTTGTCCCAGCTGCGGCGCGAAGGCGCGCCGTTCTCGATGACGGTGGAAAGCGCCGACGGCGTGCACATCGAGATCGATGGCCGCACCGCGGGCTCGCGCGTGGTGGTCTGGATCGTCGATTCCACCGTGAAGGGCGTGGAGCAGGGGCTCACCCAGGGCCGCATCGGCGCCAACCCGATCCGCGTGATGGCGCGCGATCCGTCGTTCTTCCTCGAGATCCTGCAGGGGGCGCCGTTCCTGGCGTGGCGCGTCACCGACGGCGGCGCGCTGGAATGGGCCAACGAGGCCTACATCCGGGCTTTCGACGCCAAGTCCCACGACCAGGCCGTCGCGCGCAACCTGCAGATCGACCAGGCGACGGTGGACCAGGCGCGCCGCGTGATGGCCGGCGACCAGGCGATCGTGGAGCTGCGCAGCATCCCCATCGACGGCAAGCTCCGCTCTTTCGAAGTGCTCATCGCGCCGGTGCTGGGCGGCGCCGCGGGCATGGCGTTCGACGTGACCGAGCGCGAGGAGCAGCGCGAGAACTTTATCCGGCACGTGGCCGCCCACGACGAGACGCTCAATCATCTGGGCGAGGGCGTCGCCGTGTTCGGCCCCGACAAGCGGCTCATCTTCCACAACAGGGCCTTCGCGGACATGTGGCGGCTCGATCCCGCGTTCCTGCTGGACCGGCCCACCCACGCGCAATGGCTCGATGAGCTGAAGACCAAGCGGTTGCTGCCGCTGCACGGCAACTATGCGGAGTGGCGCGCGGGGGAACTGGCGCTCTACCAGGAGGTGTCGCAGCTGCCGGAGGAGCCGTGGAACCTGCAGGACGGGCGCATGCTGCGCGTGGCGCGCCAGCGCCACCCCATGGGCGGCCTGCTGCTGGTGTTCACCGACATCACCAACGAACAGACCCTGCGCGGCCAGTACAACAACCTCGTGAAGGTGCAGCAAGCCGCGCTCGATCGCCTGCATGAAGGCGTGGCGGTGTTCGGCGCCGACGGGCGCATGCGCCTCGCCAACTCCGCGTTCCACAGCATGTGGGGGCTCGATGCGGAGGCGCTGCCGGAGAATGCGGACTTCGAACGTTTCATCGAGCTGGCGCTGCCGCTCTACCACGAAGGCGTGGTCTGGAGGGACCTGAAGGCGCGCATCACCGATCCCTCTCCGGGCGCGCGGCGCGAGGACCGCGGCGAGATGCGCCGCTCCGACGGCACCGTGGTCACGTGGCTCACGCGGCCGCTGCCCGATGGCGCCACGCTGGTGGCGTTCCTCGACATCACCGCCGCCAAGCGCGTGGAGATCGCCCTGCGCGACCAGGCCGAGGCCTTCGCCGCGGCGGACCGGCTCAAGACCGAATTCGTGCAGAACGTGTCGGTGCAGCTGCGCGATCCGCTGCAGACCATCACCGGCTTCTCCGAAATGCTCGCCAACCGCATCGCTGGGCCGCTGAACGACCGCCAGCAGGACCAGGTCAACAACGTGCTGGCCGCGGCGACGCACCTGTCCAAGCTCGTCGACAACGTGCTCGATCTCGCCATGATCGAGGCGGGCGGGGTGGAGCTGGACCGGGTGGACGTGCCGCTCTACGCGGCGCTGCAGGATGCGGCGGGCGCCGCCGCCACCAACGCGCGCGACACCGAGATCCCGATCCGCGTGGCATGCGATCCCAAGATCGGGTCGATCCGCGCCGACCAGAAGCGTATCCGCCAGATCCTCTTCAACCTCGTCACCAACGCCCTGCGCTACACCCAGCGCGGCGACACCATCACCATCGGCGCCGAGCGCCTGGACGGCATGGTGCGGCTGTGGGTCCAGGATACCGGCGCTGGCATGCCCTACGAGGCGCAGGCGGCGGCGTTCGACAACTTCAGCGCGTCCGACAAGGGCGGGGCGGGCCTGGGCCTCGCCCTCGTGCGCTCCTTTGCGGAACTGCACGAGGGCTGGGTGGCGCTGCGCAGCGAGCCCGGCGAAGGCACCACGGTGAGCGTACACCTCCCCACGGAAGGCCGCTTCTCCATCGCGGCGGAGTAGCCCGGAGCGCGGGCGCCCTCGCCCGCGTCAGGTTTGTGCGATCGAGGCATGGCGGGGGCGCCCATGCTCCGGGGACCCGATCATGCGCCGCCGACTGCCACACATCCGCGACCCCGGCCACTTCCAGCACATCGTGTTCTGCACGCGGGGCGCGTTCATTGCCGCGCTCCCCGAAACACCCGACCGCGTCGAGATCGCCGACCGCCTGCTCGATGAGAGTCCCCACGGGCGGGTCTTGATGGGCGCGGCGGCGGACGCGGTCGCCGATGTGTTGCAGCGTCGGGGGCCGGAGGACTATCTGCTGCTTGCGTGGTGCGTCATGCCCAATCACGTCCACGCGCTCGTTCGCCCCGTCATCGCGCTCGATACGCTCGTCGGCGCGTGGAAGTCCGTCTCCGCGCGCGCGGTCAATCGCGTCCTCGGACGCGCGGGGCCGCTCTGGCAGTCAAACTACTTCGACCGTTTACATGCGCGACGACGATCTCCTCAACGCCACCGCCCGCTACATCGAGCACAACCCCGTCGCCGCCGGCCTTGTGTTGAAACCGCAGGACTGGCGCTGGTCGTCGGCGGCCTGAAAGGGAGCGCGGGCGCCCTCGCCCGCGTCAGGTTTGTGCGATCGAGGCATTGGCGGGGGCGCCCATGCTCCAAGGCTGCACGTGGGCTTCGCCATGAGCATCTTGGCGGAGTGCGCCGGAGCATGGGCCCCGGACCGGACGCTTCGCGCTCATCTGAGGATGCGCGCCGTTTGCACACCGTCAGGCCCGGTTTGCACACGCTCGCGCGCCCATTTGCATACCGCGAAAAACGGTATGCAAATTTCCGGGCGACTAGGCGTCCTCGCCGCGGTTGTAGGCTTGGGGATCCACCGTCTCGGAGGCCGGGCGCAGGGTGGGGCCGTCGTCGGCCTTGCGCTTCTTGGCGTCGTCGCGGGCCTTCGCCTCGGCGGCCTTCTGGACCACGTCGTCGAGTTCGATCTGCGAGCACAGGCCCAGCGACACGGGATCCACCGGCTTGATGTTGGTGGAGTTCCAGTGGCTGCGCGTGCGCACCTGCTCGATGGTCGACTTCGTCGTGCCGATCAGCTTCACGATCTGCGCGTCCGACACTTCCGGGTGGTTGCGCAGGAACCAGGCGATGGCGTCCGGGCGGTCGCCGCGGCGGATGGTGGGGATGTAGCGTGCGCCGCGGCGCGGCTTGCGCTCGGGCAGGTCGATCTTCTTCTGTTCGGCACGCTTCAACCTGTAGTCGGGGTTGGCTTCGCCGCGCGCGATCTCCTCGCGCGTCAGATCGCCCGACGCCACGGGATCGACGCCGCGGATGCCCTTGGCGACTTCCTCATTGGCGATGCCGGACACTTCGAGCGGATGCAGTTCGCAGAACGCCGCGATCTGGTCGAACGACAGCGAGGTTTCCTCGATCAGCCACACGGCCGTGGCCTTGGGCATCAGGACGTTGGTGGACATGGCTTCTCGTCCCTCCGAAGCAAAGATGGCGCCCGACGTCGCCGGGCGCCTGAACTGGAACATGGCAATTTGGCGAAGGACGATCGTCGCTACCGGAGCGCCAACCGCCACGGCTGATATAGGCCCCCCTCGGATCGGACGCCAGAGCCCACACGCCGTGGGAGAGGGGATTTCAGCGGCTTTCGCGGCCGGAATCATCATCTGGGGTAGATATGGTTAACGCACAACCAAGAATTGTGGCCCGCCCGACCGTTTCGGAGGCGGAAAGGTGCAGCTGCGGGCGCGGAACATTGCGCGAACCCGCAAGGGCCGCAAGGCCGGGTTGTGGTCAGCGGCGGTGGCCGGCGCTAGGGGGCCGGGCGCAGGGTGATGCGGTTGAACTCGACGCCGTAGTTCATGTTCGTCTCATCCGTCAGCAGCCGCAGGCCGAGCGCGGTGGGGGGCGGGCCTTCGGTCGCTGCGATGCGCACCACCACCGGGCCGCTCACGTTCGGCAGCGGCGCCGTCACCCACTGCACGGGGCCGCCGTTCTGCAGGCTCAGGGCGATGCCGCCGGCGGCGCTGATCGAGAACCGCTGCAGCTGCAGCTCCACATCCACCGCCTTGCCGGCGAGCGCCGCGGCGTCCGCAGGATCAAGGAGAAGCTGCACGCCCGCATCGTCGGCGTCGGGCGCCGGGGTGGACGGGCGCACCGCAAACCGGACGGCGCGCGCGCTCACGCCGAGGTCGCGCACGATGAACCGCACGTGATCGGCGTCGACCCGCGCGCCCCGCGCGATCTCGTGCGGCCCATAGACAAGGGCTGCGCCGTTGCGGGCGGCCCGCTGCGGCGCCGCCGACGCTTCGAAGACATCGATGCCGAGACTCATGACGATGAGCGCCGCCGCGCCGATCAGCACCAGCGGGTAGAACCACCAGTCGGTGGCGCCCATCACGCGGCGGCGCGCGCCCCGCTCGGCGTTGACTGGGACAGCCCGCAGGGGCGTGGGCGATGGTGCGGTCATGGCCCCTGCGTAGCGGGTTCGCGCCGCGGGCGCGAGCCCGATGGAACGGGGCCGGCGATGCGGACTGCAGCAGCTGTCACATCACCTTTGCGTTCGGCCGGTAGAGCGACCTTGAGCAATCGTTCATGTGCAGGCTGGACGTGGGGTTCTAGACGACGCACGCGGCGGCCGCGAACGGCGCCGCGCGTGGGGCGCTCGCGGGCGCTGCCGTAAAGGCGGGCAACCTGGGGCAGATCGCCCGGATATGTGCCCGGGAAAGAGGCGGGGGGAACGAGATCGTGTCTGGCGCGTCGTTGCGGTGATTCGCCGCGACGGGTTATCCGCCGGCGCCCGTTAGACCGTGCGGCGCGCGAAACGGGGCAGCGGAGTGCATTGGCATGGGGATAGTGTCCCATTTGCACTGCACAAAGAGGCGAATCTCGGGCAACGTCTACGCGTCGGGCGCGTGGTCCACGCCTGATGAGTGTGTCAATACCGATTGGGGATTGTGCCACAGGGCTCGGGGATAGACTGAGATGCAGGCCAAGGACGTGGAATTTCTGCTCGGGCGCGCCCCCCGGCGGCTCGATATGGGCCCCGCGAAGTATGCGCTGCGCAACGCCGTCGTCCTGGTGACCGGGGCGGGCGGCAGCATCGGGTCCGCCCTCTGCCGTGAACTGGCCGCCCTCGGCTGCCGCAAGATCGTGGCGCTAGACCATTCCGACCACGCGCTCATCGATACGGTGGTCATGCTGCGCGAGGACTATCCGCACGCCGACGTCCAGGAAATCCTGTGCGATGTCCGTGACGCCCAGCGGCTCACCGCCTGCATCGGACGCGTCCGGCCCGACGTGGTGATCCATGCCGCCGCGCTGAAGCACGTCCACATGGGCGACCGCCACCCGGCCGAGAGCGTGCTGACCAACCTGGCCGGCGTGCGCAACGCGGTGGAAGCGTCCTCCGCGGCGAAGGTCCAGCGCTTCCTGCTCATCTCCTCGGACAAGGCCGCGGCGCCCGGCAGCGTGATGGGCGCCTGCAAGCGCCTTGCGGAGCTTTACGTTCACACCTGCGCCCACGCGATGGCGGCGCAGAAGTCGCCCATGCGGCTCATGTCGGTCCGGTTCGGCAACGTGTTCGGCTCCGCCGGCTCCGTGGCCCAGGTGTTCGAGCGCCAGATCGCCCGCGGCGGGCCGGTAACGGTAACGCACCCGGACATGCGCCGGTACTTCATGACCGTCCAGGAAGCGGTGCAACTGATCCTGCTGGTCTGCTCGGCCGAGCCGGAGGACACCGCGTCGTACCTGCTCGACATGGGCGACGAGGTGCGGATCATGGATCTCGCCCGCCGGATGATCGAGCGCGCCGGCGCCATGAACCCCATCGTCACCACCGGCGTGCGCGAGGGCGAGAAGCTCAACGAACAGCTGTTCGACACCTTCGAACAGGTGGAGCCGTCCCGGATCGACGGCGTCTCCCGCATCATTCCCGCCTCGCCGGACATCACGGTCAGCGCGCAGGACATCACGGATCTCGAGGCGACGGTCCGCACGATCAGCGATGAAGTCGTCCGCCATCGCGTGTTCGCCCTGCTGGACAGCCGCCTCGGCGAGCGGGCGTCGGCGACCGGCTGAGGCCGGCCCTAGGGAAAAACCTTCGGCTCCACCTCTGCGTGCCAGGTCCAGGCGCTTTGGATGATGGCGTCGAGGTTGCGCTCCGCGCGCCAGCCCAGCTCCCGGCGCGCTTTGGCGGCGTTCGCCACGAGGGCTGCAGAATCGCCCGGGCGTCGCCCCGCGCGCACCAGCGGCAGCACCCGTCCCGTCACCCGCTCGATGGCTGCGGCCACTTCCTTCACGCTCGCGCCGTCGCCCGTGCCGAGGTTGAAGATCTCGCCGGGGCCCCCGTCGATCAACCGGCGCACGGCGCGCACGTGGGCGTCCGCCAGATCCAGCACGTGGATGTAGTCGCGCACGCAGCTTCCGTCGCGCGTGTCGTAGTCCTCGCCGAACAGCGTGAACGCGTCGCGGCGGCCCAGCAGCGCGAAGATCGCCAGCGGAATCGCATGGGTTTCCGGGTCGTGATGCTCCCCCAGGCCGTGCTCGGGCGCGGCGCCGGCGGCGTTGAAGTAGCGCAGCCAGGTGGAGCGCTGGCCGTAGGCGGTGGCGTGATCGGCGAACATCCGCTCCGCGGCGAACTTGGTCCAGCCGTACGGATTGAGCGGCTGCTGGGGGTGTGTCTCGTCGAGGGCGGCCTGCAGGGGCGCGCCGTAGGTGGCGCAGGTGGAGGAGAACACGATGGGCGGCTGGCCATGCGCCCGCGCGGCGTCCAGCAGGGCGGCCACGCCGCCCACGTTCACATCGTAGAACGGCGCGGGATCGCGCACCGACACGCCCGCTTCGATGAGCGCGGCGAAGTGCACGATGGCGGCAGGCTGGTGCGCGGCGACCACGGCGGACAGGCGCTCCCGGTCGCGCACATCGCCCACCTCCAGCGCGCCGAACTTCGCAAAGGCGCGATGTCCGTGCACGAGGCTGTCGTAGACGACCACGGTGAAGCCCGCCTGCGCGAGCGCGAGGCAGGTGTGGGCGCCGATGTAGCCGGCGCCGCCGGTGACGAGGATCGTCTCGCCCGCCATCTACGCCGTCACCGGCGCGCCGACGCCGAGCCGCGCGGCCGTTTCAGCCGCGATCGCCAGCGAGGAGGTGAGGCCGGGGGATTCGATGCCGAACAGGTGCACGAGGCCCGCATGGCCATGCACCTCCGGTCCGTCGATGCGGAAGTCCGCCGCCGGCTGCCCGGGCCCGGACAGCTTGGGCCGCAGGCCCGAATAGTCGGGCGTCAACGCCCCATCCGGCAAGGCAGGCCAATAGGTGCGGATGGCCGCGTAGAAGCTGTCGGCGCGCCGGATGTCGACGGTGTAGTCCACCCGGTCCGGATCGGTCTCCGAAAGCCATTCCACGTCGGGGCCGAAACGCATGCGTCCGGCAAGGTCGAGCGTCAGGTGCACGCCGAGGCCGCCATCCACGGGTGTGGGGTAGATCAGCCGCTGGAACGCGGGCCTGCCGGCGCACCCGAAGTAGGAGCCCTTCGCCAGCGTCTGCGGCGGGATCAGCGCCGGGTCGTAGCCGTCGAGCCGCGCCGCGATGGCCTGCGCGTGCAGGCCCGCGCTGTTGACCAGCGTGCGCGTGGTGATCTGGGTGGGCTCCGCGCCGCCGGTCCAGAGGCGAAAGCCGCCGCCGGCCAGCACCTCGGCCCGCTCAACGGGCGTTTCGAACACCACCGCGCCGCCGTGGTCCTCCAGTTCGCCCTGGTAGGCCAGCATCAGGCCGTGGCTGTCCAGGACGCCGGTCTGCGCCGACATGAGCGCCGCCGTGCACTTGAGGTTCGGCTCCAGCTTCACGGCGTCCGCGCCGTCCATCAGCCAGACGTCCTCCACGTCGTTGGCCTTCGCCACATCGAGCAGCGCCGCCATCTTTGCGGTCTCGCGGTCACTGGTGGCGACGATGAGCTTTTCGGCCTTCCAGTGCCGCACGCCCCGCGCGGCCATGTAGGGATAGAGCAGCCGCCGGCCCGCCACGCACATGCGGTGCTTGAGGCTGCCGGTGGGATAGTAGATGCCCGCGTGCACCACTTCGCTGTTGCGCGAGGATGTGCCCGAGCCGATCACCCCGGCGGCTTCCAGCACCAGCACGTAAAGGCCGCGCCGCGCCAGCGTCGCTGCGCAGGCAAGGCCCACGGCCCCGGCGCCGATCACCACGGCGTCGGCGTCGAAGGCGGGGCGGGAGGGGGAGCCGTCGGCCATGCCCTGTTCCTCGGACTGGTCCGGCGCGAAGTCAAACCGCTTGGTTAAGGGCCGTAACGCACGCTAAGAGGCGGCGCATGAGACAACGCCCTATCGCCGATATCGACGCCGCCGCCGCGTGCGCGGCCGCGCGCCGCACCATCGAGGCGGAAGCCGAGGCGCTCCACACGCTGGCGCGGGCCATCGACGGGCCGTTGGGCGCGCCTTTCGCGATGGCGACGCGGATCCTGGCGGCCGCGCCCGGTCGCGTCATCGTCACCGGCATGGGCAAGAGCGGCCACATCGCGCGCAAGATCGCCGCCACCTTCGCCTCGACCGGCCGCCCGGCCATGTTCGTCCACCCCGCCGAGGCCAGCCATGGCGATCTCGGCATGGTGATGGAGGACGATTGCGTCCTCGCGCTGTCGCGCTCCGGCGAGACGAGCGAGCTGAGCGACCTGCTGTTCCACTGCCGCCGGCTGGAAATCCCCATCGTGGCGATCACCTTCCGCGCCGAATCCACGTTGGCGAAGGCGGCCGATGTGGCGCTGGTGCTGCCCGACTGCGGCGAGGCGCACGACGATACGCCCGCACCCACCACGTCCACCACGATGTCGCTGGCCATGGGCGATGCGCTGGCGGTGGCGCTGCTGGAGGCCAAGGGCTTCACCGCCGACCACTTCGGCGCGATCCATCCGGGCGGCAAGCTCGGCGCGCTGCTGAAGCGCGTGCGCGACGTGATGCGCGGCGCCGACCGGGCGCCGCTGTGCGATCCCGACATGCCGATCCCCGCGATGCTTGAGGCCATGACCGCCGGCGGCATCGGCTCCATCGGCATCCTGGAGAAGGGCGCGCTTGTGGGCGTTGTCACCGATGGCGACCTGCGCCGCCGCCTCGACGCCGCGGCCTTCGGCAAGACGGCGCGCGCGCTGATGACGCCGCACCCCAAGACCATCGCCTCCGATGCGCCGCTGGCCGACGCCATCGCGTTGATGACGGACACACGGATCACAAGCCTTTTCGTGGTCGATGGCGGCGCACCCGTAGGCGTGGTGCACATGCACGATCTGCTCAATGCGGGCGCGCGCTAGGCGGCCCGCGCGCCGTCACCGCAGCGCGTCCCACAGCGCCCAGACGCCGATGGCGAAGAACAGCCCGGCGGCGATCCGGCGCACCGTGGTGAGC
>JAIYAO010000152.1 GCA_027488965.1 Alphaproteobacteria bacterium
GCGTGGGTTTCGAAGCCTGCGGCGTCGAAGGGCTGACGGAAGGTGTCGAAAGCCCAGCCGCCGCAGAAGGCGCCGTGCACGAACACGAGCGGATGGGTCATGGATTTCCCCTGCGCGGCCACCCCGGGGCCATCTCAAGAACGCAGCATGCCGCAAGTGCGGGGTGCGTGGAAAGTCCTGCCACAGGGGGGTGAAGGTCCATCCTAACCCGGTTCGCCCAGCGCGTGCCCCGCGAAGCGGCGCGCCACCTCTTCGTAGACTTGACGCTTAAAGGGGATCACGAGGTCCGGCCCTTCGTCGAGGCGGCCCCAGCGCCAGTTGCTGAACTCGGGAGTGTGGGTGTCGAGGCGGATGTCGGCATCCCGGCCCAGGAAGCGGAAGGCGAACCACTTCTGCCGCTGACCGAGATAGGGGCCCCGCGCGCCGGTCTCGCGGCGCAGGTTGGGCGGGAAGTCATAGTAGAGCCAGTCGGGCGTCACATCGATGATCTTGGCCAGCCGGGGCGGCACCCCGACCTCCTCCTCCAGCTCCCGGAACGCCGCGTCGCGCGGATCCTCGCCGCGGTCCACGCCGCCCTGCGGCATCTGCCACTCGTGGGGGCCCGCCACGCCCATGCGCTTGCCGAAGAACACCAGCCCCGTGCGGTGGAAGAGGGCCAGGCCCACGTTGGCGCGATAGCGCTGCGGGTCCCGGTTCTCGGGCGCCGGTCCGGGAAGGTCTTCCGCCATCGTCATCGTCGCGCGTTCCGGCTTTCCATCACTGCGGACGCCGGCGCAAGCACATACCCTCTCATGGACAGGTTCTCCGCCCACTCCTCGATCTGGTCGATGGTGACAGGAAACGCGAAACCGGAGCCCAGCGCACTGCCATTCTGCAGCGCCAGCGCTTCCAGGTTCAAAAGCTGCTCGTCGATCTTCTCCGCTTCGCGCTGGGTGTCGATGATCCGGTCCGCGGAGGTGAAGGCCAGGCCGGCCCGCCCCGCCTCCACGCCGAACGCCGTGCGCGGGCCCAGTGCGTTGCCCACGAACACCAGCCCACGGCTTTTCAGGGCCTGGGCCACCGGGGCGGAGGCCTGGCCGGAGGCGGCGAAACGCGCGCCCTGATAGTTGGTCACGCCGAAGTAGCCGGAGGCCCGGGAGAGCAGGTTCTCCAGCCGGGCGATGTTCTCGCGCGCCGAGGCGGTGGCCAGCAGGGTCTGGGGGCCGGTGTCGTTGGCCTCGGGGTCGAACGGCTCCATGGGCAGTTCGATCAGCACCTCGTGGCCGCGGGCGCGGGCGCGGTCCACCCAGGTCTGCAGGTCCGCGGTGTAGGGCACGAAGGACAGCGTGACATCCGCCGGCAACTCGTCGATGGCGGCCTGCGTCACCCGGGCGTTGAAGCCCAGCCCGCCCACGATGACGGCGATCTTCGGCTTGGTGGCGTCGCCCGTGAAGGGGCGGGCATAGGCGCGGGCCGGGGTGCGCCCATCGGGCGTTACGATGGGAAGGGGCCCGTTGGGGCCCATCTGGAAATAGCCCGCGAGGGGCGCCTTCGGCAGCGGCGCCGCTGGGGGGCGTGCCGGCTTGGACGGCTCCATGCCGCCGCCGGCATCGGCCGAATCGAAGGGGGCCTCTTCGTAGAAGCCCGCATCTTCCGACGCCACGGCGGCGGGATCGACGGCGGCTTCCGAAATGCTGACCCGGGCGGCGGAAGCGTTGGCCGTGTTGGCGAGGGACAGGACCTTGCGCGGCCCGGCGGCGCGGGAATCCCCGAACACCGAAACAGCGCCCGCCACGACCCCGGCCACCGCCACCAGCGCCAGCACGCCCAGCAACGCGTGATGGAGCGGCGTGAGGACGACTCCGCTCTTGGTCCACGGGCGCTTGATGGCCATGATTTCCCAATGGTCAAAGCGCGAGCGCGGGGTTGCGCGCACCGCCACTTAACGCGCCATGGTCACCGGATTCGGGCCGTTCGTCACGGACAGAAGGGTTAACGCTGGGGCGAGCCCCTGGACGCTCAGCCCGCGTTCTTGGCCCGGAGCCGCTCCGCCACCACGCCCTGACGGAGCAGCTCGATGGCGCGCTTCATTTGGTAGTCCTGGGACTTGTCCCAGTTCTCGGGCGGCTGGTCGGTGGGGACGTGGGGACCGCGACGGCGGACGGCGCCATCGGGGTTGTCCAAGGCCTTGGGCAGGTCCGCTTCGCTGAGACCGAGGCGCTTCAGCCGGTCCGGATCGACGCGCACCTGCGCCACTTCCATGTCCGGCTCGATGCCGGAGCCCTGGATGGAACGGCCCGACGGCGTGAAGTACCGCGCGGTGGTCAGGCGCAGGGCGCCGTCGCGGCCGCCCTTGAGCGGGATCACAGTCTGGACGGAGCCTTTGCCGAAGGACGTGACGCCCATGACGATGCCGCGGCCGCGGTCCTGCAGCGCGCCGGCGACGATTTCCGAAGCGGAGGCCGAGCCGCCGTTGATCAGCACGGTCACCGGGATGCCTTCCAGCATGTCGCCGCGGCGGGCGTTGTAGCGCTGGATGTCGTCGGGCTGGCGACCACGGGTGGAGGTGATTTCGCCGCCGTCGAGGAAGGCGTCGGCCACGCGGTTGGCCTGGTCCAGCAGGCCGCCGGGATTGTTGCGCAGATCGACCACCACGCCCTTTAGGCCGGCCCCGCCCTGACGGCGGACCTCGCGGATCGCGTCCTCCAGCATGGCGCCGGTGCGCTCGTTGAACGTGGAGATGCGGATCACGCCCACGTCGCCTTCCATCTTGGTGGTGACGGCGCGGACGGAGATGATCTCACGGGTCAGCGGGATATCGAGCGGGTCGCTGCCTTCGCGCGCCACGGTGATGGTGATCGGGGTGCCCACAGGCCCGCGCATCTTCTGCACCGCCTCGTTGAGCGTCAGCCCCAGGATCGCCTCGTCGTTGATGTGCGTGATGTAATCGCCCGCCTGCACGCCGGCGCGGCTGGCGGGGGTATCGTCGATGGGGGAGACCACCCGGACGATGCCGTCTTCTGTGGTCACTTCGATGCCAAGGCCGCCGTACTCGCCGCGGGTCTGAACCTGCATGTCGCGGAATTCTTCCGGCGCAAGGTAGCTGGAATGCGGGTCCAGCGAGGTCAGCATGCCGTTGATTGCCGCTTCGATCGCCTTGGGATTGTCCACTTCGGTCACATACTCGGACTGCACGCGCGCAAGCACGTCTGCGAACAGCTCCAGCTGGCGATAGGTGTCGGCGCGGGCGGGGGACCCGTCCGGATCGGACCACGCCAAGGCGCCGACGCCCACTGCCAATCCGATCACAGGGACTGCGATCCAGGCCATCCGCATTTGCCGCTCCTCGTTCGCCTGTAAGGCGCGTTCTGTCCCACGTGTTCGTCGGTCGGCACTATCGACCGATTCGTCATCTGCCGCCGCCGAGCCACCGCCCGGGATCGATCGGTTGTCCGGCCTGACGGACTTCCACATACAACTCCGGCGCCGCGCTACTGTCGGGCGCCATTGCGGCGATCTGCTGTCCGGCCCGCACCCGCTGCCCCACTGCGGGAAGCACCGTATCCATGCCGGTCAGAACGACAGCGTAATCATTATCCAGATCGAGGATCAAGACGATCCCGTAACTGCGAAAGGGTCCGGAATAGGCCACCTTGCCGGCCGCCGGGGCCAGAACCTGGGCGCCGGGGCCGGTGCGGAAGGTCAGGCCCTGGGCTGCACCGCCGGGCAGGCGCTGGCCGAAGCGGCGGACGATGGCGCCGGGGCGGTCGATGAGCCGGCTGAGGGCGGCGCGCGACAGCGGCGCGGCGGTGGTCGACGCCGAGGCGGGCGTGGTGGCGGCGGCGGCGGTTGACCGTCGCCGTGTCGGCGCGGCGCGCGCCACGAGATCCCGCAGCGTGCGGGCCTGGCGGGCCAGGGTGGCCACGCGGGCCTCGGCGCGGCTTTTGTCGGCGTTGAGGATGGCCTGGCGGGCCTCCTGCTCCGCGAGGGCGCCGCGCAGTGCGGCGTTGCTGCTGTCCAGCTGCGCCTGCGACACGGCGAGGTTCGCCCGGCGGGCGGCGACGTCCTGGCGGCGGTCCCGGGTGCGGTCGGCGACGCGGGCGGCGGCGGCGGCGCGGACGCCCAGGGTGCGGCCGGTCGCGGCGGCCACCGCGGCGGCGTGCGGCTGGCGTCCGGCGGGCTGGGTCAGCGCGATGAGCGTGCGTTCGTAGGCGGCGCGGGTGCGCAGGGCCTCCCGGTCGGCGGCCTGCTCAACCGCCAGCAGGCGGGCGGCGGCGGCCTCCATGGCGGCGGCCTCCCGGGCGGCGGCGGTGCGCGCGGCGCCCGTGGCGTTCAGCTTGCGGTACAGTGCGCCCGTCTCGCCGGCGGCGGCGCGGGCCTCCGCTGCCAGGCGGCGGCGGTCGAGTTCGGCGGTCGCACGGCGGCGCTCCACCTCCCGCAGCGTGGGCTGGGTGGCGTCGGCGGCGGACAGAAGGACAAACATGGCCACGACCGCGCTCGCGGCCCCTGCCATCGCCTGTTGGCGCATCTCACCATACCCGGGCGGGACTGCTTCTCAGTCCCGGTGGTACGGATTAGCGCCCAAAATCATCACGGTACGGTAAACCTGCTCGCAGATCATGGCCCGCACGAGCCGGTGGGGCCAGGTCTGGCGGCCGAAGGCGAGCTTGTGGTCGGCCTGGTCCTTCAGCGTCTGGGCGGCGCCGTCCGCGCCGCCGATCCAGAAGGTGAGGGCGGGGACCCCGTCGTCGCGCCAGCGCGCGATGGCTTCCGCCAACTGCCGGGAGGACCAGTTCTCCCCGCGCTCGTCGAGCAGGATGGTTTTGGAGCGGTCCGGCGTGACTTTCAGGAGGGCGGCCGCCTCATTGCGGGGATCGCCGGGCGGGCGGCTTTCCACCTCTACCAGGTCGATGGGGCTCAGCCCGATCCCGCGACCGCCTGCCTCCGCGCGGGTGACATAGTCGCGCGAGAGGTCCATCTCAGGCCCACCCCGCACCTTGCCGACGGCGGCGACAACGATCCGCACGTCACGCCCGCGCGGCGGCGGGCTCGTGCATCCAGATCTTCTCGATGTTGTAGAAGCCGCGCACTTCCGGGCGGAAAATGTGGACGATCACGTCGCCCGCATCGACCAGCACCCAGTCGCAGTGGGGCAGGCCCTCCACGCGCACCTGTGCGGTGCCGGCTTCCTTGAGCTTCTGCATCACGTGTTCGGCGATGGCCCCCACATGCCGCTGCGAACGCCCGCTCGCCACGATCAGCATGTCGGCGACGGAGGATTTCCCGCGGATGTCGATGGCCACAATGTCTTCGGCCTTGTCGTCCTCCAGCGAGGCGAGGACGAGGCGCGTGGCCTCCCCGAGCGCGGAGTCGCCGTCAGCGGCGGCTGCTGCGCCGGGAACGGTGTCGCCGGGAATAGGCGCGGCCACCTTGCGGGGCTCCGGCGTGCGCTCTTGGATCGGTGACAGGTGGTCGGCCCTTCTCTGACTACGGATCGGGAGACGCTAGCACGTCTGCGGCTGAGTCTGAAGCGCCGGCTTCGGCGGCCCGCAGCGCGGTGGAGTAGGCGGGGTCCAGACGGGCGGTGAGGTAAACCCAGGCGGGGGGCGGCCGGTGCGCCAGAGCCGCCCCGCCCCCGGCGGGAACCCGCGCCCCGGCGAACTGCGCGAAGGCCGGCGCGTGGAGGGCGCGCGCGGCGATCCGCTCCCGCGAGACGATGGCGATGGGAACGGCGCGGAAGATGCTCCGCCAGCGGCGCCAGCGGTGCAGGCTGCCCAGCACGTCGCCGCCCACGATCAGGACAAAGCGCACGCCCGGATACCGGCGTTGCAGTTCGCGCACGGTGTCCACGGTGAACCGCGCGCCCATGCGGCTCTCGATGTCCGTCACGCGGTGCCGCCCGCCGCGCGCCAGCGTTCGTGCGCTCTGGAGCCGCAGCGCCAGCGGACGAGACCTTGCCTTCAGCGGATTCTGCGGCGTCACCAGCCACCACACTCGATCGAGCCCAAGCGCGCGCTGTGCGACGTTGGCGGCGTGCAGGTGGCCGGAGTGCGCGGGATCGAAAGAGCCGCCGAACAGGCCGATGCGCATGCCCGCATAGGCCTGCGGATCGCGCTTGAGGCGCGCCCGCATGGTCACGGACGGATCTGCCCCTCGCCGCGCACCACGTACTTGAACGTGGTCAGCTGCTCGGCGCCCACGGGGCCGCGTGCGTGCAGCCGGCCGGTAGCGATGCCGATCTCGCCGCCGAAGCCAAACTCCCCGCCGTCGGCGAACTGCGTGGACGCGTTCACCAGCACGATGGCGCTGTCGACCCGGTTCGTGAAGGCATCTGCAGCGGCGGCGTCCTCCGTGACGATGGCCTCCGTGTGGCTCGTGCCGTAGCGCGCAATGTGCGCGATGGCGTCGTCGATGCCGCCGACGACGCGGATGGACAGGATCGGCGCGAGGTACTCGGTGCGCCAGTCCTCTTCCGTGGCGGGAGTCATCGGTGTGATGGACCGCGCTTCCTCGTCGCCGCGCAATTCACATCCCGCCGCACGCAGCGCATCCGCGATGGGGGGCAAAAGCGTCTTCGCCACCGCCCGGTCGATCAGCAGGGTCTCGGTCGCGCCGCAAACCGAGACGCGCCGCATCTTGCCGTTGAGCGCGATGGCCACCGCCTTTGCCGGATCGGCGCCTGCGTGCACGTAAACGTGGCACAGCCCCTCAAGGTGGGCGAACACGGGCACGCGCGCCTCGTCCTGCACGCGCGCCACAAGGGACTTTCCGCCGCGCGGCACGATCACATCAATGGCGCCGGCAAGCCCCGCCAGCATGTGACCGACGGCGTCGCGGTCGGCGGTGGGCACGATCTGGATGGCCTCGACCGGCAGGCCTGCATCTTTCAGGCCCAGCTGAAGCGCACGGCCGATCTCGCGCACCGAGCGCGTGGAGTCGGAGCCGCCGCGCAGGATCACCGCGTTGCCTGCGCGCAACGCCAGCGCACCGGCGTCGGCGGCCACGTTGGGTCGGCTCTCGAAGATCACGCCGATCACGCCGATGGGCGTGCGCACACGGGAAAACCGCAGGCCATTGGGCCGCGTCCACGACGCCATCACTGCGCCGACGGGATCGGGGATCTCCCCAGTCTCCTCCACGGCGGCGGCGATGGCCTCGACGCGCTTCGCGTCGAGCGCCAGGCGATCGACGAACGCTTCGCTAAGGCCTGCGGCGCGGCCGTCCCTCACATCATCCGCATTGGCCGCAAGGATCGCGGGCGCCGCTTCGCGCAGGCGGACGGCGATCGCCCTCAGCGCTGCGGTGCGCGTCTCCGCAGACGCCTCGCGCACCGCCGCCGCCGCTGCGCGCGCCTGTGCGCCCAAAGCGTTCATCACGGCGCCAAGGCCGCCGCGTTCGGCGAAGTCGTGCAGTCCGCTCATGTCTTGTCGCCCATGTGGATCGCGAGGTCGTCGGCATGCACCAGCATGGCGCCGTCGTCATAGCCCAGCGTCGCCTCGATAGCGTCGCTTCTCAAGCCCTTGATGCGGCGCGCATCGGCGTCGTCGTAGCGCGCAAGGCCGCGGCCGATCTCTGCGCCCCTGTCGTCGATCAGGCGCACCGCGTCGCCTTTCTCGAAGCGGCCGCGCACGTCGGTCACGCCCGCCGCCAGCAGGCTCTTGCCGGCAAGGAGTGCGCGCGCGGCGCCCGCGTCCACCACCAGCGCGCCCTGCGGATCGAGGCTGCCGGCGATCCATGCCTTGTAGGCCGCCTTCGCCGGTCCGGCGGCGATGAACCAGGTGGCCTTCCCGCCGCCCGCCAGCCGCGCAAACGGCGCAGGCTCCACGCCCGAGGTGATCGCGACAGCGCAGCCCGCTGCGGTGGCGATCTTCGCAGCCTCTATCTTGGTGCGCATGCCGCCGGAGCCGACACCCGCCATCGCGTTCGACCCGCCGGCCATCGCCTCGACTTCCGGCGTGATCGCGCGCACCTCGGGGAGGTGTCGCGCATCGGCGTGCGCGCGCGGATCGCGGTCGTAGAGGCCGTCCACGTCGGACAGCAGGATCAGCGCATCGGCCGAGATCATCTGCGCCACGCGCGCCGCGAGGCGATCGTTGTCGCCGTAGCGCAGCTCCTGCGTCGCCACGGTGTCATTCTCGTTGATTACAGGCACGGCGTCGTGGCGCAGGAGCGTCTCCAGCGTCGCGCGCGCATTGAGCCACCGCCTGCGGCGCTCTGTGTCCTCCGGCGTGAGCAATGCCTGCGCCACGGCCAGACCATGCGGCGCGAATGCGGTCTCCCACGCGCGCATCAGGCGCGTCTGGCCGGCGGCGGCGGCGGCCTGTTTTTCCTCGAGATTGAGCTTGCCGTTGAGATTGAGCACGCGCCGCCCCAGCGCCACCGCCCCGGACGTGACCACGATCACCTGCCGCCCACCCGCGCGGAACGCCGCCGCATCCGCCGCCAGCGCATCCAGCCACCCTTGCGCGGCATGGCCGTCGGCGCGGATCAGCAACGCGGATCCGACCTTCAGCACCACCCGGCGCGCGCCATGAAGGGGGGAGGGAGCGAGGGGGGTCAG
Organism: Alphaproteobacteria bacterium; assembly: GCA_027488965.1. Lineage (GTDB taxonomy): Bacteria > Pseudomonadota > Alphaproteobacteria > Caulobacterales > Aquidulcibacteraceae > VFBF01. The sequence goes on from JAIYAO010000152.1 coordinate 8,540, forward strand.
GGCGCCCACTCTTCTTGCGCCACGCCAGCATCTTCAGCCGCCGCCTCGCTCCCGATTTCCGCCAACAGCGCAAACAGAGCCTCCCGCACGCCCTCGCCGCTCACCCCGCTCACCAGCAGCACGTCTTTCCCGATCGCGCGCGCCAGGGCGCTGCGTTTGCGGTTCACCGTGGCGGTGTCGAGCGCGTCGATCTTGTTGAGCGCGACGATCTCGGGCTTGTCAGTGATGCCGCCGCCGTAGGCGTCCAGTTCCGCGCGCACGGTGCGGTAGGCTTTGGTCGGGCTATCCTCTGTGGCGTCGATCAGGTGCAGCAGCACCTTGCAGCGCTCCACGTGGCCGAGAAACCGCGTGCCGAGGCCCGCGCCTTCCGCGGCGCCTTCGATGAGGCCCGGGATGTCGGCCAGCACGAAGCGCGCGCTCTCGCCGAGATCGACGACGCCGAGGTGCGGGTGCAGCGTGGTGAACGGATACGCGGCCACCTTCGGTGTCGCCGCACTCGCCGCGCGCAGGAAGGTGGACTTGCCCGCATTGGGCAGGCCCACAAGGCCCGCATCGGCGATCAGCTTCAGGCGCAGCCACAGCGTGCGCTCCTCGCCCTCAAGCCCCGGGTTGGCGTGCTTGGGGGAGCGGTTCACCGGGCCCTTGAAGTGCGCGTTGCCGAAGCCGCCGTTGCCGCCCTTCGCCAGCAGCACGCGCTGGCCCACCTCGGTGAGATCGGCGATGACGTGCTCCTTCTCCTCGTCGAGCACCTGGGTGCCGACGGGGACTTTCAGCACCGCATCCTCTCCCTGTGCGCCGGTGCGATTGCGGCCCATGCCGTGGCCGCCGGTCTGGCCCTTCCAGTGCTGCTGGAAACGGTAGTCGATGAGCGTGTTGACGCCCTCTACAGCCTCGATCCAGACATCGCCGCCCTTGGCGCCGTCGCCGCCGTCGGGGCCGCCGTACTCGATGAACTTCTCCCGCCGGAACGAGACGGCGCCCGCCCCGCCGTTGCCGGAGCGGATGTAGATCTTGGCCTGGTCGAGAAACTTCATCTGACGCTACGCCGTCCCGTGGTGTTGCATGACGCGGAGGTCCGCCTTCTCGCCGCGGCCCAGCGAGAAGCGCTGCGCCACTTCGCCAGTATAGACGAAACCGACCTTCTCCAGAACGCGGCCCGACGCCGGATTGTCCACATAGTGGCCGGCCGTCACCGGGCCGCGGTCGAGGGCCAGCGCCACGCCCGTGACCGCGCGCGCCGCCTCGGTGGCGAAGCCCGCGCCCCAATAGGGCCGGCCCAGCCAGTAGCCGATCTCGAACCCGTCCCCGCCCTTGGCGTGTGCGCCCGCAAGTCCGATGACGCCCTCGCCCGGCAGCTCGATGGCGAACACGTGGTCCGCCCCCAGCCCGGCGCGGGCCTCCATGATCAGGATGAAGCCCTCGGCGGAAATGTCCGGTTGCGGATACGGGATCATCGACACCATCCGCGCGACATCGCGGTCGCGGGACAGCTTGCCCACGCGCGGTGCATCGGCGGCGCCAGGCGGGCGCAGGATGAGGCGTTCGGTTCTGATCTCGGCCATGGCGGCCTCCCGGCTCGTGCAGCGCGGATATCAACGCCCCAAACGCAACGCGGGGGGCCAGCGACCTGGCCCCCCGCGCAGAGTTTTCGGGACCGGGTCGCTCTCTTGGCGGAGCGAACCCGGCGTGTGAGAGCCCGGTTCGCCTACTCGGCGGCTACCATCGACGGAACGATCGACACGAAGCAGCGCCCAGCGCGTTTGGTGCGGAAAGCCACCTGGCCGTCCACAAGCGCAAAAAGGGTGTGATCCTTGCCGAGGCCGACATTGTCGCCCGGGTGGAACTTCGTCCCGCGCTGGCGCACGAGAATGTTGCCGGCCGCCACGGTCTGGCCGCCGAACCGCTTCACGCCGAGACGTTGACCCGGGGAGTCGCGCCCGTTGCGCGAGGAGCCGCCGGCTTTCTTGTGTGCCATTTGAGCTTACTCCGCTTGCGTCAGGCGCCGGTCGTGATGGCGGTGATCCGCACCACGCTCTCGGACTGCCGGTGTCCCAGCGTGCGGCGATAGGTATTTCGCCGTCGCTTCTTGAACACCTTCACTTTCTCGCCCCGGCGTTGCTCCACGAGCTCGCCGGACACTGTGGCCCCCGACAGGGTCGGGGCGCCAATGGAAACCGAGCCGCCATCGGCGACCATGAGGACATCGCCGAATGCGACAGCCTGACCGGCCTCGCCCTCGACTTTCTCGACGACAATCACGTCGTCTTTGGCGACGCGATATTGCTTGCCGCCTGTTCTGATCACCGCAAACATCGGTGGGTATGCTTTCTAAGGGGTGGAGACCCCACAAGAGTTAACCGCCGGTGCGGGCGCACTGGCGGGGAAGAGCGTGCGTATACAGGCGGAGCGGCCCTCGCGTCAACGGCGGTGGGCGGCTTTCGGCGGCCTGCAGCGGACGTCGCAGCGTCCCGGGAGGCCCTGACAACTCGTCTCGCGCCATAGGGGCGATCTATAGCTCAGTTTCACCCAATTGATTGGACCGATACACCATGAGGCAGTAACCGAACGCAGCGGCAAGCAACCCGCAAAGAATCGGAGCTGACATGGACGGCGACAGCAAGTGCCCGGTGACGGGCGGACCGCGTATGCCCACGGCGATCGGGGCCCGGTCGAACCAGGCTTGGTGGCCCAATCAGTTGAGCCTGAAGATCCTCAACCAGAATTCCCCGCTCATCGACCCGATGGGCGAAGCCTTCAACTACGCCGAGGAGTTCAAGACCCTCGATCTCGACGCGGTGGTGAAGGATCTCACGGCGCTGATGACGGACACGCAGGACTGGTGGCCGGCGGACTACGGCCACTACGGGCCGTTCTTCATCCGCATGGCCTGGCACAGCGCGGGCACCTACCGCATCGCGGACGGCCGCGGCGGCGCGGGCTCCGGGACGCAGCGCTTCGCCCCGCTCAACAGCTGGCCGGACAACGGCAACCTCGACAAGGCGCGCCGCCTGCTGTGGCCGATCAAGCAGAAGTACGGCCGCAAGCTGTCGTGGGCCGACCTGATGATCCTGGCCGGCAACGTCGCGCTGGACTCCATGGGCTTCAAGACGTTCGGCTTCGCCGGCGGCCGCGCCGACGTGTGGGAGCCGGAAGAGGACATCTTCTGGGGCCCCGAGACCATGTGGCTCGGCGATGAGCGCTACAGCGGCGACCGCGAACTGGCGAACCCGCTCGCGGCGGTGCAGATGGGCCTCATCTACGTCAACCCGCAGGGCCCGAACGGCAAGCCCGATCCCGTCGCCTCCGCCCGCGACATCCGCGAGACGTTCGCGCGCATGGCGATGAACGATGAGGAGACTGTGGCCCTCGTCGCCGGCGGCCACACGTTCGGCAAGATGCACGGTGCGGCCGATCCCGGCCAGTACGTCGGTGCGGCCCCGGAAGGCGCCGACATCGAGCACCAGGGCTTCGGCTGGATCAACACGTTCGGCAGCGGCAAGGGCGTGCACACGATCACCAGCGGTCTCGAAGGCGCGTGGACGCCCTCGCCGATCACCTGGGACAACAGCTACTTCGACACCCTTTTCGCGTACGAGTGGGAGCTGACGAAGAGCCCGGCCGGCGCCCACCAGTGGACGCCGAAAGGCGGCGCCGGTGCGGGGACCGTTCCCGACGCGCACGACCCGTCGAAGCGTCACGCGCCGGTCATGTCCACGGCCGACCTCGCCCTGCGGATGGACCCGGAATACGAGAAGATCTCGCGCCGTTTCCACCAGAACCCGCAGCAGCTGGTCGACGCCTTCGCCCGCGCCTGGTACAAGCTGACCCACCGCGACATGGGCCCGATCTCGCGCTACCTCGGCCCGCTGGTGCCGAAGGAAGAGCTGATCTGGCAGGATCCGGTGCCGGCGGTGGATCACGTGCTGATCGACGATCAGGACGTCGCCGCCCTCAAGGCCAAGATCCTCGCGTCCGGCCTCACCACCTCGCAGCTCGTGTCCACGGCGTGGGCCTCGGCTTCGACGTTCCGCGGCAGCGACAAGCGGGGCGGCGCCAACGGCGCGCGCATCCGCCTTGCGCCGCAGAAGGACTGGGAAGTGAACCAGCCGGCCCAGCTCGCCACCGTGCTGGCGGCGCTGGAGAAGATCCAGTCGGAGTTCAACGGCGCGCAGGCCGGCGGGAAGAAGGTCTCACTCGCGGACCTGATCGTGCTGGCCGGCACGGCGGCCGTGGAAGCGGCGGCCAAGAACGCCGGCCACCCCGTGGTCGTGCCGTTCACGCCCGGACGCACGGATGCGTCGCAGGCGCAGACGGACGTCCACTCCTTCGCCGTGCTCGAGCCGAAGTCCGACGGGTTCCGCAACTACCTCCAGGCCGGCAACAACGGCCCGACGGCGGAACTCCTGGTCGATCGCGCCAACCTGCTGACGCTGACTGCGCCGGAAATGACGGTGCTCGTGGGCGGCCTGCGGGTGCTGGGCGTCAACTTCGGCGGCGCCAAGCATGGCGTGTTCACGAACCGCCCGGGCACGCTCACCAACGACTTCTTCGTCAACCTGCTCGACATGGGCACGAAGTGGCAGAAGTCGGCGACGTCGGATGACGTCCTCGAAGGGCGTGACCGCACGTCCGGCGAGATCAAGTGGACGGGCACCGTGGTCGATCTCGTGTTCGGGTCGAACTCCCAACTGCGCGCGCTCTCGGAAGTGTACGCGTGCGCGGACGGGCAGGCGGCATTCGTACGCGACTTCGTGGCTGCGTGGACCAAGGTGATGAACCTCGACCGGTTCGACATCGCCTGAGGCCAAAGCCGACAAACTGGAATGAAAGAGGGCCCCGCCGGCACGCGCCGACGGGGCCTTTTTCCTGACGGCGAGCCGTCGGCCTAGAAGCGGAAGCCGAGGTTGAGGGAGAAGGCCTCGTAGTCCTCTCCGAATGTGCCGGTGAAGCCGATGCGCGCGATCTCGGAAAGCTGGCGCACCGTCGCCTCGCGGGACCCGATGCCGTAGCTCAGCGAGACATCGTGGTATTCGTCGAGGAACACCTCGTCGCCTTCGATGAAGGTGTAGGAGTAGCTGCCGCGCAGCGTGCCGAGGCGGCCGAAGATGCGCTCCCCGATGGGGTACTGGTAGGCCGCGCCGTTGCGGAAGATCGTGTTGGCGAGGATCGGCGTGCGCACGTTGTCCTCGCCGTCCTCGATCTCGATGGTGTTGGTGTACGTGATGGCGTTGCCGACGACGATGTGCCCGCGGCCCACGGGCGCGATCTTGTACCGGCTGGAGAGGCCTGCCGCCCACAGCGCACCGGCGGCGAACTGTCCGGAGTCAAACGCGTAGCCCAGCGCCAGCGAGGGCTCGATCACCCAGCGGCCTTCGCGCAGCGGCGTCTCGTAGCCAACCCGCACCGAAGCGGTCGACTGGCCGTCGCTGTCGTCGTAGTCGGCGTAACTGAACGGGACGCTGACCTTCAGCCGGGACCGGCTGCCTTCGCCCACCCGCCAGCCGCGTTCGGCCACCACATCGACGAACACCGCGTCCTGCGTGCCCACGCTGACCGTGCCGACCCGCCCGCCGACCATCCAGCCGGCGGTGTCCGCGCCGCGCCCGCCTGCGCTCGCGCCGGCGGCGGCGGCCGCCTCGCCCTCGATGCCTTCATCCAGCAGCAGGGACGTTTCGCCGAGGTCGAGGCTGTTGCGCACGAGCGTGCCTTGCAGCGACGTCGGGTTGCCGGCCACGGGGTTGTTGGGGGTTTTGGCGATCAGCACCCGCTGCAGGGCGCTGAACAGATCCGCATCGGTGACGTTCGCCTCGATGAAGTCGTCGATCTGGCCTGCGGCGTCGTCGGTGTCGAGGGCGCCGGTGGTGGTGAAGTTGATCCCCACTTCCGGGATCACGATAGTCATGTTCGGGTTGTTCTCCTGCCCGGACATGGTGGCCTCGAAACCGACCAGGCCCAGCTTGAAACTGTACCCGTCGCAACGGCCCAGGATCGGGCTCGTCGGCGTTTCGCGGAAGCAGCCGTCATTCAGTTCGAAGCCCGCCGGCAGGCCGAAGTCCTCGACCGTCGCGCCGTCGTTGGCTAGAACGTACGCGATCACTTCGCCGAACGAGGCGGCCGCAAAGGACCTTTCGAACGAGACGGCGGCCTGCGGCGGCTCGAACTGGCTGGCGCCCGCCGCCGACCGCGTAATGCTGGCGGAGAAGGTGAGGAACGTGCCGGCGTTGGGCAGCGAGCCCAGCGGCAGGACGAACCCCGCCGGCCTGCCCAGCAGCGCCGCCGCCACCTGCTGGTTACGCCCGCCAGTCTGCAGGAAGTCCCCGAACTGGGACATGGCGTCTTCGCGGTCCAGCGCGAGGTTGGAGGTGAAGGTGATGCCCGCCGCGGGAATCGTGAAGGTGAGATCCGGGTTGTCCTCCGCCCCGGTCATCATGACCGTGACGTTATTGGACAGGTCGAGCCTGAGCGAGACTGCATCGCACAGTTGCAGCACCGTCGACACGGGAACACCGAAGTTCGGCTCCACGACCGGGTTGCGGAAACAGTCCTCGGTGATGTCCACCTCGAACTCGGAGAAGTCCATGTCCTGGTTCGCGCCCAGGAACGCCGCGATGTCGTTGGCGGTGAAGAGATTGAACGTCTGGCTGGAGCTCAGCGCCGTTTGCGCCGGCGTCAGCGAAAAGAAGAACGGGGACTGGTTGAGATTGGTGGGCGGTCCGCTGGACGTCGGCCTGAACAGGACTGTGGGTCCGAAGATGCTGTCGACCGAAAAGATCGTCGCGGGGCCTGCCGTGAGGAACTGACCGCCGGTGCTCGTGACGTTCTTCGGCGCGCCCGCGGGCGTCGCCGAATGGCTTACCGATATGTTTGCATTCAGGAATTCCTGGGCAAACGCCGCGTTCGCAGCGCCTAGCGTGGCGAGAACGCCGATCCCGACCGTTTCCAGAATGCGCGTCTTCATGTTGGCCCCCCGCCAAAGACACGAAATACAAACACCTTGAAGTCGACCGAATCAAGAAAAACAAAAAGACTCTGGCCCGACCCGACGTGCACAACGACTGGGCGTGGCGTGTGTGCGCAATTGTGTTAGGTCATACCGGGTGTTCCGGGCGTGGGGTCTGGATCGGGGTTTCTGGCATGCGCGGACTTCTGCTGCTCTCGGCTTTCACGTGCGTTCTGGCCGGCGCCGCCATGGCGCAGGAGGTCAAGCCGCGTGACTACATCGTTGTAAGTTCGACGGATTCAAAGTTCCAGAAGGGCGCCACGTTCGCCGAAGGTGAGCGCATTTCCCTGGCGCCGAACACGACGCTGACCGTGATCACCGCAAGCGGGGACCTGCGCGTGATCAACGGCAGTTTCCAGGGCGCGGTGCTGCCAAAGTTGCGGGCCGCCATGAACCCCATCGAGCGTCTGGAAAGCCTGATCGCGCTGATCAGCGCGCCGCCGGTGCGGCGCACGTTTGGGGTGATCCGCGCCGGCCAACCCGAGACGGACCCGGAAGAGGGCTGCCCCGCCGCCAGCGTGCTCACCACCATCGACAGCATCCTCGAGGCGGAGAAGTCGGAGTGCTTCACCGCGGCCCGCACCGCCTTCCAAGCGTACCTCGCCGCCAATGTGGCCGAAACCGCTCCGCCGCCCGAGTAGCCGCGCGCTACATCTCGCGGACGACGCGCAGCCCCACGTCTTCGCGCCGGTCGTCGGGGCGGATATGGAAGCGGTTCGCCGCACGCAGTTCTGCGGGCGCGCTCTTGAAGGAGCCGCCCCGCAGCGCGAGCGTGGCGCACCCCGGCTGGTCCGGCGCGTCGCAGCCCATGGCCCACTCCCAGACATTGCCGTGCATGTCGTAGAGGCCGAACTCGTTGCCCGGGAACGACCCCACTGATTCCGAGGCGCCGCGATACTCCGCCCGCGGGCTGCCCCGATAGCTCGCGGAATAGTCGTAGGCCGCCACGCCGGGCGCGATCTCGGCGCCGAAGAAGAAGGGCGTACGCGCCCCGGCCCGCGCCGCGTACTCCCACTCAAGTTCTGTCGGCAGCCGGTAACGCACGCCGCTCGCCGCAGACAGCCACGCAACGTAGGTCTCCGCGTCCCGGCGGGTCACGCCGGCGACGGGTGCCTTGTCGCTTTGCCATTTGTTGCGGTCCGACAGCGGCGCACACGCGCCCGCGCGCTCGCAGGCGCGCCATTCGGCGCGGGTCACCTCGTACATGCCGATGGCGAAGCCGCGGTCGACCCGGGCGGGGGATGCCGCGATCTCGTCGCGCTTGCGGCCCGGTTCGTTGTTGGGCGAGCCGCGCGTGAACGCTCCCGGCGGGATCGCGCGCATCCAGGGGCAGCCTGCACAGTCGAAGAACCGGTCGGGATCGGCCTGCGACGTACATTCCCCGAAGCAGGGCGGCGCGCCGTAGAGACCGACCTCATAGGTGGGCAGCTGCAGCCGGCCGACTGCGCGCGAATCCGCAGCGACCCGCTCGCCCACCCGCTTGAACAGCGTCAGCACATCCTGGCGGCCCTTCTGGATTTCGTCGGCGAGGATCGTCGAGAAAAGGTCGCTGTCGTAGGCGCCGCGATCGGGGCTGGTGGAGAAGGCGACGAAGTAGTCTGCGCCCTCCCGGGTCACCGCGCGCAGGTCCCGCCGTGCGCCGCGCGAGAGAAGTCCGAGGCCGTCGCCGCCGTCGCCCCAGCCTGCGCCGCCGCCGCGCGATCCCGCCAGCGCCGCCTCGCCGCCCGCGCCCGCCTGCGCGGTAATGGTTTCGGCGGCGCCCTGGCGCACCACGTTGCGGCACGCGTTGATCACCACGATGACAGTACGGTTCGGCCGCGAGCGTAGCACCTGCAGTACATCGGCGAGGGGGATTCCCACCGTATTGAGATCGACGCCAGGGCGCAGCGTGCCGTCCGTGGGCAGGAGATAGATGTCGCCGCGCCGCTCGCGCGCAATGCCGTGGCCCGCAAAGTAGAGCATGGCGACCGTGCCGTCCTCCGCCGCCTCCACCTGCTGATCGAATGCCCTGAGCGTGGCGATCATGCGCGCACGATCAAGGTCGATGCTGGCCTGCAAGGCGCCGCCGCCGCCGGCGCTGAAGCCGGCCTTGCTGAGTGCGGCAGCGATCTGGCGCGCATCGCGGGTGGCCACCGGCAGGTCTTCGAGATCCAGAGTGTGGTCGCCGTTGCCGATGACGAGGGCGATTTTCGCTTGTGCGGCCAGCGCGGACGCCGGCAGGGCGAAGGGCGCGATCACCAGCAGCAGGAACGCCGCCGCACGGCGCAGCACAGAGATCGTCGTCATCGCATCCAGTCCCCAGAACCACCGAACACCCGTCCAAGTACAACCATGCGGGGTTCAAAGCCAGCGCGCACTCAGCGCGCCGCCTCGACGAGCGCCAGTCGCGCCGTGGCGCCCACGCGGAGATGCAGCTTTGCGCCAAGCGCTTCAAGGCGCGCCGATCCGTCCGTGGCGCGCGGCAGGTCGATGAC
>JAIYAO010000059.1 GCA_027488965.1 Alphaproteobacteria bacterium
AAAAGTGAGCCGTTGGTCGATAACGGTCTTGCTCCGCAGTCGCCGCGTCTGCGGTTGCGACCTCGACAAGGTGTTGGCCGTGTGGGCCATGCGAGCGGTGGGTGAGCTGGGATGCTCGCTCTGTAGTGGAGCACTCTTCTGGACACCCGCTAGGGATGCGTGACCCATGCGCATGAGGCGCACACACTGCCTTCTGCAGGGCGCGCCAGCGCGTCCGCTTACTGAACCTTTAGCCGTCTCGCCGCGACCGCGCATGCGCCAGCAAGCGCGCCTAGCCTTCGGGCGCTATGGCGGAGTGCCGCCGCCGCGGCCGCTGTTGTCTCGGGTCCCCAGATCAGCGCGGTGCGGGCGGCTTCCTCTACGCCCCCATCGCCCTCGAGCCTCAGCGCCACCAGCGCACGCGCCACGTGCTGCGCGTCATCGTCTTCCATTGCCGCCTCCATCTGTCCGGAGGGCTGCCCCGGAGGGGCTTTGGGTTCCCGTCCGGGGCACGCTGCGTGTCGAGGACGAGGCGCGCCCGACTATGGGCAAGTTTCGCTATCAGCTTGCTGCGCGCCCGAGCGCACGGTGCTGGCGCCGAGGCGGGCTGCAGCGCGTTGACGATGGGAGGCCCGGCGCTGCACCCTAGGGCTCTGAGGGCCACCATGACCGTCGACGAACTCCTCGCCAGCCTTGAAAGCATCGCCGATGCCTCGCCGGTGCGCATCGGAGCCCGCGGCCGCATCATCCCGGTGCGCCGCGCGACGCCCGAGCCCGGCGAGATCACCGCGGCCGTACTCGCCGTAGCCCTTGAGGGCGCGCCGGGGCATCAGCGCGTGCTGGTGGAGGGGCGGGGACCGATCGACGAAATCGTCATCGACGGCGACGCGGGCGAGACCGATCCGGGCGGCACAGGCGAGGTGGTCTGGATTCTCGGCCGCAACCTGCAGGAATAGGCTATGTGCAATCGCTACCGCGCAGCCGCCATCAAAGCAGGCCTGCTTCCTGACGTGTTCGATCACCGCAAGGTGAAGATCCGCTGGCCGGACATCTCCGAAGAGATGTTTCCGGACCGCGTCGGCCTGGTGGCCCGGCTTGATGAGAACGGCAAGATGGCCCCGGACGCGATGCGCTGGGGTTTCCCAAAGGTGCAGACGAGCTACGTCACCAATGTGCGCAACGCCGCAAGCGGGTACTGGAAGCCGTGGCTCAAGACGGAATACCGTTGCCTGGTGCCGGTGACGGAGTTCGCAGAGTGGAGCCCCGGACCGCCGAAGGGGGACCGCTGGTTTGCGCGCGCCGATGGCGACGTGATGATGTTTGCGGGGATCTGGCGGCCATGGACCGGGACGCGCGGAACGAAGGCTGCTCCTGCCGAGGGCGAGCACAGGCTGTTTGCCTTCCTGACCACGACGCCCAACGCCGTCGTGGCGCCGATACATCCGAAAGCGATGCCAGTGGTGCTGGAACGAGCTGACTGGGATGCCTGGCTCACCGGGGCGCCGGAGGAGGCGCTTGCACTTCAGCGGCCTGCGGGGGACGACGTACTTCGATTGCTTCCCCCCGCTGCTTAGCAGGGCGCGGCTCATCCCCAAGCTGAGCGCGAAATCCGTCAGCGGGATTTTCCGCCGGACGGTGCCGAGGGCGACGATGGCTCTGACGTCGCGGAGGTCCCGGACCTAAGCTGCCTCGACCCTGCTGCCGCAAAGGATTAGGCCAGAGCCGCCTCGCGCTTCACGGCGGCACAATGGATAGCCAGGGAAGCGGCTTCGGATGAAGAAGATGGCCGGCTAGGGCCATGTAACGAAGTAGATCGCAAGGCCTGCCTCGCGGTTGCACTCGACCTTTGGCCGTCACGTCATTGTCGCGAGAATGTGACACCGCCATAGGGTGGCGCTTTGGAGGATTCTCGCGTGCGTGTGTTTCTTGCAATCATCCTCCTCCTGGTGACGCCGGCGCCTGCCTTTGCCTGGGGCCAGATCGGCCATCGCGTGACCGGTGCGATCGCTCAGCCATTGCTGACCCGCAAAGCCGCCCGTGCGATCTACGCAATCATCGGCGAGGAGACCCTTGCAGAGGCTTCCACCTGGGCCGACGAGATGCGATCCAACCCCGAGCCATTCTGGCAGTCCACTGCCAATCCATGGCACTACGTGACGGTGCCAGTCGGGAAGACTTACGCAGATGTCGGCGCGCCTGCAGAAGGAGATGCGGTTACGGCGCTTGAGCGCTTTGCGCAGACCCTCAAGGATCCCAAGGCGCCTCTCGCGGACAAGCAACTCGCACTGCGCTTCACGGTGCACATTATCGGCGACCTTCACCAGCCGCTGCACGCCGGCAACGGTACAGACAAGGGTGGCAACGACATTCGGGTGACGTTCTTCCGCGATCCCACAAACCTGCACGCGGTGTGGGACTCGGGACTGATTGATCGGCGGCAGCTCTCCTACAGCGAGTATGCCGCATTTTTGCGGAACCGACTTGATGACGACCTCCGGCGACAATGGTCGACGCCCGATCCGCGGGTCTGGATCGCCGAGAGCGCGAGCCTTCGAGATCGGATCTATCCTGCAGGCGATCAGCTCAGCTGGGACTACGCCTATCGCTCCAATCCCATCGTAGATGAACGCCTTTTGCAGGGTGGGGTGCGCGTGGCGGCATACTTCAACGAGCTCTTCCGGTAGTCTTGTCCGCTCGACGTTGGGTCGAGGAAGCCTTGAAAGCAGAAGAGGTCTCCTCGGCACGGTACGCCGTGGAGCCCGGCGGACCGCCGCTGCTTGAAGCGCCTGTTCAAGAAAAACGACGCACTGTCGCGGTTGCCACTGAGGTGGGGCTCAGCGTCGCCACCATTCGCCAGCGTGCGCACGCGTTGGGATTCTCCTTCCGGACCGCGAGGCGATGCGAGTTTGGTGCAATCGCCCCGTGGGTGAACGGCGCTCCTCAAACAGGTATTTCTGTGAGAAGGTAGGAGCGTCCGGTGGGGATTCGCCATGCTGAAAGCAGACCGCAACCTCGTCCGCGCTCTGCGCCCTTTACTGGTCGCCATTGGGCTCCTCTCGGCAGGAGAGGCGATTGCGGACGACGTAGTTCCCAGCGACCGCGTGGTTTCCGGAGTTCACGTCAGGCGACAGCCCGCCAGCAGCTCCACCTCCATAGACATCCTGGAACCCGGGGAGCGGCTCACGCTCATTGAACCAGCCGGCCGCTGGTACAAGGTGAAATTGCCTGACGGGCGCGTCGGCTACGTGAGCCGTGCGTGGACTATGGTTGAGACTACGCCCGAGCCCGAACCTCTCTCGCCGACGGTCGATGGACCTCCACCGACGCCCTCCACTGAAAGTGGCTCAACATTTACGGTGCACGCAATCGACGTCGGAACGGGGCTGGCGATCCTTGTGGAAGGCGCGGACTTCACGCTCTTGTACGACGGTGGCAGCAATGACGACCTAGCGCGCGGCGACGCCAACCGGCTGCTGGCCTATCTCCGCCACATCCGTCCCGACCTCACCCAGATCGACCATCTCGTGCTCAGCCATCCGCACCGCGACCACGTCGAGCTCCTGCCCGACCTGTTTGATTCCTACGCGGTCAGGCACGTGTGGGATTCAGGCGCCGTGAACCCCATTTGTGGCTACCGTGCTTTCCTCAGGAAGATCGCGGACGAACCGGATGTCTCCTATCATGACGCGAGTGGCCTACAGGCGCCGCTCCGCGCCAGATTTGAGCGCAAGAGCTGCTACGGCGAAAGCTGGGGGCCGGAGACGATCGAAATTGATCGCGCCGACGGCATCTCTCCTGCGCCGGTGCCCCTGGGCGCAGAGGCGAGCATGGTCATCCTCCACGCTGATGCCGGCGATCACGGCGACTTCAATGAGAACACAGTGGTTGCGCGCCTGGCGCTCGGCAGCGTCAGCGTGCTGCTGGCAGGAGATGCAGAAGGCGGCGGTCGGCAGAAGCCGCAGGATCCGCCCGAAGCGGGGTCTGTCGAGCAGAAGCTCATTGAGTGCTGCGCCGCAGCTCTGACCTCCAACATCCTCATCGTCGGCCACCACGGGAGCAAGACTTCCTCTCGAGCGGCGTTTCTCGATGAAGTTCGTGCGACGATGTATGTCGTGTCCTCGGGGCCTAAGCGCTATGGTTCGGTGACATTGCCGGACAATGACGTGATCGAAGAGCTGGAGCGCCGCGGCGCGGTGTGGCGCACGAACGTATCGGACAGTGCTTGCGCTACTTTCGATCGCAAAATCGGCCCGGATGCGGATGGCCGCGCCGGCGGGTGCGACAATGTTCGGATCGAAATCTCCGCTGACGGACACTTCAGCGCGACTTACTTCCGGCCTGCAGACGAGTGAGCGAACTAGGGAACGGTGGGGGTTTGGTGAGTGCGTTGTTGCCGGTTCGCCTCCAAACTGGCTCTAACTGGTCTAGGCTGACGTCTGGTGCGGTAAGGCAGATTGCCGGGACTTGGCATAAATGACTTTTGGCGTGATAGATCGCGTCACTCACTTCGTGCAAACTGGGGTCAATCCGCAGGCACGCCGCGACCATAGCTGGCCAGGCGATTCGCCACCGGTGCAGTTTGCGCTCAGGTCACTTGCGCGGTTGCTTCCAACGCAATGAGTGAGGATGCGGTCGTGCTGCGTGAAGTCCTCATCACCCTTATTGTCGCCGGACTGGCGGGTTTGATCGTGCCAGCGGATAGCAAATCCACGATGGGAAGACTTGGGCTTTGGGTCCAGCGCCTTTCGGCAATGCTCGTAGTCGCTTGCCTTGTCGGGCTAGCGACCATTCTTGTCGGCGGGAAGTAGGCCGGCAAGACGAGCTGGCGTGTAGGGCGCACTCTCCTAATCCAGCATGAGATCGGTCATGGTGGGGCGTCGCACGCGGTAAGCGCGATCGGCTCCATGAGCGCGCGAACTCACGACCCAGCCTCGTTTCCGAGCGATGGCGCCGAAGATTGCGCCCCGGATCGAGTGTGGCTGCCATCCCGAGACCAGGCGGAGTTCCGCGATCGTCGCACCCTGACGACGCTTCATCAGAGCAATCATCGCGTCTGTCTTTGTAGACCCGGTGGGATCGGGCCCCTTGCGCGCAGCGCTGCCCTTGCCGCGGCGGGGTTCGGTGCGAAGGTCCTGGCGGGATGGTGTTGTCGGGTGACGTTTCTGAAGGGTTGCAGGATCTGGCTCGCTATCCGGCCAGACCATGAGGTCCAGAAGCTCTGGCGCGGGACATTTCGCTGGCCCGGGTCTGGGCGTGCGCTTAGTCGCTTTTCGCACTGGGATCCTCCCGCGGTAGAACGAGCCCGTCCATTCGCTTTCTGAGGTGTTTTGCGAACCCCCTGGCGGGTGTGCGACGGGATCGACCAGTTTCGTGATGCAGGCGTTGGCGCTCAGCTTTTGCGATGCGTTTGAGATCGAGGCGCGTCTTGTCGCTATGGCAGGAAGCGCACAGCGCGACCAGATTTGTCCGCTCATTCCCGCCGCCCAGACCGAGCGGGATCACGTGGTCAATCTCCGCTTCGCTGAGCGCACATCTGCAGGCGAGACACAGGCCTCCTTGTTCTGTGAGGATTCTCCTGCGCAGCCATGGTGTGGGCTTGAGCCTTGGCGTCGGCACAAAGGGTGGCCTCATGATGCCCCCTCTTGGCTGGAAGCTTCATCGCCTTGTTCGGAGATCCGGCCTTCGCGGGCCTCGTGACGGCTTGGCGCTCTTGCGACGCCGCCGAGAGCTGTGATGCGATGGTCGATCGCTGCCTTGACGGCAAACGCAAGGCATTCGTCCCGGAGCCAAAGCGCGCCCCAGGTGGTGCGGTTCGACGTGACAAAGGTTTGGACGGATCGGACGTCGGATAGGCCATCCAGATGGTGTTCAATTCGATCAAGAAGGTCGAGAAGCGCGACCCTCTCAGGGCCGCCCTCCATGCACAACCAGAACGCGGCGCCGGACAATGCGCCGTCTCCGTGACCAGCCCCACCGGCACCCTGGGGGGAGTGGGTGCCGGGATCGAGCGCATCACCCTGGTCGGCGACATTGGGACGAGAAGTCGCAGGTGCGAATTCGGCGCCGGTCACCCGGGAGGCCAATCGCGCGCGGTCGCCTTCCTCACTGGCGTAGAGGCCCGAGAGGCGTTCGGGCCAGCCACGGCGCAAGGCCTGGGCCTCGGCGCACTTGGCGAGCATCAGCCGGCCCATTTTCTCCCATGAGTCCGGGAGGCGGGCGCCTGCGCCCCGCGCATCGGTTGAGGGGAGGGGCGCAAACTCGTCCCACCAGGCTTCGCCGCCCACGGCGTGCCATCGCCTCCCAGACTGTTTCCAGAGCGTGACCTCCGCCCTGACCAGCCCGCTGGGGTTGGTCAGGGCATCGCGTCTGCGGCGGCTGATAACGATCTTCGGCGCCGTTTCCATGGGCCGGTAATCGCCATCCCTTGCAGCGAGGCTCCGCAAGCCGTCGATGGTCGTGATGAAGAGGACGCTGCGCCCCGGGCCTGAGGGGTCGCGGACGACGGCGCTGAGCTGGCGGCGCAGCGGATCAAGCCCCGTTCGGTCCGCGATGGCCACAAGTTGCTCGAACTCTTCGGTCGTGAGCGTCGCCCCGACGGTCCTTCGAAGCAGGTCGCGTTGGGCGCTGGTGAGGGCTGGCGGAGCGCCGGCCGCCGCACCGCGGTTTTGGCGGACAGCCATTAGCGCCTCCTGATGGTGAGCGATTGCACACCGTTGGAGAGGCATGCGCCCTCGACCGTTTCCCCGGCCTCCAGCGCCGCCTTGAGGCCGCGACGGTCCAGGACCGGTTTGGTCAAGTAGAAGCGGGCGGGCAGGTCCGCTTCACTGTCGATGAGCAGGGCCGAAGGCCGGTGCACAAGCGACAATGTCGCTAGGGGGCGCTCGAGCTTTCGTGTTTCGAGCAGCATGAGCGCCTGCTCCAGTATGGCGCGGCGCGCTTCGCGGCGGCGAACGAAGCGGGACTGGCGGGCTTGCACCGCGGCCAGCGCCGTCTCGATCCCGGAAATGAGGCAGTCGTCGTCGAGGTCATCCGCGAGCAGACGGTCGATGGCCTCGAAGAGGGACGTGGCCCCCTCAGCGAGGTCGTTGATCAGCTGCTTGTCTTCAAGCAGGTCGCTGCGGCTGGCGAGGCTGTCCTTCAGGACAGCAAAAGCCCGCATTTCGGTCGCGATGCTGGCGGCGCTGGCATCTGCATGCTGGTACATGAACCGGTCTCCGGCAGTGGGCGGCGACATGCTGCCCCCACTGCCGGAAGCCCGCGGAAGCGGGCCGTTTCTTCGTCGCTATACCCGCGCGCATCGTCCTCGGGGCCCCTGCCGCGCAGTACCGCTCCACTTCAGAAGAATGTCCACTCTTTCGTGCGACATCCTGAGCGACGTAGGGATGGCTGAAAGCTGGCTCGCGATGCATTGGGCGAGGCCCGGACATGCCGGGAGTGAGGCCGGTCATCAATGCGGCGGCTTTGGTGCGCCCTTTGGCACCTTTGTCGGAGCTAATCAGCCTCAGCGCCTTGCCTTGCGAAAGCTGTAGGTTACCGATACTGGCAGCGTGAAACGTTGGTTTTTGTGCGCACTACCGTCTCAATCGGCTCGGGCAGAAGGTGGGTCAAAAGTGACGAATTGGCTGACACTAGACCTGCTTGCTCAGGACGTGCTCTGCGGGTCGACATAGAATTAGGAGCGGACAGTGCGCGTTTCGGCAGTTCGAGCCCTGCTCGGAGCCCCGGTGCATGGCCTGATAGCCCATCGGGCGCTAATCATGCGCCTAGTCATTCGGGAATGGCAAGCGAAGTATCGCGGTGCCTACCTCGGGCTTGCATGGGCGATCCTTACGCCATTGCTGATGGTGGGAGTGTATGCATTTGTATTCTCCAACATTTTTAAGTCTCGTTGGACGGTCCCGCCTGATGCGCAGACAAACTTCGTACTTTTGCTTTACTCGGGCATTCTAATATTTGGCATTTTCAGCGAGTGCATCTCTCGGGCTCCCACACTCGTTCTTGAAAACGTGACGTACGTCAAGAAGGTGGTATTTCCGCTCGCGATATTGCCTGTCGTGGCGATGGGGGGCGCGCTGTTCAATTTCGCTCTAGGTTTTGGCGTCCTGCAAGCGATTGGCGTTGCCACGTTTGGACTGCCTCCGCTGACCACAATACTGTTGCCGGTCGTGCTTGCTCCGATGTTGCTTTTCACGCTGGGCATGAGTTGGGCGTTGGCCGCTATTGGGGTGTACAATCGCGATTTGCGGCACATCGTGGGGGTGCTGGTGTCTCTAATCCTCTTTCTGAGTCCGATCTTCTATCCCGCGAGTGCGTTTCCCCTGGGATATGCGCACTTGTTGTCTCTGAACCCGATGACCGCAGTTCTTGAGGGCTCCAAGAGTGTCATGTTTTGGGGCGAGCTCCCGAAGTTGAGTGACCTCGCCTTCTCCTACCTTTGGGGTTTCTTGGTGGCGATTGGTGGGTATGGGGTGTTCGCTCGCCTCCGAGTAGGGTTCGCGGATGTCATCTGAAGAGACCATTCGCCTGGAGAACGTCGGCAAAACATACCGTATCTTCAAGCGGCCGGAAGACCGCCTGAGGCAAATGTTCGCCTTGGGGCGTCGAAAATACTACTCCGAGTATGTCGCATTGAAGGATGTATCGTTCTCCGTTCGGCGGGGCGAGGCTGTCGGCATTGTCGGTCGCAATGGTGCGGGAAAATCGACGCTTCTCCAACTTATTTGCAACACAGCGAAGCCGACATCGGGCAGCATCCGGACGAATGGCCGGATTGCAGCTCTTCTGGAGCTTGGCGCGGGCTTCAATCCAGAGTTTACGGGTCGCGAGAATGTTTTTCTTGCCGCTACGATCCTCGGTCTCTCGACCGCACAGGTGCGCGAACGCTACGATCAAATTGTCGATTTCGCAGGAATTGGCGACTTCATTGATCAGCCGGTCAAGCTTTACTCGAGCGGCATGTATGCGCGCCTCGCCTTCGCAGTCGCCGCGCATGTCGACGCAAGCGTGCTGATCGTGGATGAAATACTCTCGGTGGGAGACGCTGCGTTTACGCAGAAGTGCATGCGCTTTGTTCACGAGTTCAAGAAGACCGGGACGCTGCTCTTTGTGTCACACGATACGAGCGCCGTAACTGGGCTTTGTGACCGGGCGATTTGGATTGATCGTGGTGAGATGCGGGCCGAGGGGCCTGCATCTGACATTGTGCACCAGTATATCGCGTCGCTGTACGGTGAGGACGGTGGGGAAGACTTCAAAATCGGCGGGGAGCGAAAGCGGCGATTGCGGCCAGTGTCAGATCCGCGCGACAATGTCCTCAAGCAATCGCGGTTTCGGAATGAAATCGAGGTTTTCGATTTTGATCCCGACGGGCCTTGGTTTGGGAAGCGAGGCGCTACGATCGTTGACGTGCGACTTCTGGACGAGCGGGGGGCGGCGGTAGCCGCTTTGGTAGGCAGTGAAGTATCCGTGCTCGAAGTGCGTGCGGTCGTTCACGCGACGCTGGATCGACCAATTATCGGCTTCTTCGTCAAGAACCAGCTCGGACAGAATCTTTTTGGCGACAATACGTTCCTGACCTACCGGAGCAATCCGCAGCCTGCGGTCGCGGGGCAATTGATCGTTGCTCGCTTTCGCTTTCAGATGCCGTATCTGCCGCAAGGAGACTATTCGGTTAACGCGGCGATCGCCAATGGCTCGCAGTGGGACCACGTCCAGCATCACTGGATAGATGACGCCGTGTTCTTTAGGGTGGACGCCTCGCATGTCGCAAAGGGTCTCGTGGGGATCCCAATGCTGGATATTGAGCTCAGTGTCAGCGCTCAGGGGGAAGTCGCTTCATGAGCGCGCATTCGACGTTGCGGTTTGAAAGTCCGGCGCAGGCCCAAGCGTATACCGGCGAGCGCTTCACCACGTCCATGACGGGACTAATCGAACATGAGCACAAGCATCGCTACCTGTTGGCCGCGCGGCTCTGCGAGGCCCGTACAGTGCTCGATGTGGCCTGCGGAGAGGGTTATGGATCTGCCCTTCTGTCGAGCGTGGCCGCCAAGGTTTTTGGTGTCGATATCTCGGAGGAATCAATTGCCTACGCAAAGAGCGCATACCCCAGAGAGAATCTCTCCTTCCTCTGCGCCAAGGCGACAGCCATACCGTTGCCGGACAGCAGTGTCGATGTCGTAGTCAGTTTCGAAACCCTTGAGCACTTCGTCGAGCATGACGACTTTATGAGAGAGATCCGCCGGGTGCTCATACCTGGCGGGTTGCTGATCATGTCATCCCCAATCAAGGGCGTATACTTCGAGGGGGACACCAATCACTTCCACCTGCGCGAACTTACAGCCCCCGAGTTTGTTCGCTTCATCAGCGACTCTTTTCCGTTCGCCCGTTTCTGGGAGCAGAAGGCGACGATGGGCTCCGTCATCTCGGCCGTTGAGCCAAACGGCGATGGAGTGGTCTCCCATCGACGTCTGGACGACGAATCTTTTTCAATCCGTGAAGGTGGGCTGGACAGGGCAGTCTATCTGCTGGCGTTGGCGTCAGATGAACCCTTGACCGCCACGTTTGACTTTTCCGTCCTAGATGATGTCCGATACGCCGAAAGAATGGCGGGTATTATCGCGTACAACGAGCACCTGCTTGGCGAACAACGTGCGGCGCTTGCGCGTGAAGAGGGCGCTCGGAACTCCGCCGAGGCTGAGTGCCGGGAACTGGAAACTAAAGTCGCCAGGCTCGAGAGTGACCGGCGTATTGAGAATGCGCGGCTGTCTAGCGATCTGAAGGCTTGTGAGCGAAAACTGGCAGTGGCCACGGCGGAGGCGGCAAAAGCGCTTGCATTGGCGGCCCAGGTGGCAAGCTTAGAAGCGCGGATTCGCGCGATCCATCATTCTACCAGCTGGACCGTTACCCGGCCGTTCCGCGCCGTTGGCCGGCTTCTCATGGCCGCGAAGTTCGTGGCGCGACATTCGACAAACTATGTCGCACGGCGAGGCATTCGTTCTGCAGTAGCGGATGTCCTAGATGTAAGGCGCTGGATGCGCCTCATTGTCGAGGGCCCGCGCGCCAGTCCGGTTCCAACAACTGCCCAAGAAACGCCCAAGGATGCGCTGCGATCTATGCGGCCAGCGGAAAGCGTTGCGGGCACCCTGCGTCCGCATATCGTCATTCTCGCCGAGCTGTCACTTCCGCAGTGTGCAAAATATCGAGTCTGGCAGAAGAAGGAGCATCTCGAGCGTCTGGGCTTTGCTTGCACAGTCTTGAACTGGTGGGAGCATGGCGCTGCCAGGGATGCTCTGCAGACAGCAACTGGCGCAGTATTCTATCGGGCGCCCGGCTACCCTGATGTTGTTGCGCTGATTGAAGAAGCACGCCGGCTCCAAATCCCGACTTTTTGGGAGGTGGACGACCTCATCTTTGATCAGAAGTACTACGAGGCGAATGGCAACCTGTACAGGTTGGATCCGAAGACTCGGCAGGAGATCCTTGAGGGCGTGCCGCTGTATCGACACGCGCTCCTGCGTTGCGAGTATGGCATCGCATCCACGGCCCGTTTGGCGTCAGCAATGGTGGAGGCCGGTAAAGAGCGGGCATTCGTTGTGGAGAATGCGCTTGATGAGGAAACGCTAGCGCTTGCCGAGGCAGTCCATGCGGCTCGGGTGACGAGGCCGAAGCGAGAGACCGTTCACATCGTTTATGGTTCTGGGTCGCGGGCGCATGATCGCGACTTTGAAGAGGCGGCGGAGGCTCTCGCAACGGTCCTCGCGTCGCGTCCGGAGGTCAGGCTCGATATCATAGGCGAGCTCACATTGCCTCAATCTCTCGCGCCTTTTGCGGACAGAATCAGCCGTCGCCCGCTCACAGCATTCCCTGCCTACCTTGCGCAGCTCGGCGAGGCTGACATTAGCATTGCGCCCTTGGAGGCCAGTGAGTTCAACGAGGCAAAGAGCAACATCAAGTTCCTTGAGGCTTCAGCGTTGGGATTGCCGTCCGTCTGCTCGTCACGTTCTGCGTTTGCCGGTGCAATTGAGCAAGGGACGACCGGCTTTCTCGCAGATGACTACCCAAGTTGGGTGAGTGCGCTCGAGCTGTTGGTGCGGGACCCACTGCTGCGCGAGAATGTTGGGGCGCACGCGAGACGCGCGGTTCTCGACAATTACTGCCCTCGGTCAATCGCACATCGTCAAGTGGCGCCTGTTCTAGAGCAGACGGCTTCTGGGCGACCCCGGTCTGCAGACGGGGCGCTGCGCGTTCTTGAGGCCAACGTCTTTTTCGCACCGCAGAGCTATGGTGGGGCGACAATTGTCGCGGAACAGGTGGCCGTCCGCTTGAAGGCGTTGGGAGCTGAGGTCGCGGTCTTCTCAACGTGTCCGGACCCTTTGCCGGCCTATAGTTTGCTTCGTCATCAATCGAAGGGCTTGAACTGCTTCGGCGTGGCGTTGCCTCAGTCGACAGAGCGAGAGCTCGACTACAAGAACCCGCAAGTGAAGCTTGTATTTTCGCGAGTGCTGGAGGCCGTGAATCCTCATGTCGTGCATCTGCATTCCATACAGGGATTGAGCGCATCAGTCGCAGAAGCCTGCCGCGAGGCGGGTATCCCTTATGTTGTGACTTTGCACGATGCCTGGTGGATCTGCGAACGACAGTTCATGATTAAGGCAGATGGCCGCTATTGCTTTAACAGGCAAGTCTCGCCCGAGATCTGCGAAGGCTGCGTCAGCGACATCACCTTCACCCGCGAGCGCACCACGTATCTGAAGTCGATCCTCGATGGTGCGGCGGCAGTGCTCACGCCAAGCGCCTTTCACCGGCAGCTGCACATAGAAAATGGCGTCCCGGCAGATCGCATTCATGTGAACCGGAATGGCGTTCAGAAGCCGGCCGCCCCCTTGGTGAGGCCGATTGAGGGCCGGATCAGGTTCGGATTTGTCGGCGGGGGAGGGCCGATCAAGGGAGGGCCCCTCATTGTGCATGCGTTCCGTGACCTTCCCCACAAGAACTACACCCTGACTATCGTCGACAATACGCAGAACTTGGGTTTTTCGTCGATCAAAGAGGACGACTGGGCGGTGCCCGGAGAGCTTTCAATCGTGCCGGCGTACACGCAGGAGACCCTGGACGATTTTTTCCTCTCTATCGATGTGCTGCTGTTTCCGACCCGCTGGAAAGAGAGCTTCGGCTTGACGGTCCGCGAAGCGCTCGCTCGCAATGTCTGGGTTATCGCTACAGATGCGGGCGGGGTGGTCGAAGACATCGTGGATGGGCAGAACGGGACTATCTTGCCCTTGACGGAGGAACTGGATCACGCTCCCCTGCGGGAAGCTGTCCGTCGTCTGCTGGATGACCCTGGGCAACTGGATCGTTTCGCGAACGCCACCGCGGGGTCCATTTTGGATTTTGAAGCCCAAACGAATGAATTGCTTCAGTTTTTGCGTGGAGTAGTGCGGGGTAGCCCCAACACTCCACCGCATTTCTCGTAGGTGCGGGTGCCATTATGGATGGTCATGAGCGACAGCAGGAGCAGTTACGCCAGTTAAGAGTGTGGCTGGTGGTGCCGATGTTTCGGGTGACTGCCCATATCGGGGCCGTGCTCCGGAAGGTTCCGCCCTGGGTCGAGGGGGTGGTCTGTGTTGATGATTGCTGTCCCGAGCGGTCCGGCGACATTGCGAGCGTTAGTCCCTGCTCGGTCGAGACCGTGATCCTGCGACATGAGGTCAACCAGGGTGTCGGGGGGGCTGTTCTCAGCGGTTATCGCTTTGCAGAGAGCCGTGGGGCCAAGATCATTGTAAAAGTCGATGGCGACGACCAGATGGACCTTCGGTGGCTGGGGTACCTCGTTCAGCCCATTGCGGCGGGACAGGCTGACTATACCAAAGGGAACAGGTTCTCGACGGCGTCGCACGTGGAAGGGATGCCGCCGCTTAGGATATTCGGGAACTCGGTCCTTAGCTTGATGTCAAAATTCTCCAGCGGGTACTGGAAGACTTTTGATCCAACGAATGGTTATACGGCAATCTCGGCCAGAGTGGTTCGCGAGCTTCTCGGTCGGCGCATTGCGCACCGGTACTTTTTTGAATCTGATATGCTATACCACCTCGGATCGCTTCGCGCTGTGGTGCGCGATATCCCCATGCCGGCGCGGTATGCGGACGAGCGCAGCAATCTAAACATCATGAAGATCGCGCTCCCGTTTATGCTCTACCACATGCGTAACTCGGCGAAACGCTTTGTCGGCCAGTACATCGTTAGGGACTTCAACGTAGCGACTCTGGAAGTCGTTGTTGGCTTGGCTTTGCTATCGGCGGGACTTGGGTTCGGCGTGAGTTACCTCTTTAGTCGACCTGAAGCGGCGGCGGCGGCATCGGCAGGCGTGGTTATGCTCGCAGCCTTGCCCGTGATTCTTGGCGTTCAACTTCTGCTAGCGGCGCTCAATTTTGACGTGTTGAACGTACCGAAAGACCCCATTCATCCAATGTTGCTGGCGATGGATGCATTCCAGGAGCTCTCGGAGCTTGATTCTACACATGAGTTGCCCGCGCCTGTTCCGGCGATGCACTCCGCAGAACGGCAAGCGTAGGCGTCCGAGGCTTCCATGGGGATGCTGTTTTCGATTTCGCCTATGCGTTGCCGGATGTATACGGGATACTTAACCCAATGAGTGACGCTCGCCGGGTCGGCTGGATCGGCTCCTTTCTCGCGCTCTTTGGCTTGCTGGTGCTTTTCCTCACACCGCCAATACAGAGTGCGGATGAGGACAGTCATTTCATTCGCGCCGTTATGGTGTCGCGGCTCGATCTCTCCCT
Source organism: Alphaproteobacteria bacterium (assembly GCA_027488965.1). Classification (GTDB taxonomy): domain Bacteria; phylum Pseudomonadota; class Alphaproteobacteria; order Caulobacterales; family Aquidulcibacteraceae; genus VFBF01. Next base: position 14,775 of record JAIYAO010000059.1, read on the forward strand.
TCATCGCGAGGGGGAGGTAGTCGGCCAACAGGTGCCGAAAAGCCTTGTGAACTATGTTGAGTCACATCGCTCTTTGGTCAGTGACCCCGACATGCGTTACAGTTATGCGCGCTGGTACCAGGAGAGCTTCGCGGCCGCCCAGACGGACACAAGCATACTTCACCGATACTCAGGCCAGTCTCTGTCCCCGCTATACTACATGCCTCAGGTGATTGGCGTTTGGGTGGGTAGGGCGGTTTACGCCCTGACTCCGGCGGACGTGCCTTTCAGCTGGTCTTCACAGTTGTACTTTGCTCGTTTGGGCAACCTTGTCTTTTATGTCTCTTGCTTCCTATGGGCGATAAAGACTGCTCTGCGCTTCAGGCACCTCTTGGCATTCCTCGCCGTCACTCCAATGGCGCTTAGCCTTGCGGCCTCAGCGAGCTATGATGTTTTTGTTGTGTGCACGGCGGTGTGTTTTCTGGCAAAGTGCGTGCAGCTTTGGGATCAGCCTCGTTGGGGGTGGCGAGACTTGGCGGTCTTGGCGCTCTTGTCCTTCTTTCTTGGACACAACAAGGTAGTCTACGCGCCGTTGCTGCTTGTTCTTTTGGCGGCAGCTCCGTCGTTGGGATGGCGGCAGATCGTTCCTATTTCCATGGCTTGCGGCGGGCTTGCCTTGGCTGGGGCCGCCGTTAGTTCGGTTTTGTTTGGCTTGCCAGCAAATCCGGCGCTCGAGCAGGCGGTCGACGCACAAGCGGCCTATGTTCTAGCAAACCTCCCGCAGATGCCGGGATTGATCCTCACGTCCATTGTCGACCAACGGCAGTATCTCTTCACGAGCACCCTTGGCAGTTTGGGTTGGTTGAACGCTAATTTTCCTGCTGCGGTCCTCGTTCTCTGGGGCGCCATAGGTGTTTTCGCGGCGACAGCGGACGGCCTAGGTAGCGCTCCGCTGCAGCGCGCCGTCCTGACCGGTGTGTTGATGTTGGCGGCAGCGGCGATCTCCGCCGCGTTACTGTTTGTCGCAATGTACATCTCGTGGACTTCTGTCACGACCGGCGTGGGGGTGCCCAAGATCGACAGTGTCCAGGGTAGGTACTTGCTTCCGATCCTGCCCTTCTTTTTGGGCGGAGGGGCCCTGGTGTTGGGTAAGCTGTCGGGGGGGATTGGGAGCCTGGGCGTCCCAACGCTCACGATCCAGTGCGATGAAGTCCTGCGGGTTGCGTCAACGGTGATGGCGTCCTTGATGGTCTTCATGCTTGTGGTAAGATACTGGGTCTAGTTGTTCGAAATCGGCGTTGTCCGAGAGGGTACTATGGCGGAGCTCAATGACGCTAAGCGAAGACTCCTGCTGATTGAGCTGAACGAGTTCGATCCGGACTTTCTGCTTGGTTCCAGTAAGAAGCTCGGCCTGCGGCGTGTGGAGGAGATCCTTTCCTTCAGGCGCGGCTCCACAACGACTGCCGATCAAGTTGAGCATCAAGGGCTGGATCCGTGGGTCCAGTGGGTCAACGTCCATTGCGGGCGGCCCAGCAGTGAGCATGGCATCAAGCGACTTGGGGAGACAGAACGGCAGCGCCTGCCGCAGATTTGGACGGAGCTCGGCCGTGGTGGGCATACTTGGGGCGTGTGGGGGGCGATGAATGCCCCGCGCCAGGATGCGCAAGGCTGCAAGTTCTTCTTCCCGGACCCCTGGTCATTCGAAGAGGAGGCTTACCCGACTCGGTTGAATGACCTGCTGGCGCTGCCGCGCTACATGTCCAAGAACTATCTGGCTCCTGATGCGGGCGATCTCATTCGCGAGGCCCTTCGCCTGTGCTCTGTGATGGTCTCGCCCGAAATGTGGAGGGCTTGTCTTGCGTTCTCGACCGCCATGGCGCGGCAGGCGCTCAAGACGCACCTCTCTGTGCACACGATGGCAACGTTCCTCGACTACCTCTCGACTCTTGTATTTGTCGACCATCGAAACAAGCTGCGACCGGATTTCTCGCTCATTTTCCTGAACAACATTGCACACCTTCAACATCAGTTCTGGACGCGCGGGGAGAGGCTCCACCCTGAGATGGAGCTGGGTCTACGCCTCACGGACAAGATGCTTGGGATGATGCTTGATAGCGCTCCGGGCAATGAAGCGATCATCCTGATGAACGGCTTGAAGCAGAAGAATGTGGAGGGGCAGGGGTTCTGCGTCTATCGTCAGACACGTCCTCAGCAGTTGCTTCAGGAGCTCGGGCTGCCGGGCGTGGTCGAACAGTGCATGACGCATGACGCCCATGTCCTGTGCGCTTCCGCGTCTGATGCAGAGGCTGTGCAGGCAGCGCTGGAGCAGTGTGTTTTGCGGAGCGGTCGCCGCGCGTTTTACGTCGAGCGCATCAGCGAATCGCGGGTGTTTTATCAGATTGACTTTGAGACGGAGGTTGCGCCTGACGAGTCGCTGGTGTGCGGCGACAAGGTGTTGCCATTGGCCAGCGTTATTGAACTTTATGCACGGCGCACGGGCGCGCACGTCCCGGAGGCGGATATTTTTTGGCGGGGACTGGAGATGCCCAGTCACATGGGCAACCACGAGGTTTACCATTCAATCCTCAGGTTTTTTGGCTTGGCGGCCGGCGCGGGCGAGAGGATTGCTGTGTCCGCCTAAGGCGCAGTGGCTTGTGGAATGCTGAAGCAGCTTGGCTCTTTTGTTCTAGTCGGAGTTGCCGGCGTCGCCACCAACTTCTTGGTGTTTCAAGCTCTGTTGATATTCGGTGTGCATTACTTGTTGGCGTCTACCTTTGCGTGGCTGACCAGCATGGGGTTGGTTTTTCTACTCAATCGTCGCTTTACGTTTCGTAGTAGCAATTCGTTGGTTGGTGACCTTTGGCGAACGCTGGTGGTGTACTCCTTTCAACAAGGCGTGGTTCTTGCGGGCTTGTTCGTCAGCGTCAGCTGGGTAGGGTTGTCGCCAACGCTTGGCTATTTCGCCGTGCTGCCGTTCGCGGTGCTGATCAGCTTTCTGGGCATGAGGCTGTTCGCCATGCGCCAAGCGTGACTGTTGCAGGACCCTCGTGGCGCACCTTAGCAGAGCAACCCTGAAAGCGTTTCTCCCAACGCCTGTTGTGGGTGCGGCGGTTTGGATCGTCGATAGGTCGCGGGGCGCCGTCAGACGCTTTCATGTCGTCAGAGCGAGTGTGTTGGCGTTTGTCGACGCTTACGCATCAGCGGTGCTGGCGCTCGGGCGTAATGCCCCCGTGGAAGAAATTGTTGCGGGAAATGCGTCATTCGCGGGCGCAAAGAAGGTCGCTGTGTTCTGTCACTACGATGTTGCCGGCGATGTTAGCCCGGCCACAGTCCAGTATGTGGCGGCGCTGGCCGCGGCGCAGCACATTGTTGTTTTTGTTTCGACTGCCCCCGAGTTGGAGGAGCGCGCGCTGGAGGTTCTCAAGACGCACTGCGCACTGATCCTTCGGCGTAAGAATGTGGGCTACGACTTTGGATCTTGGAAAGTGGGACTTGAGCACGTACCGAGTAAAGCGGATCTCGATAGTTTGATTATTGCAAACGATAGCGTTCTAGGGCCCTTCGCTCCGCTGGAACCCTACATCGATCGTTGTGATGCGAGCTCAGACGTATGGGGCTTTACGGATTCAGGCGAGAGAGGGTGGCACTTGCAAAGCTACTTTGTGCTATTCCGACAAACAGCGCTAAGGCATCCCGCATTTGCAAGGTTCTGGCGTGGAGTGCTAATGGCGCGCTCGAAGCATTGGGCGATCCGCGCTGGGGAGCTGCGGTTGTCCCGCGAGCTCATGCGCGCTGGTCTCCGGATGCGGGCGTTGTTTCCCACGGTGGAAGTCATTGGTCGCGAGGCATCTTCATCGGCGCTGCCTGTTGAGGCAGTTCCCGTCGGTGAGTTGGATCAAGCTGGCAGGATTGTGTTGATGCGGCGGGGGGTGCGGCTTAACCCGAGTCATGCGCTCTGGCGTGTGCTCATTGAAGTGTGGGGTTTTCCGTTTATCAAGCGCGAGTTGATTGCCAAGAACCCGATGAAGCTTCTGGACGTCGATGATTGGCAGGACGTGGTCAGCAGGCGTTTTGGTGGAGATGTCTTGCCAGGGGCCGTGGCTGACGCAACGACACATTCGCCGGTGCGCGGAGGGCCCTGACGTTACGGCTCGTATGTATGGGCTATTCAAGCCTTAGTAGGCCATTTGCATCTGAGGCTTTACCCCGCGGAACGGCCAGCCTAGAAGGCGGCCCGTTCCTTACAAAGTTTCTGAGGCGCCCCCTCGGCGTCCCGCGCCGGAAGGTAGAATCAACGCTGTTTAGCCCGATCCTGTTTTCGATGGTAGCGGGCGGCTGGCTCGGCCGTCCGAGCCAGGCCAGTCGCCCGCGGCTTCAGCCCGCACCGGCTTGCCGGTGGCTGCGGCCTCCACCGCCATGTTAGCGCTTTCGGCGGTGACGAGGATCACGTTGGCGGCGCCCAGCATGGCGAAGTAGGGGTTTTCGCCCGCGCCAGCGAAATAGAACTGCGTGAACGGGCGCAACTCGCGCTGGAAGACGGCGCGCGCGCGCGTTGGTGCGCCGCGACAGGGTCACCAGCAGGCTGCAACCGAGACTAAACACCTCGCGGCTGATCCGTCGCGCCGTTTCAACGGAAATGTCCTGCTGCCTCGAGCGCCCGCCTATCAGCAGCGCGATGGTGGGCGGCGGCATCGCGGAAAGATCCTGCGGCCAGCCCTTAGCAGCGGCGGCCGCGCGCTCCGGCGTCACGCGGTGACAGAGGCCGAGGATCGGGAAGGCAGTGGCGCCTTCCAGATCGTCGTGCGCGGCCGGGATCACCAGGGTGAACTTCCGCGGGTCCTACAGTTGCACCACCACTGTCCTCGCCAGCGACAGGGCTCCATTGGGAACGTCCTGAACCGTGACCATGTGTAGCGGCCAGGACGTTGAGAAAAAAGTCCCCTGTCGCTCATCGGCCACCGCCAGCTGCACGGCATCTGCGGGTCTCCATTCAGCATGAGACGCGGCCGCACCAGGCGGGCGGTGCCCGGCGTCCGCTGCGGCCGGATTTGGTAAATGCCCGGGCGACCTTCGCCACAAGGGGACGACGCGGTCGCCGCCCCGTCGTTGTTCGCCGCCAGCGTCCAAGGCCGAAACGGCGGCCAGCGGTCCAGCCCCGTCAGAAGCTGGGTGATCCAGGGAACGCGCGCGCGCCCTTGGTGAGCAAGCCCAGCCATGCGCACCTTCGTCTTTCTGCACCAATGCGGGCCCTCGTTTGACCCGGCGAGGCGCTGCGGTGTCAAGCCGGCGGCCGTTTACTTTACCCCCGCCCGAGGGCGGCTTAGAAAGCGGTGGAGTAGCGGAGAAAGTGTGTGTTCGAACGGTTGGCGATCCAAGCCGTCTTTCTCTACACGCCGAAGCGTCACGGCGACGCTCGGGGCTGGTTCACCGAAATCTGGAGCCAGGCGGCGCTGGAGCCCATGGTCGGCCCTCTGTCGTGGGTTCAGGACAACCACTCCTATTCCGCGCCGCAGGGCACGCTGCGCGGCCTGCACATGCAGGTTGGGCCCAATGCGCAGGACAAGCTCGTGCGCTGCGTGCGCGGATCCATCCTTGACGTCGCCGTGGACGTGCGCACAGGGTCGCCGACATACGGTCGGCATGTCTCGGCCGTGATCTCAAGCGCCAACGGCGCACAAATCTTTGTGCCCAAAGGGTTTGCGCACGGCTTCGTCACGTTGGAGCCCGATGTGGAGGTCGTCTACAAGGTCTCCGCGCCCCACGACAAAGCGGGCGAGCGCGGACTGATGTGGAATGATCCCGCCCTCGCCATTGACTGGGGCGTCGACCCCAGCACGGTGACGCTGTCGGACCGGGACAAGCACTGGCCCGCGCTTCACGAGGCGGGCGTCCTGTTCACCTGGCCAGTCTGAGGTTTTCGATGCGTGTGATCGTCACCGGCGGGGCGGGATTCATCGGCTCGGCCTTGGCGCGTCTGCTCGTGGCGCGGGGCCATGAGGTGCTCGTGCTCGACAAGCTGACCTACGCCGGCAACCTGAGTTCGCTCGCGTCGGTGGCGGAGGCGCCCAACTTCGGGTTCGTGAAGGCCGACATCTGCGATGGCGCGGCGGTGAGCGCAGCAATCGGCGCTTTCGCCCCTGACGCTATCACGCACCTCGCCGCCGAGAGCCACGTCGATCGCTCGATCACCGGCGCCGGGGCGTTCATCGAAACCAACATCCTCGGCACGTTCCGGCTGCTTGAGGCCGCGCGCCGCTATTGGGAAAGCCTGCCGCCCGCGCGGCGCGACGGATTCCGCTTCCTGCATGTCTCCACGGACGAGGTGTACGGCTCGCTCGGTGAGGAGGGTCTATTCAGCGAAACCACGCCGTACGATCCGCGCTCGCCATATTCGGCCAGCAAGGCCGCATCCGATCACCTCGCGCAGGCGTGGTGGCACACGTACGGCCTGCCAGTGCTGGTTTCCAATTGCTCCAATAACTACGGCCCGTACCACTTGCCGGAAAAACTAATCCCGCTGGTCATTCTCAATGGCCTGGAGGGCAAGCCGCTGCCGGTTTACGGCGACGGCGCCAACGTGCGCGACTGGCTGTACGTGGACGATCACGCCGCAGCGCTTGCGCTGATCGTGGAGAAGGGCGCGGTCGGGCGCACCTACAATGTCGGCGGCCGCAACGAGCGCACCAACCTCACCGTCGTGCATACGATCTGCGACCTGCTCGACGAACTCGCGCCGGCCAACCGTGCGCGCCGCGATCTCATCACGTTCGTGAAAGACCGACCCGGTCACGACCGGCGCTACGCCATCGACGCCACGCGTCTGGAGACGGAGCTTGGTTGGCGGGCGCAGCACGATTTTCAAAGCGGCATCCGCGCCACGGTCAAGTGGTATCTTGACAACGAGGCGTGGTGGCGTCCGCTGCGCGCCGCAGGCCATGGCGGAATGCGCCTCGGCCTCATCGATGGCAAGGCGCCATGAAGCTGCTGGTCGTAGGGCGCACGGGTCAGGTGGCCCGGGCGCTGATCGCAGCGGGTGGCCGCGAGGTGATCGCGATCGGTCGTCCCGACATCGATCTGGAGCACGTACATACGCTCAATTCGGCTCTCATCGCCCACGCCCCGGATGTGGTCGCGTGCGTCGGAGCTTACACCGCAGTGGATCAAGCCGAGCGCGAGCCAGAGCTTGCGATGCGGATCAATGGACACGGGCCCGGACATCTGGCGGACGCTTGCGCGCGACATGCGATCCCGATCATCCAAGTATCCACCGACTACGTCTTTGATGGCAAAAAGCAATCGCCCTACCTGGAGACAGATCCTGTCACCCCGCAGGGCGCCTATGGACGCAGCAAAGCTGAAGGTGAGGTGCGTGTCTCGGCGGCGGGGCCGCGCCACGTCATCGTGCGCACTGCCTGGGTGTTCGACGCGACCGGAAAAAATTTCGTCCGGACGATGCTTCGTCTCGCGAGAACGCGTGGTCGGGTCGGCGTGGTCGCCGACCAGGTCGGCGCACCGACCTTCGCCGCTCACATCGCGGACGGTCTGCTTACCATCGCTCGCAATCTTGCCACGGCGCCAACCGAGGAGGCGTACGGCGTCTTCCACATGGCGGCTGCAGATCACTGCGCGTGGGCCGACTTCGCAGAGGCCATCTTTGCAGAATCCGCGGCGCGTGGCGGCCCCTCTGCCACGGTCGACCGCATCACGACCGCCGCGTATCCCACCCCGGCGCGTCGCCCTGCCAACTCACGCCTCGCGTGCGCCAAGATTGATCGCGTCCACGGTGTGCGCCTGCCGCCGTGGCGCAATGGGCTCGCCACCTGCATGGACGCAATCGCCGATGCGGGGTGGTCCGTGGATTGACGTTTCAGGCATCACGGAAGGCCCATTCGTACGCGGTAAAGAACGCCAATGTGAGCCAGATGGAGGAACGAACCGTCGCGGATGTAGCCGTCTATGTCTTCTGGCGTGGCGAAGTAAGCGCAGATGTCCTCAGTGAGGTCGGGAGAAGTCGCACCAAAGTCTCCGGTTGTGTCGCATTGGAAGATGTGAACTTTGTTGGAGTGTGTGGCCGGGTTGGGACTATAGGCGCCGAGCGCGCGCCAGTTTGTGCCCTCAAGTCCCGTTTCTTCGCGTAGTTCTCGCATGGCGCCTTGAATGGGCGATTCGCCTGCATCCAGCATCCCGCCCGGCAGTTCTCTGCTCACGGCGCGCGCACCATGGCGATACTGGTCAACGAGACAAACGCGACCTTCGGGATCCACGCACACCACATGGACCCACTCTGGATAGTTGAGCACGTAGTAAGGCGCGATGCGAACACCATCGGCGCGCAGGCAATCATCGGCTACGAGATCGATCCAGCAGTCTTTCACCACAGAACGCGAGTTCTCCACCTGCCAAAACCGCACATTGGGTCCATTGTTCATGTCGCGTCCTTTCATTCCTGCTAAGGAAATCGCAATGTACTTCCGCGGCGTCGCAAGCGGGCTCACCTCAGCGAGTAACGGATCGTACAGATCACCAGAGTGGACAATCCCGTCAGCCTAGGTGATTGGATCGCACCGCGGACTTCCGTATCTAGGGGAGAAGTTATCTTGCGTCATATTCTCGTCGCTATAGCGGGGTTTTTCCTTGCAAGTACGTCAGCGCACGCTGCGACATTCGAGCTGGAGTATGAGGCGTCGATTCTCAACATCGTCACCCTCGGCACGATGCAGATCAGTGGAAACACGAGTCCTACCGCCTACTCAGCCAACGCGTCGATGCAGACGTCCGGCCTCGCGCAACTGTTCGACGATACGCGCATCACAACGCGCTCGTCGGGGTCTATGGCCAACGGCGTGCTCGGCTGGATGCGCTATGACCTCGACCATGCCTATGCCAGAAAATCGCGCCGGGTGTCGATGACCCGGACCGGGTCAGGCGTTACGTCGCGGATCACGCCAATCCACCAGAACATGGGAACTCCGCCGGCCACGCCGGCGCAGCAAGCAGTTTCGTTCGATCCGCTCTCAGCGTTGCTGGCGCTGTCGACCGGCGTCGGCCGTGCGCGCGCGTGCACAGGGCGATACCTGGTTTTCGACGGCCGCCAGCACTTCGCCCTGGAACTCACGCCTGCCTCGCGCGGCACGTACAAGGGTGGGGGCTTTGACGGCCCGGCCGTGGTCTGCACCATGTCCTACGAACCAATAAGCGGCTTCAAGACCATGACGCCACTGGAGCGGGCGCGGATTCCCCGTGGTCAGGCTTGGTTTGCGGAGGCCCCGACGGGCGGGTTCGCCCAGTTGCTCCGCGTCGCGGTGCCCACCCCGTTGGGTGAAGGCAGGATCGATCTCAAACGGTTTACGCTGGCGCCCTAAGGGCTATACCTGACCGATTGCGCGGGCCATGCCACTGCTTCTGGACTTCCGCGGCGCGCCGGGTCATGCCGGGTGCCGAGTGTCTAGGGAGCGGCGAGGGGACCATGAAGGGTATCGTTTTGGCCGGCGGCAGTGGCACGCGGCTCTATCCGATGACCACGGCGACGTCGAAGCAACTTCTCCCGGTCTACGACAAGCCCATGATCTACTACCCGCTGGCGACCCTCATGCTCGCCGGCGTGCGGGAAATCCTCATTGTATCGACCCCCGACGATATCGGCGGATTTAAGCGCCTACTAGGCGATGGAAAGCGCTGGGGGCTGGACTTCCATTACGCCGAACAGCCGAGCCCGGACGGACTGGCGCAGGCATATCATATCGGCGCCGATTTTGTTGCGGGAGGGCCCTCGGCACTCATTCTGGGCGACAACATTTTTTACGGCCATGGTCTGCCCGATGCGTTGCAGGGTGTGCGCGAGCGGGCCGGCGCCACAGTCTTTGCCTATCACGTCGCTGACCCCGAAAGGTATGGAGTCGTTAGCTTCGACAGTGCCGGGCGCGCCACTGACATCGAGGAAAAGCCCCGCCTGCCCAAGTCGAACTGGGCCGTTACAGGCCTCTATTTCTATGACGCCGACGTTGTGGAGATTGCGCGCGCCGTGAAACCGTCGGCGAGGGGCGAACTGGAGATCACCGACGTCAACCGTGTCTACCTCGAGCGGGGCGCACTTTCTGTGGAGCGCATCGGACGCGGCTATGCGTGGCTCGACACCGGCACGCCCGACAGCCTCCTCGAGGCGGCCTCGTTCGTGCAGACCATGGAGCGCCGTCAGGGTCTGCGCATCGCATGCTTGGAGGAAATTGCCTTCAAGATGGGGTTCATTTCGCTCGATGCCCTACGCGATCTGGCAAGGCCCATCGCCAAGAGCGACTACGGCAAGTACCTGCTGCGCGTCGCCGACGAGATGCAGGGCTAGGCTAGGTCGCACGGACGCGGTGAACGGCGCTTGACCCGTTCGGGCAACTCTCCTTTGCTCCCACCGTCGCCAATGCGCCCCGACCGGCGTGAGGGGCGTCGCGGAGGCGTGGGAATGCGGATCGAGGTCGTCCGGATCGTGCTGGCGGTGATGACCGCGGCGCTCGTGACCGCCTGCGCCGGCGGGGGCGGGGGAGGTGGCGGCGGAGTCGCCGTATCGCCGCCGCCTGCACCACCACCGCCGCCGCCGCCACCCCCACCGCCGCCGTCCCCGCCGCCGCCGCCCGGCACGGTGCCCAGCACGTCGTCGGCGGAGTACACCACGGGCTACGCCGTGGCCGACACCAAGGCGATCACCGCCTGGCAGAACGGCGCCACCGGGCAGGGCGTGCTCGTGGCGGTGATCGACGACGGTGTGGACGCCTCGCACCCGGAACTCGCCGGCCGCATCTCGCCCGCCTCGCGCGACATCAACACGGCGCGCAACACGCTGTTCACCCAGTCGGAAACCCACGGCAGCGAACTCGCGGCGATCATCGCCGGCAACTTCAATCTCAGCTCCACCATCGGGCTGGCGTACAACGCCACGATCCTCGCAGTGCGCGCGGATTCCGGCGCCGGCACGTTCGGCACGACCGATCTCATCAACGGCGTGGATTACGCGATCGCGCAGAACGCCGATGTGATCAATTTCTCGCTCGGCAGCAGCACGCCCTCCAGCCCCGGCTTCCAGGCGGCCATCGCGCGCGCCACGGCGGCGGGCATCATCGTGGTGGTGTCTGCGGGCAACGACGGGCCGAACGCGCCGGAGGTGAACTTCCCCGGCTTTCTCGCCACCGACACCGCCGTGTCCAACAACCTCATCGTCGTCGCCGGCGCCCATGACCGCAACGGCGCGCTGGTGAGCTTCTCCAACCGCGCCGGCGTCAACCAGAACTTCTACCTCACCGCCCCCGGCCTCGAGATCATCGTGCCGGACTTCGGCGCGCCCGGCGGGCCGGTGAACTTCCAGGCCTGCCCGCCGCCGGGCGGGCCGGCGATGACCTGCCAGGTCCAGGGCACCAGTTACTCCGCGCCCTATCTCACGGGCGCCATGGCTTTGCTGATCGGCGCCTTCCCCGGGCTGTCGCCGCAGCAGGTGGTGCAGCTCGTGCTCAACTCAGCCGACGACTTCGGCGCACCGGGCGTGGACGCGGTGACGGGCCGCGGCCGGCTCAACGTCGCGCGCGCCTTCCAGCCGGTGGGCACGGTGGCGGCGCCGCTCGCCGCGGGCGGCACGCTGCCGGTCTCGACGCCGCTCGGCGTCACGGGCGCGGCCTTCGGCGACGGTATGGTCACCGTTCCGCGCCTCTGGGCCACGGTGGGGTTCGACGACTACGACCGCACCTTCAACGTCGACCTGCGGCGCAACTGGATGGCGGGCTCCCGGCTCGCCACGTTGCCCGATGCGCCCGGCCTGTGGCGCGACGCCGACAGCGGATTGGGCCGCATGTCGTTCACGCAGGCGGATGCGGGCGCGCCGCAGTCCCTGCGCACGTCGTTCGACGCCCGCGACGCATCCGCCGCCGCCATGCGGGTGGACACCGCGCTGTCGCCGTCCACGCGGGTCTCGTTCGCCGCCAATACGCCGGCGCTGCCGTCACTGTCGGGCGCCGCGCGCGGCGGTTTGCTGGCCTTTGCGGGCGCCGATGTCTCGGCGGCGGTGGTGCAGGCGCTGGGGCCGGACACCGAACTCGCCTTCACCACGCAGAGCGGGGTGGGGCAGCTCGGTCCCTTCGGGCGCAGCGCGCGGCGCGCATTCGCGGCGCGGCTCGCCCACGACGCAGGCCCCGTGACGGCGGCGCTGACCACGGGGACGTTGCACGAGACAGGCGCGCGGCTGGGCCTTGCGTGGTCCAGCGCGCTCGGCGCGCAGCCTGACGGGGAAACCGGGTTCGTGGGGGCGGAGCTGCGCTGGCGCGCCACCTCTGCGCTCTCCTTTACGGCGGAGGGCGAGCTGGGACGTTCCGGCGGCGGCGATGCGGGGTGGCTGACGGTGGCCGCGCCGCTGGAGACCACCGCGTTCGGTCTCGCCGCCACGGTGGAGGTGGCGCCCAATTTTCTCGACGCCCTGGGCCCCGGCGCGGGCGGACGCTTCACGCTCGCGGTGCGCCAGCCCCTGCGCGTGGAGGGCGGCGCGCTGTCGGTGTCGCTGCCCACGGCCAACGCCTACGGGCGCCAGACCCTCGCCTTTGAGACCCGCGTGTTCGATCCCGCGCCCAGCGGTCGGGAGCTCGATGTGGAGGCGTCCTACGATCTCTTCGTGGCGGGCCGCTTCTCGGCGCGGGCGGGCCTCGCCTGGGTGCACGAGCCCGGCCACATCGCCGCCGCGGCCGACGAGACGCGCGCGCACCTGGGCTTCCGGCTGGCGTACTGAGGCAAGGCGGCTCAGTTCTTCGTGCGGTGCGCCTTGGCCTCGATCCAGTCCATGGCCGCAAACGCGATGCCCGAGAGCACGAACGTGACGTGGATGACGGTGAGCCAGGTGAGCTGGCTGGCCGTGTAGTCCGCGACGTTCATGAACACCTTCAGCAGGTGGATGCCCGAGATCGCGACAATGGACGCGATCAGCTTGATCTTGAGGCCCGAGAAATCGAGCGTGCCCATCCAGGAGGGGCGGTCGCGGTCGCCGTGCGCGGCCTCGATCTTGGAGACGAAATTCTCGTACCCGGAGAACAGCACGATCAGCACGAGGTTGCCGGCCAGCGAGAGGTCGATCAGCGTCAGCACCAGCAGGATCACCTCGGTCTCGCCCATGGTGAGCAGGTTGGGGGCGGTGGTGATCAGTTCGCGGAAGAAGGTGACCAGCAGGATGGCCAGGCAGGCCACCAGGCCGAGGTACATCGGCGCCATCAGCCACCGGCTCTGGAAGATCACCGCCTCGATCGCGCGCTCCAGCGGCGGGGTCTCGTCCTGCCCGGGGCCGGGCGCAGGTGTCTTCAGGCTGCCGTCGGCCATGGCGTTCCCTCAACCAAATCCCGCGTCAGATGGCGCCTTTCGCCCCCGGTTCAACGGGGCGGCCGGTCACAAGTTCTTGGGGTGCAAGGGCCGGCGCGCATCACGCCGCGTTGCTCGCCTTGGGGGCGTGTTCGATGGCGGCGATGTAGCGCTCGGCCTCCAGCGCCGCCATGCAGCCGAGGCCGGCGGCGGTGACGGCCTGGCGGAACGTCTCGTCGGCCACGTCGCCGGCGGCGAACACGCCGGGGATGCTGGTCCTGGTCGTGCCGGGCTCCACGATCAGGTAGCCGTTGTCCTTCATGGCCAGCTTGCCCTTGAAGAGCCCCGTGGCCGGCTCATGGCCGATGGCGATGAACACGCCGTCCACGGCCAGCTCCTGCTTTGCGCCGGTCTTGAGGTCATGCAGGCGCACGCCGGTGACGCCGAGCGGTTCGCTTGTCCCCATCACCTCGTCGATGGCGGCGTTCCAGATCACCTCGATCTTGGGGTGGTGGAAGAGGCGGTCCTGCAGCACGCGCTCGGCGCGCAGTTCGTCGCGGCGATGGATGAGCGTGACCTTGGAGGCGAAGTTGGTGAGGTAAAGCGCCTCCTCCACCGCCGTGTTGCCGCCGCCCACCACCGCCACGGCCTTGTTGCGGTAGAAAAAGCCGTCGCACGTGGCGCAAGCGGACACGCCGAACCCCTGGAATTTCTTCTCGCTGTCGATGCCCAGCCACTTGGCGGACGCGCCGGTGGCGACGATCACCGTGTCGGCGGTGTAGATCTGCCCGCCGTCGCCGGTGAGGCGGAAGGGGCGAGTGGTGAAATCCACATCCATGATGTGGTCCTCCACGAACTCGGCGCCCACATGCACGGCCTGCGCCTTCATCTGCTCCATCAGCCACGGGCCCTGGATGACGTCGGCGAAGCCCGGGTAGTTCTCCACGTCGGTGGTGATGGTCAGCTGCCCGCCCGGCTGGATGCCGGCGATCACCAGCGGCTTGCGCATGGCGCGCGCGGCGTAGATCGCGGCGGTGTAGCCGGCGGGGCCGGAGCCGATGATGACGACGGGGGCGTGGCGCGGCGCAGACACGGGGGGCGACTCCGACTCGGGGAATGGTTGTCGCCCCTACATAAGGGCGCTTGACGTCGCTTCAATATTTCCAGTATCGTCGAAGTATGGAAACGACAGACGCCATCGACGCCTTTGCAGCGCTCGCCCAGCCCACGCGGCTGGAGGCCTTCCGCCGCCTCGTGCGGGCGGGGCCGGAGGGGCTGCCGGCGGGCACGGTGGCGCGCGCGCTGGAGACGCCGGCCAACACCATGTCCACGCACCTGGCGATCCTGGAGCGCTCCGGGCTCGTCACGTCGCGGCGGGAAGGGCGGCTCGTGTACTACGCCGCCTCGTTCGACCGCGTGCGCGATCTCGTCGGCTTCCTCATCGAGGACTGCTGCGCGGGCAACCCCGACATGTGCGACGCCATCACCGGCATCGCCGCCACGGCAAGGTGCTGCTGACCATGACCTACAACGTGCTTTTCCTGTGCACCGGCAACTCCGCGCGCTCGATCCTTGCGGAAGCGATCGTCAACCGCGTGGGCGCCGGAAAGTTTCGCGGCTTCAGCGCGGGCTCGATGCCGAAGGGGCAGGTCAACCCGCACGCGCTCACGCTGCTGGCGGCGCTGAAGCACGACGTGAGCGGCTTCCGCTCCAAGAGCTGGGACGAGTTTGCAGCACCCGGTGCGCCGGTGATGGATTTCATCTTCACCGTGTGTGACGACGCCGCCGGCGAGGTGTGCCCCGTGTGGCCCGGCCAGCCCGTCAGCGCGCATTGGGGCCAGCCCGATCCCGCCGCCGTCACCGGGACGGAAGCGGAAATCGCCGCTGCGTTCACCGAGGCCTACCGCATGCTCAACAACCGCATCACCGCGTTCGTGAACCTGCCGATGCAGAGCCTCGACCGCCTGAAGCTGCAGCAGAGCCTCGACGCCATCGGCGCATCGTGATGCTGGCGCGCAAGCTGCTGGCGGAGTTCGTGGGCGCGCTGCTGCTGACGGGCGTGGTGATCGGCTCCGGCATTCTCGCCGATCGCCTGTCAGGCGGAAACACCGCCATCGCGCTGCTGGGCAACACCGCGGCCACCGGCGCCATCCTCTACGTGCTGATCCACGCGCTGGGCCCCATCTCCGGCGCGCATTTCAATCCCGCGGTGACGCTGGTGATGGCGCTGCGCCGGGAGATGACGGCGGCGTCGGCGCTGACGTATCCGGTCGTGCAGGTGGCCGGATGCGTCGCCGGCGCAGTGCTGGCGCATGCGATGTTTGCGTTGCCGCTGGTGCAGACGGGCCAGACCGTGCGCGAGGGGCTCGCGCTCTCCGAAGGTGTCGCGACGTTTGCATTGCTGTTCGCCATCCTCGGCGTGTCGCGCGCGAAGCCGGAGGCCGTGCCCGCCGCCGTCGCGCTGGTGATCTGCGCCGGCTACTGGTGGACGCCGTCCACCTCCTTCGCCAATCCCGCCATCACCGTCGCGCGCGCCATGACGGACACGTTCGCGGGCATACAGCCCTTGGATGCGCCGGTGTTCATCGCCAGCCAGGTCGCCGGCGCGCTCGCCGCGGGGGCCGTGGGGATGCTGCTGTTTCCCTCTGCGCGCGGGGCGGACGTGGTGAACACGCGTTGACGATCGCCGCGGCGCATTCACCAAGTATCAGGGTGTAATTGCCTATGATGGTGCGAAGGACGCACCATGGACCAGTTCCGGCTACTCTATCTCTCGCAACCGCCCGCCGGTCTCGATGCCGACGGCGTGGAAGCCCTCGTGCGCGAGATCCGGATCAAGAGCCTGCACAACAACGCCGCAAGACGCCTGACGGGCGTGCTGGCCTACTCGGAGCGCCTGTTCGCGCAGGCCCTGGAGGGCGACGAGGCCGATGTGAACGCCACCTTCGCCCGCATCTGCGCCGACGGTCGCCACCATGACGTGCATGTCGTGCACGCCGGTCGGGTCTTGGGCCGCGCCTTCGGGGACTGGTCGATGGCCTTCGCCCGCGTGCCGCCCGACGTCGACCTCCGCCACATGCGGCCGACCGCGATGGTGCGCTTCCTGCTGGAGGCGGCGCAGAACTGCGGCGGCGTGCGGGCCCTGCCGGGCCACGGCCTCGCGCCGGAGGCGCGCCGCAGGACCGATCTCGGCCTGTCCTGACACACGCTACGCTCCGGCCTAGCGCCGGCGCATTCCCAGCAGGCGCAGCACTTCCGCCGCCGCGCGGTCGGTCTCGCGCAGCGGTTCGGGCCGCCAGTTCTCCAGCCGTCCGCGGAACGGGCGCGCGGCGCCGCGCTCGAACAGGGCGCGGTGCAGTTTCATTATCTTGCCGGCGTCGCCGTCCACCGGAACGATGAGCACGGGCTTGCCTGTGGCGGCGGCCTCCACCGCCATGTTGGCGCTGTCGGCGGTGACCAGGATGATGTCGGCGGCGCCCAGCATGGCGAAGTAGGGGTTCTCGGCGCCGGGGTCGGGGCTGTGGGGATCGTAGTAGAGGCGGGTGAACGGCCGCAGCTCGCGGGCGAACACCGCGCGCGCCCGCGCGCCCGTGCGCCGCGACAGCGTGACCAGCAGGCTGCCGTCGAGGCCCGACACCTCCCGGCTGATCTGGCGCGCCGTCTCCGGCGAGATGTCCTGCCGCTTGGAGCGCCCGCCGATGAGCAGCGCGATGGTGGGCGGCGGCAGGGCGGCCAGATCCTGCGGAAAGGCCTCGGCCGCCGCGGCGGCGCGCTCGGCGGTCACCCGGTGACAGGCGCCCACGATGGGAAACACGTTGGGCCCGTCGAGATCGTCATGCGCGGGCGGGATGACCATGTCGAACTCGCGCGGGTTCACCCGGGGGTCCTGCAGTTGCACCACCAGCGTCCGCGCGCGCGACCACAGCCGCACGCCCATGGAGAACGGCAGCGAGGCGCGCCCGCAGCCGATCCAGATGTCGGGCCATGGCCGGTCGAGATCGTCGGAGTCGATGGTCAGCGCCTGCCGCGGCGCGGGGATGAATGCCGGCGGCAGCCAGGACCATGGCGCCCGCAACTGCACGCGCTTGGTCACGATGCTGGCCGGCGCGCGCCGCGCGATGGCTTCCGCAAGGCCCAGCGCCTGGTTGGCGATGCCGGCGCGGCCGTCCGTCACGACCCAGACGCTGAGCGTGTCGGCCGGCTGGAACCCCACCGAGTCGGCGCGGTCGGGCCCGGGGCCGGGCTGGGGGCGGGGTTGCGCCTGCGGCATGGAGGCAATGTGGGGGCGGCGCCCGCGCGATGGCAATGCCCAGGCGCCGTCGCGCCTACCAGTGCCGGCTTGTCAGGTAGGGAATGACGAGACCCTGATCCCGGTGGCGCCCGCCGACGCCCGCCGTGAAGAACGCCGCCGCCGCACTCACGATCAACGACGCCGCTGCAACGAACGCCGCGATGATGCCCGCGCGCCGCGCCGCATCCGCCCGCGCTTCCTCGGCGGCGGTCAGTTCGGCGGCGACAGCCGTGCCTATCGGGGCGTCGCCTTCGCCGGCGGCCAAGGCGCCGGTGGCTTCGGTCAGCGTTTCGCTGATCGCTGCAGCCGTATCGACCGGCGCCGTTCTTGCGGCGATGTCGGCGCCGCCGCCCAGCGTCGCCGCTGCAAGCACTGCGCCCGCGAGCGCGCCTGTGGCCCAAACCAGCAGACCGTGGACGCCATCACGCACATCCACCTCATGTTCGCTGCAGTCATGGGCGCGCCGACGCATGCGGCCCGCGACGTAGCCGCCCGCCATGAACGAGAGAACCTGAACCCAGAGCACCCAGATCCCGGCCGCCACCGCGAACGCCACGATGCTGATGCCCTCTCCGGAGAACGGGGAGGTCAGGCTGAGGCCGAGGGCGGCGCCGAAGGTGAAGAGGACGAACGATATGGCGGTCGCCAGCACCGCCCCGCCGAGGACGGCTGCCCAGTCCACGTAGGAATGCTCGGAGACGCGGCCAGCCTGGGGCGCCCCGAGGGCGGCCGATGTCTGGCCGACGGGAAGGTCGGCGATGGTGCGCTCCTGGATGGTCATCGCAGGATCAACGCAGGCCGACGAAGGACAGGATCGCGAGCACGATCACCACGGCGCCGACAAGATAGACGATTGAGTTCACAGGACCCTCCAGCGCAAAGAGCGGGGTTGTGGGCACAACGGCGGCCGACCTGTGGATGTTCCTCACGACCGCCGATGCCGCCCCCGTGCGCGGCCCGGAAGTTGTGCTATTGAGGCGCGACAAAGAGGGGAACCACCGATGAAGCACCTGATGTTCGGAGCGGCCGCACTGGCGCTCGCCGCCTGCGGCCCGAAGGCCGAAGCGCCCGCGCCTGCGCCCACGGCGCCCGCCGTGAAGCTCTACGCCATCAACTGCGGGGAGATGGACCTGCGCGACGCCGACGCCTTTGCCGATGACGGCTCGCAGAAGGGCGTCGGCCACAAGATGGTGGATCCCTGCTACCTGATCCGGCACCCGTCGGGCGACCTCCTGTGGGATACCGGCCTGCCGGAAGCGCTGGCGGATCTGCCCAACGGCCTCGAACCCCCCGGCTTCCCGGCCACCATCAAGGTGCCGAAAAAGCTCACGGCGTCGCTCGCCGATCTCAGCATGACGCCGGCCGACGTGGAGTTCGTCTCCTTCTCCCACCTGCACTCCGATCACACCGGCAACGGCAACCTGTTCGCCGCGGCCTCCACCTGGATCGTCGACAAGGACGAGCGCGATGCGATGTTCACGGACGCCGCGCGCAAGAGCGAGGACTTCGCCGGCTACAGCGCGCTGGAGAACGCCAAGACCACGCTCATCGAGGGCGACGCCACGCACGATGTGTTCGGCGACGGCACAGTGATGATCCACCAGACGCCGGGCCACACGCCCGGCCACACGGTGCTGCTGGTGAAGACGGCGGGCGGGGGCAACGTGCTGCTGACCGGCGACATGTACCACCTGCCGCCGTCGCGCGAGAAACGCCTCGTGCCGCGCTTCAACGTCGATCGCGCGCAGACGCTCGTGGCGATGGACAAGGTGGACGCGCTCGAGACGGAGTTCAGCGCGAAAGTGATCCGCCAGCACGTGCCGGAGGATTTCGCCGCGCTGCCCGTGTTCCCGGCGGCGCTGGAGTAGCTGGGCAAAATCCCTCCCCCGCACGCGGGGGAGGGCAGGCCGCGGCACGCGGCCGGGTGAGGGTGTGTGAGACGACAGCGCTGTGGCGTCTCACTGGCCCTCGCCCTGACCTTCGCTGCGCTCAGGTCTGTCCCTCTCCCGCGGGCGGGAGAGGGACGATGCCTACTTCCATTTGATCTTGAGGATCTCGTAGCTCTTGGCGCCGCCGGGGGCGGCCACTTCCACCACGTCGCCCACTTCCTTGCCGATCATGGCGCGGGCGATGGGGGAGGAGATGGAGATCTTGCCGGCGCGCACGTCGGCCTCGTCCTCGCCGACGATCTTGTAGACGGCCTTCTCCTCAGTGTCCTCGTCGAGCACCGTCACCGTCGCGCCGAACTTGATCGTGTCGCCCGAGAGGCGAGACACGTCGATCACCTGCGCGCGCGCGAGCTTGTCCTCAAGCTCGGCGAGGCGGCCCTCGATGAAGCTCTGCCGTTCCTTCGCGGCGTGATACTCGGCGTTCTCCGAGAGATCGCCGTGCGAGCGCGCTTCCGAAATCGCCTGGATCACGGTGGGTCTCTCCACCGTCTTCAGACGCTTCAATTCCGCGTCGAGCGCCGCGTGGCCCTCGGCCGTCATCGGTACCTTGTCCATGAATCCGGAGCTTTCCGTCCTTCCAGAGGGGACGAAATTCAGCCACGCAGGCGCCGCGCCGTCAAGCGTAGGCCTGTAGTGGACGAACTTCGAGGTCGCCGGTTCTGAGCCGGCGAATCGCCTGGATCGTCGCCTTCGCGCCGGCGACCGTGGTGTAATAGGGAATATCCTGCTGGAGCGCGGTCCGGCGGATGGAAAAACTGTCACGGTAGGACTGCGCGCCTTCGGTGGTGTTGATCACCAGCTGCACGTCGCCGTTCTTCATGGCGTCGACCACGTGGGGGCGGCCCTCGGCCACCTTGTTGACCCGCGCCACCGCCACGCCCGCCGCGGCCAGATGGTCGGCGGTGCCGCCGCTGGCGGTGATGGAAAAGCCCATGGCGATCAGCTCCTGCGCCGGCGCCACCATCAGCGGCTTGTCGCTGTCCTTCACGGAAATGAACACCACGCCGCCGGTGGGCAGCGTGTCGCCCGCCGCGATCTGGGCCTTGGCGAACGCGGACTGGAAGTCCACGTCCAGCCCCATGACCTCGCCGGTGGAGCGCATCTCGGGGCCGAGGATGGGATCCACGCCCGGGAACCGCGCGAACGGGAACACCGCTTCCTTCACCGCCACATGCCCCCCGGTCAGCACCGGGCGGGGAATGTCGGCGAGGCGCGCGCCCGCCATCACCTTCGCTGCGATCGCCGCCACCGGCGCGCCGGTGGCCTTGGCCACGAACGGCACGGTGCGCGAGGCGCGCGGGTTGGCTTCAAGAATGTAGATGTCGCCGTCCTTGATCGCGAACTGGATGTTGATGAGGCCGCGCACGTTGAGCGCGCGCGCCAGCGTCTCGGTCTGCTTCTCGATCTCGGCGATGATTGTCTTCGACAGCGTGTAGGGCGGCAGCGCGCACGCACTGTCGCCGGAGTGGATGCCCGCCTCC
>JAIYAO010000192.1 GCA_027488965.1 Alphaproteobacteria bacterium
ACAGCGCTGTTCACGCTCAACCGCATCGCCCCCGCGCCGTTGAACACCGTGCACGACTGCCCTCCCTGCGGAGGCGATGGAAGCAATCTAACACAAGTTGAGTGGTGTGGGATAAGCACGGCCCCTTTTTCCGCGGCGCAACGCCCCGGAGGCGGGTAGAGAGGGCCGTAAACGTGGATAGCCGCGGCAACGGCAAAGCGCGCGGACCTTGCGGGCCGCGCGCTGCCGGGGTGGGGATGTCCTGTGCTAGCGGCGCAGGGAGATCTTGAACATCACCTGGTTGACGTCGAAGTCGCGGTCGGCGGCGAGGCCCGAGGAGTCCTGCGAGAAGCGCTGGAACGCCACGCCCGCGGTCACCAGGCGGTTGACGTACCAGTCGGCGCCCACCTGGTAGCGGGTGCGGTCGTCGTCGCGGTCGATGCCTTCGTACTCGTCCTTGTCGTAGTAGGCTTCGCCGTTGAGGATCACGTCGCGGCGCAGCTCGTGGTCGACGCGGATGCCCGCCGTGGTGCGCTCGATGGCGGCGGTGCCGCCGATGTCGGACTCCACGGTGTCGCGCAGGCCATCGAGAGTGATGGTGGTGAGCTGCGTGATGAACCATTCCATGCGGCCCACGAGGGCGAGGCCGTCGGTGTCGCTGAGGGCGGGGTTGTCGTAGCTCGTGCTCGAGTAGCCCACGCCCACTTCGCCGCGGATGGTGGCGGTGAGATCGAAGTTGGCGCCCACCAGGTACCGCCAGCCTTCGCTGTCGCGGTTGAAGGTGTTCACGTCGTACTCGCGCGTGCGGTAGGTGACGGCGCCGAACACGGCGGTGTCGGGGCTCAGCGCGTAGTCGAGGCGTCCCGTGGTCGCCATGTAGTCATGGTCGCGGTCGTCCTGCTCGAACACCACGTTGCCCGGCAGGCGGCCGTCGTCGAAATCGTAGTTGGCGAAGTCCACGCCCAGCGTGCCGCGGATGCGGTTGACGTTGCGCACAAACGTGGCGCCCGCCTCGGTGTAGGAATACTCGATGGGCTCGATCAGCGCCGCCGGGCCGTTGCCGGAGAAGCGGCTCTCGGTGGCTTCGCCCGCGTACAGGCGGCCCGTGAGGTACATGTCGCGGTTGATGTCGATCTGGCCGTCGGCGCCCACGCGCCAGTCGAAGACGTTGTCGTCGTCGGAGTCCATGAAGGTGCGGGTGACGGCGCCGGCGAACAGGTTCAGCCGGTGCACAGACCACTGCGATTCCAGCGACAGCGACGGGCTGGCCACGAAGATCGTGTCGTCGGTCTCGTTGGCGGCAGCCGCGAAGATGTTGTCGTTGAACTCCACGCCCAGGTCGAGCTGCGGGAAGGCGAGGAAGCCCCCGGCGCGCATGCCGGTCGGGCGGTGCTCGTCATAGGCGCGCTGCTGGACGCTCTTGTTGTGGTCCCGGTCGTAGGCGACCTGGGCGGCGGCCGGAGACACGATGGCCGCCGCCGCGACGAACGCCGCGCCGCCGTTCATGAGTTGCTGGAAGGTCATGGCGATCCCCGAATACTGGCTCCGCCTTGGGCGGCTTTGATCGAGGTATCGGCCCTTTGCCTTAATTCGTGCTTAACAGCGATTCTCCATCGCGGCGGCGGCTGCAAATCCGCTCGCGCCCGTGCGCGGTCGCCCGGTATGGTGTGGGCAGCGCCCCGGCAGAGGGCCGCGGGAGGACCTTCATGGTGGATGCTGCGGCGCCCTCGCCGGCCCCGGATGCGGCGCGGGCGCCCCAGAGCCGTGCGCCCCAGGGCCGGGCGCCCATGAGCCGGGGGGCGCTGGCGTGGGCGCTCTATGAATGGGGGCGCAACCCCTACGTCATCATCTGCACCATCTACGTCTTCGCGCCCTACCTCGCCGCGCAGGTGATCGGCGATCCCATCGAGGGCCAGGCCCAGATTGCGGGCCTCAACAAGTGGGCGGGGCTGGCCATCGCGCTGTTTGCGCCGTTCGTGGGAGCAGCGGCCGACCGCGCCGGCCGGCGCAAGATTCCGTTAGGGATCATTACCGGGTTCATGGCCGCCTGCATTGCGCTCCTGTGGTTCGTGCAGCCGGGCGGGGGCGTGTTGCCGGAAGGCGCGTGGTTTCCGCTGCTGCTGGTGATCGGCATGGCGTTCCCGCTGACGGAGGCGCTGCACAACGCGATGCTGGCGGGCGCCACCACGCCGCGCCTCGTGCCGCACGTGTCGGGTCTCGGGCTCGCGCTCGGCAACGCGGCCTCGGTGCTGATGCTGATCTTTGTGCTCTACTTCCTGGCGCTGCCCGGCAACGTGGACTGGGCCTTCATTCCTGCGGCGCCCGCGTTCGGGCTCGATCCCGCGACGTTCGAGCCGCAGCGCTTCGTGGCGCTCCTGTGCGCGGGATGGCTCATCGCGTTCACGCTCCCGATGCTGCTGTGGACCGCCGACACCGCGCGCGGCATGAGCTGGATCCAGGCCGGGCGAGAAGGGATGGGTGCGGTCGTCGCCACGCTGCGCAAGATCCACCGCGAGCGGCCCGACATCGTCCGCTTCCTCGCCGCGCGCATGCTCTACGCCGACGGCAAGACCGCCATCCTCATCTCCGGCGGCGTCTATGCGGCGGGCATGATGGGGTGGGGCTTCATCGAGATGGTGATCTACGGGATCGCGCTGTCGGTGGTGGCGGTGTTCGGCGGGTTCGTGGGCGGCTGGCTCGATGCGTGGGTCGGCCCCAAGCGCGCGATCCAGATCGAGATCGGCTTCACCACGCTGTCGCTCGTCTCCATGGCGTCGTTCCAGCGCGACACGATGTTCTGGATCTTCAAGCCGAGCCTGGAGCCGATATGGGCGTTCCCGTATTTCCAGACGCTGCCGGAGATCGCGTATTTCTTCGTGGTGTCGGTGATCGCCATCTTCATCACCGCCGCCTACGCCTCCAGCCGGACGCTGATGACCCGCATGGCGCCGAAGGAGATGATCGGCGAGCTGTTCGGCATCTATGCGCTCGCCGGCACCGCCACCGTGTGGATGGGTCCGCTGCTCGTGGACACCATGACGCGCTGGGCGCAGGCGAACGCGCCCGCGTGGGCGCTGCAGATCGGTTTCGGGTCCATCGTGGTGCTGCTGATCGGGGGCTTTGCGATCCTGTGGGACGTGAAGGAGCCCGCGCCGGAAACTTAGAGGGAGGAATGCGCCATGAACCAGTTCCGCGAAGCCATGCGCCGCGTCATCACCGGCGACGATGCGGACGGAAAGTCCACCATCATCCTCGATGGCGGGCCGTCCTCCGAGATCGGCGATCCCGGCCTCGGCGGCCTGTTCGAGATCTGGGAAGACGCCGCGTCCGGCCCGCTCGATCCGCGCGTGCATGACGATCTCGGCGCCAAGCGCCCGGTGCTGGGGCCGCGTGCGGGCAACGTGCAGGTGCGCTGGTTCGTGATCGCGCCGACGCCCGAGGGCGTGCCGAAGGACGCGCTCGACGCCGCCGTGCGCGAGCGCTTCGCCGACTTCGACGGCGCCCATCACATCATCGACCAGTCGCGCCATCCCGCCATGCACGAGACCCACTCCATCGACGTCATCTGCCTGCTGCAGGGCGAGGCGTCGCTGATCCTGGAAGGCGCCGAGACGCGGCTCAAGCCGGGGCAGGTGGTGATCCAGCGCGGCACCAACCACGCCTGGACGGCGCACGGCGGCCCCGCGCTGCTGCTCGCCGTGCTGATCGACCGCCCGCTCGCGGGGCATTGAGGCGGCGCTAGTCCACCGGGATGTCGAAGTGCAGCACGTCCTCGCGCACGCCGAGCTTTGTGTAGAGCGCGATGGCGGGGTCGTCGCCCAAGTCGGCCTGGACGTAGATCACCCACGCGCCGCGGGCGCGGGCGATGGTTTTCAGGTGATCGATGAGCGCGGTGGCGACGCCGCGGCGGCGATGGCGGTCGTCCACGGCGAGGTCGTAGATGTAGATCTCGCTGCGCTCGCGCTCGAACTTGCGCAGCTCGTAGGCCACCAGGCCGCCGGTCACCGCGCCGTCCTCCGTCGCCGCGAGCGCGATGCAATGGCCGCCGGCGAGCAACTCCTCCAGATACGCCGCGCGCGGCGGCGCATCGCCGTAGGTTTCCGCGTCTTCGAAGGCCCGGCCGAACATGGCGTTGAGCGCGGAAAACAGCGCACCGTCCCCGGGCGCAAGCTGGCGAACCTGGTGCGACATCGCGTACGCCTCCCTCAGCCCTCCCGCGCCATCCACCGGAACACCGGCGCGAGCGGGAACACCCACGCGATGCCGGCCACGGCGTAATAGGCAAGTTGCGCCAGCGGGTGGGCGTTCGCCAGCGCATCGCCCACGATCGCCGCGCCGACGATCCACGCCGCCAGCCAGGCGAGAATGACGCAGGCGCCAATCGCCCTGCGCGAACCCGGTGTCATGCACACTCCTGCGGCGTTGAGCGCGCTTCCGCTGCGGCGCTGCCGGCTCTATTTCGGAAAGCGTGAGCCCGATGCAACCCTCGCTGACGTCGCAGCGCGACCCGCTTGTAGGGGCCTGGCTTCTGGCCGTGTGTGTGCTGGTGGCGTGCATGGTGCTGGTAGGCGGCGCCACGCGGCTGACCGACAGCGGCCTGTCCATCACGGAATGGGATTTCGCCAAGCACTTCGTGCCGCCGCTCACGGCGGAGGGGTGGCGCGACGAGTTCGCGCTCTACCAGCGCACCACGGAGTACCAGCTGCAGAACCGCGGCATGGCGCTCGACGAGTTCCAGTTCATCTACCTGTGGGAATGGGGCCACCGGTTCCTGGGGCAGATCGTGGGCCTCGTGTTCATGCTGCCGTTCCTGGTCTTCCTGGCGACGGGGCGGCTCAAGGGGCGGCTCTGGCCCATCGTCCTGCTGGGCGCCATGGGCGGCCTGCAGGGGTTCGTGGGCTGGTGGATGGTCACCAGCGGGCTCTACGGCAGGCTCGACGTCAGCTCCGTGCGGCTTGCGGTGCATCTCGGCATGGCGTTCGCGATCCTGGGGCTGGGTTTCTGGCTGGCCATGGGGGCGTTCGGGCGGCCGTCGGTGCGCAGCCTTTCCGGCCCGAACCACGTCCTCATCTGGGGCCTCGTGGCGCTGCTTTACGTCCAGATACTGCTGGGCGCGCTGGTGGCGGGTTCCGACGCCGGGCGCGCCTACGGTGACTGGCCCACCGTGGGCGGGGAGTGGCTGCCGAGCAACTATGACGAGTTCACCCCCGGCTGGACCAATCTGACCGAGAACCTGGCCGCCGTGCAGTTCCACCACCGGCTGGTGGGCTATCTCTACTTCGGCGCGGCCCTCGGGCTGGGCTGGCTGGGCCTGCGGGCGGGCGGACCGGCGCGGCCGGCGGCGCTGGCCACGGCGGGGCTCGCGGTGCTGCAGGTGGTGCTCGGGGTGACGACGATCCTGCTCGGCGCGCCGCTGTGGATCAGCCTCGTCCACCAGGCCGGGGCGCTCGCCCTGTGGCTGGCGACCGTGTGGTGGGCGCGCACGGCGCGCGCTGCGTAACATGTTACCGCATCGCGAAAGGCAAGGGCCCCATGGGGTCGCGCGCGCGATTTGACACCACCGGGCGCCCCTGCTACTGGCCGGCGCTTCCTGAAGGACGCGCCGGCCGTCGGCGCGCCCGCAAGGGTCATCCCGAGAGTTTCATGCTCACCACCGTGACCCGTCCGGCCAAGCAGGCCGAGACGACGAACAAATGGATCGTGGTGGACGCGGAGGGCGCCGTCGTCGGCCGCCTCGCCACGTTCATCGCCATGCGCCTGCGCGGCAAGCACCGCCCGGACTTCACCCCCCACGCCGACGTGGGCGACTATGTGGTCGTGATCAACGCCGACAAGGTGGCCTTCACGGGCCGCAAGCTGTCCAACAAGATCTATTACCACCACACCGGCCACCCGGGCGGCATCAAGGAACGCACGGCGGGCAAGATCCTGTCGGGCAAGCACCCGGAGCGGGTCCTCGAAAAGGCCGTCCAGCGCATGCTGCCCAAGGAAAGCCCGCTGGCGCGCCACCAGCTGGCGAAGCTGCGGGTCTATGCCGGCGGCGCCCACCCGCACGAGGCCCAGAGCCCCGAAATCGTCGACTTCAAGTCCCGCAACCCCAAGAACTCCAGGATTGGCTAAGCCATGACCATGCAAGGTTTTGACAGCCTCCGCGACATGGGGACGGGTCTCGTCGTCCCCGGCCAGGAAGGCGGCGGTTTCCAGCAGGCGGCCCCCCTGCGCGAACGCAAGGTGGACGCCCAGGGCCGCGCCTACGGCACCGGCAAGCGCAAGAATGCCGTCGCCCGGGTTTGGGTGAAGCCCGGCAAGGGCGTGATCACCATCAACGGCAAGACGCAGAAGGACTACTTCGGCCGCGCCGTGCTGCGCATGATGATCCAGCAGCCCTTCGTCGTCACCGACCGCGGCGGCGTGGAAGGCGGCGAATGGCGCTGCCAGTATGACGTGGTGTGCACGGTGACGGGCTCGGGCCTCTCCGGCCAGGCCGGCGCTATCCGCCACGGCATCTCCAAGGCGCTCTCCGATTTCGAGCCGGAGCTTCGCCCGATCATGCGCCACGCCGGCTTCCTCACCCGCGACCCGCGCGTGGTGGAGCGCAAGAAGTACGGCCGCAAGAAAGCCCGCAGAAGCTTCCAGTTCTCGAAGCGCTAGGCGAACAGTCTGGTCTTTCGGCGACGGGCGCTTCGGTTCTGCCGGAGCGCCCGTCCTGCGTTTGTGGAGCCCGCCATGTTCAGCGCGCTGACGGAGGAGGACCAGGCCGATCTGGACGCCCGGCGCGCCCGCATCGCCATGCTCGTGCGGACCCGCTACCGCCTGTCGCTGAAGCGGACCACATCGGACCTGCGCCTGCTGCAGAAACTCCTCGACGACGGCGCCACGCACGGTGCGCTCATGCGGGCGGACCTGCGCAACCTGGGCGTCTGCTTCGGCGATGTGCTCGCCTCCGTGAGCGACCTGCGCTGGGTGATCGTCGACGACGACCTCGGCCGCGATCCCACGGTGCGGTGGAACGAAAACTCGGTGCAGATCAACGCCATGACCATGATCCTGAAACGCGTGCTGATGCAGGAGCCGGTGGATCTC
>JAIYAO010000182.1 GCA_027488965.1 Alphaproteobacteria bacterium
CCGCGCGCTCCGGCCGGAATGACGGAGAGTGAAGGCGAACAGGGAGACGGCTCCCATTTGAGATCATCGTCCGCGCCATGGCGCGCGCGCCCCATCCGGCCCGCGCGGGGCGCGGGCCACCTTCCCCGTGGAGGGGAAGGAGGGCGCAACGGTTGACTCGCGGACAATGTTCCTATTATGTTCCGCCCATCGCTTCCGTGAGGAGGGCGGCTTTGGCCAGGTCGGCGCCAGGTTGCGGGAGCGGGACGGACGAGCGTGGATAGGCTGCGGCATAGGCGGGATCGCACCGCTGAACCGGCCTGAGGGAGTACCCGTTGCGGGGAAACGTCAGGCGATACAGCGATCCGGGACCTCCACGACCGGAGGCCCGCACGTCGCCGGCCTGCCTGCCCCGGGAAGCAAGACTCCCGGCGCGGGCGGCTGGCGCAAAACGTCCGCCGGGGACGCGGCGTCGCCGTGATCTTCCCCACCCTGCCGTCGCAAGACGGCCCGCGCGGCGCCGCCGCGTCCCCTGCCCTCCGCATGGAGGGCTGCGTGCAGCAAACCCGCATCGGCGGACGATGACGCACGCCCGTACCGCCGGCGACCCGCCGGCAAGCAGGTCCCCCTGAAGCACTTTGCCGGCAGGTTGCCGGCGGTACGGGCGGGCGGCGCGGCGCCCAACACCAGCCTCAACAGCAAGGAGCCCCCAATGACCGTCATCGAAGCCACCGAACAGGCCCACCGCGATGCGCTCGCCGCCTACCGGCGCGCCGTGCGGACCGGCGATCTCGCCCGCGCCGAGCGCTGGCTGCGCTGCGCCAAACGGCACTACAGGCTCAAGGAGCACGCGCGCCGGGACGCCGACGAGCGCAAAATCCACCGGCGCAAGGTGGACGCCGTCCACGACGACGCCGCGCACCGGGCCGAGGAAGACCGGAAGTTCGCCCGCCAGGTGCGCGCCGCCGCACACCGCAGGCGGCTGGCGGCGATCGCGGCCGGTGACGCGTGACGTGCGCCGTTTCCGGGACCGCCGGCTTCCAGCCGGCCACGGCGGCCCAGCCCGCGGCGGCGTTGCAAACCGAAGCATCGCCGCCGGCTGGCGCCAACGGTTCGCACGCCGCTGGACCTGCGACGATTCATACCCACATACGCCGTAGGGGAGCGGCGCGCCCGTCGCGGACGGGGGCCGGCCGCTCATTTGCGGAGGGTCACCACCCGTGTCCGACACGCCGGCTCAAAGTCAGTCGCAAACCGCCGCCAGCGCCACGCCGCTGCCCGTCGACCAGGCGGCGCTCGACCGCATCCGCGCCGAGATCCAGCTGGGCGACCGCGCCCGCATCTCCACCTACGGCGACCGCGCGCAGCGCTCCGTCACCAGCTACGCCGACAAGATCCTCGCCCAGACCCGCAACCGCGAACTGGGCGACACCGGCAAGCTGTTGTCCGAGGTGATCATGAAGGCCAGGCGCCTCGATCCCGCCGCGCTCGCGGACGAAGGCTTCCTCGGCAAGCTGTTCGGCGGCGCAAAGGCCCAGGTGGAGAAGTTCAAGGCGCGCTACGACGACGTGGCCGGCCAGATCGACGCCGTCTCGATCGAGCTCGACAAAAAGCGGGAAACCCTGCGCCGCGACATCGCGATGATGGACGACCTGCACGAGGAGACGCGCGCCTCCATCCTCGATCTCGAAACCTACATCGCCGCCGGCCAGCAGTTCGCGGCGGACTTCCGCGCATCCGATCTCCCCGCGCTGAAGGCCCGCGCCGATGAAGCCGCCGCCCGCGGCGACGGCCAGGGCCTCATGGAGGCGCAGGCCTACAACGACGCGCTGCAGGCGCTCGACCGCCTCGAGAAGCGCGTGTTCTACCTCCAGCAGGCGCGCCAGATCGGCATCCAGCAGCTGCCGCAGATCCGCATCGTGCAGGCCAGCGACGAAACGCTGATGGAGCAGCTGCAGGCGTCCACGCGCCTCACCATCCCGCTGTGGAAGCAGAAGATGGTGCTGCTGCTGGGCCTCAACCGCCAGCGCGAGGCGCTGGACCTGCAGAAGACGGTGACCGACGCCACCAACGAAATGCTGCGCCAGACCTCGGAGATGATGAAGGACCAGGCCATCGACATCGAGGAGCAGAGCCAGCGCGGCATCGTCGACATCGAGACGCTGGAGCTCACCAACCGCGATCTCATCGAGACGATCACGGGCGTCATCCGCGTGCAGGAGGAAGGCCGCGCCAAGCGCGCGCTGGTGGAAAGCCAGATGGAAGCGCTGAGCGGGGAGCTGCGCCGCGCGCTGACCGACCAGACCGCGCGCTGAGGGCCCGGTGAACGGACACCCGGCGATGGCGCAGGACGACGGCGAGGCCCTGCGCACGCGCATGCTGGTCGGCGCCGTCGCCGCCAGCCTCACGCTGCCGGTGCTGGTGCTGGGGCTGCAGGCGCCGCTGTGGCTGGCCCTGTCGGCGGCGCTGCTGGTGCTGGCGGGGACGTACCTGTCCGGCCGCGTCATCCCGCCCCGCGTCCGCGCGAAAGCCGCGGCCCCGCTGCACGACGTGCTGGCGGAAGCCGCGCCCGCGCTGGCGCGCCTCGACGCCGTCGCCGCCGCCATCGCCTTCGCCCCGGTGGGCGCGCACGCCGCGCACATCGCCGCCGCCGGCCGCGAGATCATGGCCGCACTCGACGCCGCGCCCGCGCGCCTCGGCGAGTTCCATCGCGTGTTCACCTACTATCTCCCCCGCGCCGCCGGCATCGCGGAAGCCTACGCCCTGCTCGAAGCCCGCCCCGACGCGGACCGCGCCCGCCTGACCGCCATCGAGGACACGCTCGCCCGCCTCGACGCCGCGCTGGCGCAGGTGGTGCGCGATGCGGCCGACGATGCGCTGGGGCCGCTCGATGTGGAGCTGCGCCTCATGGATGCCGCGCTGCGTGCGGAGCTGGAGCGATGAGTTAACGCCGGCGACGCCCGCGCTCCACATTCCCGCTGCGCAGGCGTATGGTCGGCGCAAGGGAGAGAAACATGAGCGTGTTCGATCTGGTGGTGCGCGGCGGCGCGATCGTGGACGGCACCGGCGGCGCGATCCGCGACGCTGATGTGGGCATCACCGGCGGGCGCATCGCCGGCATCGGCCTCGATCTCGGCGCCGGGCGCGAGGAGATCGACGCCCGCGGCCTCATCGTCACGCCCGGTTTCGTGGATGTGCACACCCACTACGACGGCCAGGCCATGTGGGACGACCGGCTCCAGCCCTCCACCCAGCACGGCGCCTCCACGGTGGTGAGCGGCAACTGCGGCGTGGGCTTCGCCCCCTGCCGCCCGGAGGACCACGCCGCCCTCATCAGCCTGATGGAAGGCGTGGAGGACATCCCGGGCGCGGTGATGGCGGAGGGCCTCTCCTGGAACTGGGAGACGTTCCCGCAATATCTCGACGCGCTGGGCCAGCGCTGCCGCGACGCCGATCTCGCCGCCTTCATCCCGCACGGGCCGGTGCGCGTGTATGTGATGGGCGAACGCGCCATCGCGCGGCAAGCGGCGACGCCGGACGACATCGCCGCCATGCGCCTGCTGGTGTCGGAAGCGCTGAAGGCGGGCGCCGCGGGCTTCTCCACCTCCCGCACGCTGGCCCACCGCACCGCCGCAGGCGAACTCACGCCCACCTACAACGCCGCCCACGCCGAACTCGTCGGCGTCGCGCAGGCGCTGTCGGCCGCCCCCGGCGCCGCCTTCCAGATGATCACCGACTGGGACGATCTCGACGCGGAGTTCGCCGCGCTGACGCAGATCGTGCGCGACACCGGCGCGCAGGGCACGTTCACGCTGCTGCAGAACGACCTGAAGCCCGGCCAGTGGCGCGACGTGGTGGCCCATCTCGACGCCGCCAACGCCGCCGGCGCCCCCATCACCGCGCAGGCCATCGCACGCCCCATCGGCGTGCTCATGGGCCTCGACGCGTCGATGCACACGTTCCGCTTCCGCCCCACGTACAAGGCGATGGCGCACCTGCCGCTGGCGGAGAAGGTGCGCCGCATGCGCAATCCTGCGATCAAGGCGGCCATCCTCGCCGAGCAGGACGAGAACCCGCACATCTTCATGCAGTACTTCGGCCAGCGGTTCGACCGCTTCTTCGAACTGGGCGCCGATCCCGCCTACCTGCCGGACATGCACGACAGCATCGTCGCGCGCGCGCAGGCGCAGGGCCGCGATCCGTTCGACTATCTCTACGATGTGCTTCTCGGCGACGAGGGCCGCGCGCTGGTATACCTGCCGATCACCAACTTCACCGACGCCACCGGCGAGACCATCCTCGCCATGCTGCGCCATCCCCACACCGTGCCGGCGCTGGGCGACGGCGGCGCCCACGTGGGCACCATCTGCGACGCCAGCGTCTCCACCTACCTGCTGACCGAATGGGTCCGCAGACGCGGCGCATTCTCGCTGGAGGCCGCCGTGCAGCGTCTCACGCAGAAGCCTGCGCAGCTCTTCCGCCTGCACGACCGCGGCGTCATCGCGCCCGGCATGAAGGCGGATCTGAACGTGATCGATTTCGACGGCCTCGCCATCGCACCGCCGCGCATGGCGCATGATCTTCCTGCCGGCGGCAAGCGCCTGCTCCAGGCCGCGCGCGGCTATCGCGCCCAGGTGGTCAGCGGCGCCGTGACCTACCGCGACGGCGTGGCCACCGGCGCCCTGCCCGGCAAGGTGGTGCGCGGGAGGCAGGCGGCATGACGCGCGCTCTGCCCCGTGTGCAGATGCGCGTCCTACGCCGCCTTCGCGGCGAAATCCTCGTCGCTCTCCGCGAGGAAGGTTCTGATGGTGGGGATCGTCTCCGCCGCACGCGACACCAGGAACAGATGCCCGCCGGGCACCACTTCAAGCCGCGCGCGCGGAATGAGATGGGCGAGGATCTTTCCGTTCACCACCGGCACGATGCGGTCGTCGGCGCCCATCAGCACCAGCGTCTTCTGCCGCATCAGCGGCAGGAACGGCGCACTCGTCCAGCCCGCCATCGCCGCCAACTGGTAGGCGTAGCCCACCCGCGTGGGCGGCGAGATGCGATCGGCATGGCCGCCGGCGACGCCGGGTTCATCACCGTAAAGCGTGCGGAAATTGTCCTTCATGTACTGGGTGTCGAAGTAGCGGCGCGGATTGGCCATCTTCGAGAGCGCGTTGAAATCCCCCGGCACCATCAGCGTGCCCGGCGAGGTGGCGGCGAGCACAAGCTTGCCCACGCGGCCGGGATGCTGGAACGCGAACTGCTGCGCCATGCCCCCGCCCCAGGAGACGCCCATCACATCGACCACGTCGTAGCCGAACTTGTCGAGCATGCGCATCGCGAGGCGCGCCATCATCCACGGCCGGTACGGCAGGCGTGGCGGCGGCGAACCGCCGATGCCGGGCATGTCGAAGGTGACGATGTCGCGATCCGGCAGCCACTGCGCCAGCGGCGCCATCAGCTCGATGTTGGCGCCGATGCCGTTGAAGAACAGGATCGGCCGCTGCGTGAGTTTGCTTGTGGCTTTGAACACGGCGGTGCGGATCTCGCGGCCCCCGATGCGGGAAATGTCGAGCGCGGGGTTCATGCGATGGCCTTCCTTTTCGTGCGTTTCGGCTTGCCGTCCTCGAACGCATACGCGCCGGGGGCCGCTTCGCCGGGGGCATACGCCGCGCTGCCGAGCCTCGCGGGCGCCTTCTTCGTTGCGCCCGACCGTTCGGTGAGCCACGCTTTCCAGTGAGGCCACCAGGACCCCGCCTGCTCCGCCGCTCCGCCCATCATCCACTGATCCGTATTCGGCGGCGGCGGGTTTGGGTTACGGTAGTACTTCGCCTTGGGATTGCCCGGCGGATTCAGCAGCGCCTGAATGTGGCCGGAGTGCGAAAGCACGAACTCGATGTTCTTAGATCCCAGCAGCTGCGTGGTGCGGTAGCAGGCCTTCCACGGCGTGATGTGATCGGTGACGCCGGCGACGATGAAGCAGTCCTGCGTGACCTTCGTCAGGTCCACCGCATGACCCGCAAGCTCCACCTCGCCCGGCCGCGTGAAGGGCTGCTCCTCATAGACGCGCAGATAATCCGAATGCAGCGCCGCCGGCAGGTTGGTGGAATCGTTGTTCCAGAACAAAACGTCGAACGGCGGCGGATCGTCGCCGTGCAGGTAGTTGTTGACCACGTAGTTCCACACCAGATCGTTGGGCCGGAGCCAGGCGAACGTGCGCGCGAGAGACGCGCCCTCGAGCACGCCCTTCTTGGCCGACCGGCGCCGCGCCATCGCGATGCCGTTCCGCGACACCAGTGCGCCCACCTCGCTGTCGGTCATCTGCGGATCGAGCACGCACACCATCAGCACGAACGCGTTAACCCGGTCATCGCCGGCCGCCGCAAGCTTCGACAGCAGCGTGGCGGTGGTGATCCCGCCCGAGCAGGCGCCCGACACGTTGATCTTCTTCGACTTCGTCACCGCCTGCACCACGTCTGCGGCCTCGATCAGCGAGTCGACGTAGCCGGACAGCCCCCAGTCCCTGTGCTCCGCCAACGGGTTGCGCCAGCTGACCACGAAGACCTGTATCCCTGCGTCGAGCAGGAACTTCACGATGCTTTTCTCGGGCGTCAGGTCGTTGACGTAGAACTTGTTGATCTGCGGCGGGATGATGAGCAGCGGGATCTTGTGCACATCCGGCGTCGTCGGCGCGTACTGGATGAGC
The DNA here is from genome assembly GCA_027488965.1 of Alphaproteobacteria bacterium. GTDB lineage: Bacteria > Pseudomonadota > Alphaproteobacteria > Caulobacterales > Aquidulcibacteraceae > VFBF01. The sequence goes on from JAIYAO010000182.1 coordinate 6,674, forward strand.
TCCATCATCTCCGTCTTGTAGATGACGGCGCCTTCCGAGGTGGCGACGTTCTCCCCCAGCTTGAAGGGGCGCGTATCGACCTGGCTGACCAGGCCGTCGTTTTTGGTGAAGTCGTCGTAGGCGTTCTTCAGGCCTTTCACGAGCGAGACGCCGCCCGTCTCGAACGCCCGCTTCACCGCGCTCGGATTGCCCAGAAGCGTGTTCGACGGCGCCATGGAGTCCAGCAGCATCTGCACCACGAAGTTGGCGCGCGCACGCTCGAGTTCATCGAGCTTGAGGTCCTTCATCCACGCCGCCGTGCCCTTCTGGACGGCGAGATAGTACTGCATGCCGGCGCGGTAGAACGGGTTGGTGTACCACGTCTTGTCGAGGAAGCGCTTGTCCTTGGGATCGGGCGCGAGGTCGGACTTGAGGGTGACGATCTTCACCACATCCTCGGTGAACGCCCGCATGTGCTTGACGGCCGTGACCGGTCGCCCGGCCGTCTCGCGCAGCATCACCGCCACGGCGCCCATGAGATCCTCGCGGGCGAGGCCCACGATGGGATTGAGCGCCACCACATTGTCCGTGGAGCCTTCGTTGCCGAAGTCGAGGCCGCCTTTGGCCATGTTCATCCTCCCCAACTTGCCGGCGATCTGCATCTGGCGTGCGGATTCGCTTAACGGGTTCAAGTTGCGGAAAGGTGCTCGCCGGTATGGCTCAAAGTCAACGCGCTTCAGCCGGCGCGGGTGCGGCGGCGACGGGAGGCCAGGGCCGGTGAAGACGCGGGACCGGATCCTCACGGGCGCGCTCGCTCTCTTCAACGAAGAGGGGGCGGCGCTTTTGTCGGCGGTCGATATCGCGGCGGCCTTAGGCATCAGCCCGGGCCACCTGTACTACCATTTCAAGGGCAAGGCCGAGATCGCCGCCACCCTGTTCGATGCCTTCGAGGCGGAACTCGCGCTTGTGCTTGAAGGGGCGATCGCCACCCTCGACCGCCCGGAAGCCGGGGTGGACGAAGTCCACACCCAGGTCCTGATCCTGCTGGAGGAGGTGCATGACGTGCGCTTTCTCTTTCGCGAGGCGGGGACGCTGTCGCAGGCCTTCCCGGCGTTGGCGCCGCGCTACCGGCGGGTGCTGGCGGCGCTGCGCGGCGGGATGGCCGCGATGCTGGACGGGCTGGCCGCGCGGCGCGCGATCCAGGCCGACGGACCAGCCATCGCCCGGCTCTCCCGCGAGATGGTGCTGGGGCTGGCGTTCAAGCTGGCCCAGCTCGACCTCGAAGCCGACCCCGAACCGCCGCGCGCGCGCATCGCCCGGGCGGCGGCCGAGATCATGGCGCCGGTGCGGGCGCTCGCGGCCTAGCGCTTGGTGCGCTTGGCGACGACGCGCTTGGCGGCGCGACGCGTGGGCGCTTTCACCGTGACGGCCTTTGCGGGCGCACGGGCCTTGGTGCGGCGCGCGGGCTTGCCTTCCAGCGCGGCGACCCGGGCCGAAAGCTCCTCCACCTGGCGGGCGAGCGCGAGGGGATTGTAGGGAGCGATGGTGGAGTCCACCGCCTTGCGGACGGTCTCGATGCGGGCCTTCAGGGCCGCGCGCTGCTCGGCGCGGAAATCCTGGATCTTGTGGATGACGCCGGCGACCTTCTGCGTGGCTTCCACGGTCTCCAGACGCTCGCGCACGGTGTCTTCGAGCGCTTCGCCGCGGGCGACGAGCTGTTCGAACAGGTCGCCGGCGGAGCCTGCCGCCTTCTCCACCCGGTCCTGCGCTTCCGCGAACATGCGCCCGTAGGCGCCGACGCCCGCGAGCCAGATCTTGCGCGCCACGTCCTCGGCTTCCACCGGGGTGATCGCTGCCTTCGCCTTGCCTTTTGCGGCCATTGTTCTTGCTCCATCGGGGGCGCCGGTTGCGCCCGTCGCCTTCTTCTAGGGGGTGTGTCTAGAAAGGGCATTCTAGACCGGGCCGGCAGTTCTGCCCCTTTCCCGCCATGATTGTCGCAATGGTCGGTGGTCTTGGATAGGCGGAGAGTCATGGGCGCGCGGGTGCAATGCGGTTGAGCGGCTGTCTGGCTACAGCTGCGGCGCTGGTGGCCCTGCCCGGCTGCTTCGCCTCGCGCGAGCCGCTGGTCACCCCCCCGGAGAGCGTGCGCGCCTTCGGCCAGCAGGGCTTCGCCAAGCGCGTGGCCTTTGACCGGATGGGCGGGGGCCCGCTGGCGGACATGGTGGCCTACCGCTGGTCTGGCGACAGCTACGAGATCGTCTCCCTCGCCAACCCCCGCGAGCGGGTCCGCTACCGCATCACCCCGCTCGACCGGGAGTGGATGCTGGCGCAGATCGTGGAGGGCGGGCGCGCCACCTACGGGCTGGGGCGCCGCGACGGCCCGCGCATATGGACCTACGCGCCCGAGTGCCGCCTGCTGACCGACGCCGACCGCGACGGCCTGCAGCTCACCTTCACCGACGGCCAGACGTGCCTTGTGGAAAGCCGCGCCCAGCTGCGCGCCGCGCTGGAGAAGGCCATCGCCCGCGGCCTGCGCCCCGACGGCTACTACGAGGCCGCCCCGCCGCCGCCGCTGCCGATCCCGCCGCCGTTCCGGTAGCGCCCGCGGCGCCAGCGGCGCCAGCGCGAGGCCTCGCGCGGCGTTGTTCTGTGATGCGTAGGGTGCATTAGCGCGCAGCGCGTAATGCACCACATTTGCTACGGACCTGCGTTACGTATCAGGTTCCAGCGTGAGCGCGTCCGCACCCGCGGCAAGCAGCCCACACCCCACCGCCACCGGCGCGCCCTCCGGCGGCGCGAACGCCCCGCCGAGCCGCGCCCGCATGAAGCCGCGCGCGAGCCGCATGAGATGGCGCAGCGCCTTCACGGGATCCCGCGCGATCCACTCCATGCGCGCGATGCGCTTTTCCACCGTGGCATCGTCCTCGCCTACGTAGGCAAGCGCATAGCCGCGCGCGGCGAACCCCTGCAGCACCCGCACGAACGCGCCGCGCACCGGCCCGCGCAAACCACGCACCCGCCGCACGCACCGCGCCGACGCGCCGAAGAACGCGACGAGCACGGTGATGAGGAAGGCGATGATGCGGGCGGGCGTGGCGTCGTTGTTCATGGGCGGCACTGTACGGGGGATTTCGAGGTGTCGGATTGCCGCCGTCGCTATCCCGCGGCCTGTCCATGCGTTGGCGAGGTGCTACGCCATGCGCCGCATCGCGAAGTTTTTTCCTTATCCCTCACCCTGCCCCTGGCGTTTCGAGGGACAAGCCCGCCGCCGAAACAGGACCGCCGGCGCCCCCGCCGGCAAAGTCGTGCAGGCGGAACCACCGCAGGCCGGCGAGGGCGCCGGCGGTCCTGCTCGCCGAGACCTGCGATGCCCGGAGCGCGG
>JAIYAO010000072.1 GCA_027488965.1 Alphaproteobacteria bacterium
GATGAGATCCGCACGCGTGATCGTCTTTTCGGACACCCTCAGCCCCTGGGGAATCGCAATGGTTAACGATATGGGGCCTGCGACGACGGGTCAAATGTCGCTGCCTTTAGCGCTTCAGAGACGGACCAGCGCCGCGCCCCACGTCAGGCCCCCGCCGAGCGCCTCCATGAGCACGAGCTGCCCCGGCTTCACGCGGCCATCGAGCACCCCGACCGAGAGCGCAAGCGGCACCGAAGCGGCCGACGTGTTGCCGTGCTCGGCCACCGTGGTGATGATCTTGTCGGGCGAGATGGACAGACGCCGCGCGACGCCGTCCAGGATGCGCTGGTTGGCCTGGTGCGGCACGAACCAGTCCACATCCTCGATGGACACGCCGCCAAGACGGCAGGCCTCCAGCATGGCGCCGGAGATGTGCTCCACCGCCTGCCGGAACACGGCGTTGCCGATCATGCGCAGATGACCGACCGTCTGCGTCTGCGAAGGCCCGCCATCCACGTACAGGAGATCGTGGTGGCGCCCGTCCGTGCGCAGGAAGGTGGCGATGACGCCGCGCTCCGGCGTGGTGTCCTCCGCACGCAGCACCATGGCGCCCGCGCCGTCGCCGAACAGGATGCAGGTGCCCCGGTCCGTCCAGTCGACGATGCGCGAGAACGTCTCGGCGCCGATCACCAGCGCGGTCTTCGCCTGGCCGCGCACGAGCATGTTGTCGGCGGTGGCGAGGGCGAACACGAAGCCGGAACACACCGCCTGGATGTCGAACGCCGCGCCCTGCGTGACGCCCAGTGCGGCCTGCACCCGCGCGGCGGTGGCGGGGAACGTGAGGTCCGGCGTGGCGGTGGCGAGGACGATGAGGTCGATCTCGCCGGCGTCGATGCGGGCGTGTGCGAGCGCGCGGCGCGCGGCCTCGATGGCGAGATCGGACGTCTTCTGGCCGTCGGCGGCGATGTGGCGCTGACGGATGCCCGTGCGCTCGACGATCCACGCGTCGCTCGTGTCCACGCGCGCGGCGATCTCGGCGTTGCCGAGCACGCGCTCCGGCAGATATCCGCCGACGCCTGCGATGACGGAGCGCCGCACGGTCACGACGCCCCGGTGGCCGCGGCGGGCGCAGGTTCAGCGACGGCGAGGCGTCTCAAGTTGGCGGCCACCTCCTCGCGGAAATGGCTTCCCGCCATGCGCACCGCCACGTCGATGGCGGCGGCGTAGCCCAGGCCGTCGGCGCCGCCATGGCTCTTCACCACCAGGCCGTTCAGGCCCACGAACACCGCGCCGTTCACGGAGCGCGGGTCCATCCGGTCCTTCAGTTTCTGCAACGCGGGGTACGCCAGCAGCGCGCCGAGCCGCGACAGCACGCCCCCCGACAGCGCCTCGCGCAGGAAGCCCGCCACAAGCCGCGCGGTGCCCTCCGCTGTCTTCAGCGCCACATTGCCGGTGAAGCCGTCGGTCACCACCACGTCGACGGTGCCGCGGGAAATGTCATCGCCTTCGATGAAGCCGTGGAAATCGAGATCTACGCCGGATTCCCGGATGAGGCGGCCCGCCGCGCGGATCTCCTCGTGGCCCTTCTGGTCCTCGGAGCCGACGTTGAGCAGGCCCACCTTCGGGCGTAAGTCGCCGCGGACCGCGCGCTGGAAGGCCTCGCCCATGATGGCGAACTCGACAAGCTGTGCGGCATCGGCCTCCACGTTGGCGCCGACATCGAGCACGGCGGCGAAGCCCCGCGCCGTGGGCCAGCTGGCGATCAGCGCCGGCCGGTGCACGCCGTCCATCTTGCGCAGGCGGATCATGGCGATGGCCATCAGCGCGCCGGTGTTGCCCGCAGAGACACACACGGCGGCCTCGCCCTCCTCCACGCTCGCCAGCGCATTCCACATGCTGGAGCCCTTGCCCTGGCGCATGGCCTGGGAGGGCTTCACGTCCATGGCGATGACCTTCTCGGCGTCGCGCACGATGCAGGCCGCACGCGCGGCGGGGCGCGCCTCCAGCAGCGCGGTGATCCGCGCGGCGGGGCCGTGCACCAGGAAGCGGGCGCCAAGCCCTCTGCGGGCGATGATCTCGATGCCGTCGAGCACGGCCTCGGGGGCATGGTCGCCGCCCATGGCGTCGATGGAGATCACGAGGCCTTCGGCCATCAAGGGGATCCGTTGAAATCCGCCGGTCTAGCGACGGAGCGCGGACCATACTGTGCGCCCGGGCGAATGCCAAAGGGGGAAATCAGCCTCCCGGGGCCCACACCGCGGCGTCCTCCACGGCGGCCAGCGGCGTCTGGGCGAGGCGGTCGCGCACCGCCCGAAGGCGGGCCGCCAAGACCGGCGCCAAGGGCACCTCCGGGGCATTCCAGATGTTGCGCGCCAGCGCGGCCGCCAGCGCGTCGGCATCGTCGAAGGCCGGGCCATAGGCGCCGACCCGGCCGTAGAACGCGCCCGCCAGCGCCTTCATGCGCTTGGCGACCGACAGGTCCCCCACGCCCGCTTCCCGCAGGCCAGCGTCGAAGAAGCGGAACAGCCGGTCCGTGAAGGTCTGGGCGACGCGTTCGGCCTCCGGCGCGGCCTTCAGCCGCTCGAGCGCCACCGCGGCATAGGCCGTCATCACCTCGAAACGCCCGGTCAGGGTATCGGGCACGCCGCCTTCCCCGAACAGGTCCGGCGTGCGGGCGGCCTGCGAGACCGCGGCGATGATCCGGTCGGCCGCCTCATTTGCGGCGGATTTTCCGAAGAGGCGGAAGGCGGTCATCGGCGCACAGCGCTCCCCACTTGCCCCTCCCTGCGGAGCGGCCTAGGCGTGGCGCCAACACGTACCGGTCCGGAAGGATGAGGTGAAGTCATGGAACGCACGACACATGGCAAGTTTGCTGCGCCGGACAAGTTGAAGGTGCTGGGCAAGATTGCCGCGCTGGCGCTTCTGGCGGGCGCCGTGACCGCCTGCAACCCGGTGCGCGACTCGCACGGCTTCTCGGCCGTGAACGAAGACCAGAAGAAGGTGGAGGTGGGTGTGGATACCAAGTCCACCGTGCTCGCCCGCCTCGGCTCGCCCTCCACCGAGAGCGCCTTCGAGGAGACGGCCTGGTACTACATCTCCACCGTCCAGGAGCGGTACGCCTTCTACAAGCCGCGCACCGTGGGGCGTGAGGTGCTGGTGGTGAAGTTCGACCCGGACGGCAAGGTGACCACCGTGGAGCGCTTCGGCATGGAGAAGGGCCAGGTCGTTGCCTACAACGGCGAACGCACCCCGACCCGCGGCCGCGAACTGGGCATCGTCGAGCAGATCTTCGGCAACATCGGCGCCACGAGCCCGATCCGCACCGAAGAAGATCAACGCGGCGGCGGCGGCAACCGCCGCTAGGGACCGCGCGACGGTTTTTCTGTCGTGCTCCTGACCGCCTGATGCCCCGAGCCATTGAAGGACGAGGCCCGGAGCATGGGCGCCCCCGCCCATGCCGAGTCTCGGGCAGCGGACGCGGACGAGGTCGTCCGCGCTCCGGTGTACCCCTCATCCTGAGCCCGTCGAAGGATGAGCGAGTGCGGACAGTGGCGCCATGGCCCTCGTCCTTCGACAGGCTCAGGATGAGAGCTGCAGCAGATACGCAACACCCATAGCCGCCCGGGCTCTGCGCCTTGCGGTTTCGCGACGGTGGCCCGTGGAGGGCCGGGGACGCGAGCGGCGCCCGCGAAAATTGTTGGAGAAAAGAGCGACCGTCGCCCGCGTCCCCGCGATTGTTCTGCGCTGGCGCGACACGGCGGGGCATTGTGCGCCCCGAGGCGGCGGGCCGACGGCGTGCGGGGCGATGGTGTTCAGACACCGCTCCCCGGTCCCGCTGCGTTCGTCCCACCCTTGTGGGTCTGCACAGCGCTGTTCACGCTCAACCGCATCGCCCCCGC
>JAIYAO010000097.1 GCA_027488965.1 Alphaproteobacteria bacterium
CCCTTGGTGGTGGAGGTGATGCGCTCCTGCATCTGGCCCATCTCGGTGGCGAGCGTGGGCTGGTAGCCCACCGCCGACGGGATGCGGCCCAGGAGAGCCGAAACCTCAGAACCCGCCTGCGTGAAGCGGAAGATGTTGTCGACGAAGAACAGGATGTCCTTGCCCTGGTCGCGGAAGTGTTCGGCGATCGTGAGGCCCGTCAGCGCCACGCGCGCGCGGGCGCCGGGCGGTTCGTTCATCTGGCCGAACACCAGCGCGCAGCGCGAGCCCTGCCCGCCGCCGTGCTTGTTCACGCCGCTCTCGATCATCTCGTGATAGAGATCGTTGCCCTCGCGGGTGCGCTCGCCCACGCCGGCGAACACCGAGTAGCCGCCGTAGGCCTTCGCGATGTTGTTGATAAGCTCCTGAATGAGCACGGTTTTTCCGACGCCCGCGCCGCCGAACAGGCCGATCTTGCCGCCCTTCGAATAGGGGCACAGCAGATCGACGACCTTGATGCCGGTAACGAGGATTTCGGGGACCGGCTTCTGGTCCACGAAGGCCGGCGCCAGCTGGTGGATGGCGCGCAGCTGCTCGCCCACCACAGGGCCCGCCTCGTCCACCGGCTCGCCGATGACGTTCATGATGCGCCCGAGCGTGCCCTCGCCCACCGGCACCGAGATCGGGCCGCCGGTGTCGGTCACTTCCATGCCGCGCACGAGGCCGTCGGTGGAGTCCATCGCGATGGTGCGCACCATGGACTCACCGAGGTGGCCCGCCACTTCGAGCACGAGGCGCGAGCCGCGCAGCTGCATCTCCAGCGCGTTGTAGATGTCGGGCAGCGCGCCATCGAACTCGACGTCGACGACGGCGCCGATCACCTGCGCGATTTTGCCTTTCATGGGTTTGGTCATTTTCGGGCGTCCTTCAGGATTTACTCGACCACCAGTTCGACCGGCATGTTGCCGCGGGTGGCGTTGGAATAGGGGCAGACCTGGTGGGCGGTATCGACGAGCTCTTTCGCCGCCGCCGCATCCATGCCCGGGATTTTCACGGTGAGCCTGGCCTGCAGCGCGAAGCCGCCGCCGACGCCGGGGCCGATGCCCACTTCGCAGCTGACCCTGGCCTTCGACGCATCGACCTTCTTCTGGCCGGCGACATACAACAGCGCCGAGTTGAAGCAGCTCGCATAGCCCATGGCGAAGAGGTGCTCGGGCGTGGAGCCCAAGCCTGAGCCGCCCATTTCTTTGGCGACCGCCATGGCGACCCAGACGCTGTCGCCGTCGATGTGCACCTTGCCGTCGCGCCCGCCGGTGGCGTGCGCGGTTGTGCTGACGATCACCGATGTGGGACCTGCCATCAGAGCGCCTCCGCACCGGAGATGATTTCGATCAGCTCCTTGGTGATGTTGGCCTGCCGCTGGCGGTTGTAGCGCAGGGTCAGCTTCTTGATCAGGTCGCCCGCGTTGCGGGTGGCGCTGTCCATCGCGCTCATCTGCGCGCCGTAGAAGCCGGCCTGGTTTTCCAGCAGCGCGCTGAGCACCTGCCCGGAGATGTAGCGCGGCAGCAGCGTTTCGAGGATGTCGGCCTCGCTCGGCTCGTAGGTATAGACCGCACCCTTCAGGTCCGGCGCTGCGGCGCCGGCGGGCGGCACCGCGGGGATAAGCTGCTGGACCGTGGGGATCTGGCTGATCACCGACTTGAAGCGCGAATAGATCAGCGTACCGACGTCGAACTGGCCGGCCTCGAACATCTCGACCACACGCGTCGCCACCAGTGCGGCGGCGGTCGAATCGATGGTCTTGAACGTGGAGAGATCGATGTGCTCGACCAGCAGGCTGCCGTAGACCCGGCGCAGCTGGTCCCTGCCCTTCTTGCCCGCGGTAAGGATCTTCACCGTCTTGCCGGCGGCGAGCAGTTCGGAAATCGTCTCACGCGCACGGCGCACGATCTGGGTGTTGAAGCCGCCGCACAGGCCGCGCTCGGACGTGAGCACCACGACGAGATGCACGTCGTCCTTGCCCGTGCCGCGCAGCAGCAGCGGCGCGCCGTCGCCCTTCACGTTGGACGACAGGTTGGCGATCACGCTCGCCATGCGGTTGGCGTAGGGCCGCGCGGCCTCGGCGGCGCTTTGCGCGCGCTTCAGCTTGGCGGCGGCCACCATCTGCATCGCCTTCGTGATCTTCTGCGTGGACTTCACGCTCGTGATCCGGTTGCGGAATTCCTTGAGGCTCGGCATGGGCCGCGATCTTCCCCTTAGGCCGCGAACACGGCGCCGAAGGCGTCAAGTGCGGCCTTGATCTTGGCTTCCAGCGTGCCGGCCTTGTCGAGCTCCTTCTTCGTGCGGATCTCGGCCAGCAGGTCGGCCTGCTTCGACCGCAGCCAGGCCACGAGCTCCGCCTCGTAGCGGCGCACGGCGTTGGTCGCGATGCGATCAAGATAGCCGCGGGTGCCGGCGAAGATGAGCACGATCTGCTCTTCCACCGGGCAGGGCGCGAATTGGTCCTGCTTCAGCAGTTCCGTGAGGCGCGCGCCCCGGTTGAGGAGGCGTTGCGTGGAGGCGTCGAGATCGGAGCCGAACTTCGCGAACGCCGCCATTTCGCGGTACTGCGCAAGCTCGCCCTTGATCGGGCCGGCCACCTGCTTCATCGCCTTGATCTGCGCCGAACCGCCCACGCGCGACACCGAGATGCCGACGTTCACCGCCGGGCGGATGCCCTGGTAGAAGAGATCGGACTCGAGGAAGATCTGGCCGTCGGTGATCGAGATCACGTTGGTGGGAATGTAGGCCGACACGTCGTTGGCCTGCGTCTCGATGATCGGCAGCGCGGTTAGGGAGCCCGCGCCGTTGTCCTCGTTCAGCTTCGCGGCGCGTTCCAGCAGGCGGGAGTGGAGATAGAACACGTCGCCCGGATACGCTTCACGGCCCGGCGGGCGGCGCAGCAGCAGCGA
>JAIYAO010000143.1 GCA_027488965.1 Alphaproteobacteria bacterium
TCGCCCGCTGGCGCCGTGCGCGTGAGGCCTGTGGGGGAGGGGCCGTCGGCGGAGAGAAAGCGGAAGAAATAGCGCCGGCCAGGCGCCAGGCCGCCGGCGTCCACCTTCACGCAGTAGTCGTTGAACACCGTGGCGGCGGCCTCGCCGCGGGCGCGCACGCGGGCGAACTTTTCGTCATCGGCCACTTCCCAGCCGATGGTGGCGGCGCCCGGCGTCGTCGGCACGAACCGCGTCCACAGGATCACGGACTGCGCCGTGGGATCGCCGGACGCAACGGAATGCGTGAAGCGGCCGCGCGCGCCGGTCTCGGCGCGGGATGGAGCCACGGCAAGCAGCGGGGCTGCGCCCAGGATAGCGCGACGGGTGGTCTGGACCATGCGGAATTCTCCCTCGCGGGCCTTTTGCGTCCGGTCTGCAACGTCCGTGTGACGGTGCGTCAGGGGGCCATCGCCGCCGCGAGCGGTGCGCCGGCGGCGGGCTCCGGGAACGCAGCGTGCAGGAAGGCGCTCAGGTCTTCGGCGCTGCGCTGGGCGATCTCCTCGTGCGGCAGGTGGCCCACATCGTCGTAGACGATGAGGCGGGAGCCGGCGATTGCGTCGTTGAACTGCGTGGCGCCGTCCACGCCCACGAGATTGTCCTGCCGGCCGTGCAGGATCAGCGTCGGGGCCTTGATGGGCGCCAGCATCTCCGCCGTGGCCACCGTGCGGTCGCCGGTCATGATCGCCAGCAGCACATCGCCGTTGTTGGGTGCGCGGGAGAAGCGCACGTAACGCGTCACCATGGCGTCATCGACCATGCTCTTGTCCACGAACGTTGATTCAAGGCCGCGGCGCACCATCGGCGTGTTGTCCATCCGCCGCAGCACTGGGCCCATCACGGGGTTGCGCAGCATCTTGAAGATCGCGGGCTCCTCGGCGTCGTCGATGCGCGGATCGGGCCAGCCCGAAGCGCCCACCAGCACCAGCGCCGCGGGTCGTTGCGGATGGCGCAGCGCCAGCTGCCACGCGGTGTTGCCGCCCATGGAGGAGCCGATCACCACGGGCTTGGCCAGTTCCAGCTTCGCCGCGAACGCCTCCACATAGTCGGCGTAGGCTTCGATGGTCGGCTGGTAGCCTTCCGGCGTGCGCGTGAGGCCATGGCCCGGCAGGTCGACGCTGACCATGCGGTACTCCCCGCCCAGCAGCGCCACCCACTTTTCCCACGTGTGCAGGGACGCCGAGAAGCCGTGCACCAGCAGCAGCGTGCGGCCGTTGGGGTTGCCTTCGTCGCGGTAGTGGGCGGTCACGCCGCCGCCCATGTCGAGGAACTTGGAGGCAGGAGACGCATACGCAGCGTCGAGTGCGGCGTGGGTTTCTCCCGGCCGCTGCAGCAGGAAAAAGCCCGCGGCCAGCGCCGCGACGATGACCACCGCCACCCCGATCAGGAGATTCCGCATCCGCCCCTCCGGCCGCCTGCACGGGCCTGTTTTCCTGCGCATCAAAGCAGGAACGGCGGGCCAAGCCTAGCGCCAGCCCACCCTGCGGGCCCATGCCTCGGACGCGGCGCGGCGGGCTTCTACGTCGGCGGGAGGTCCGTGGCCTTCGGCGGCGGCGAAGTCGCGGCTCGCGGCGATCGCCTCGGCGATGGGCGGCAGGCCGACGCTGGCGCGCCGTTCGTCGAGGCCCTCGGGGTCCTCCACCGGCGCGGGCGAAAGCAGGCCGCCGGTCCAGTCGAACTGCGTGCCGAAGAGCTGGGGCCGGCCCTCGAACACCGCGATCCGGTCCGACAGGTACGCGGCGTCGAGGGCGTTGGCGTCGCCGGCCGGGATGGCGTCCAGCATCAAGGCAAGGCCCCGGCGCTGGACGTCGGGCCGGCTGATGGCGTGCTGCAGCACGAGGAACGCGGCGCTTGCGCCGTCGTCGCCCAGTTTCGAGCGGCCCGGCCAGCCGATGGCGTCGAACGCACGATCCAGCAGAGCGGCGTTCTCCGCATGCACGGCTTCCATCTCGGGGTGGTACCCGTCGAACAGCGCGCCGGTGGCCGCCAGTTGCGCGCGCACCGAGAGATCCCGCTCCGCCGCCTCGATCAGTGCGCGCCGCCAGGAGGCGAACGCATCTGCGCGGGTCTCTTTTGGCGTATCGCTCATCGGATCTGCCCGCCGCTACAGACTGGGCAGGCGGGATCGGCGGCAAGGCGCACAGTGCGTGCGTCGGCGCCGAGCCCGTCGAACAGCAGCAGCCGCCCTGCCAGCGGCGACCCGGCCCCGGTGACGATCTTGATTGCCTCCAGCGCCATCATCGCGCCGATAACGCCGGTCAGCGCGCCGACGATGCCTGCCTCTGCGCAGGGCTCAACGTCGGGCGGCGTCTCCGGTACGAAGCAGCGATAGCAGGGTGCGCCCTTCGTGACGCCGGATGCGAACACGCCGATCTGCCCGTCCCAGCGGCCCACGGCGCCGGATACCAGCGGAACGCCCAGCGCATGGCACGCGGCGTTGACCGCAAAGCGCGTGGCGAAATCGTCCGTGCCGTCGACCACGAGGTGGGCGCCTTCGAGGAGCTCGGTGGCGTTCGCCTCGACGAGGCGCACGGCGCGCGCGTCCGTGTCCGCGTGCGGGTTGAGTGCGTGCAGCGCGGCGGCGGCGGCGGCCACCTTGGCTGCGCCCACATCCGCAGTGCGGTACAGCACCTGCCGCTGCAGGTTGGAGAGCGCCACGGCGTCGGGATCGATCAGCAAGAGCCGCCCGATGCCCGCCGCCGCCAGATAGAGCGCCGCCGGCGCGCCAAGTCCGCCCATGCCGACGATGGCGACCGTTGCGGCCTTGAGGCGCTGCTGGCCCGGGCCGCCGATTTCCTTCAGCAGGATGTGCCGCGTGTAGCGTTCGGTTTCATCGGTCGAGAAAGCCATCGACCGGTGACTACAGCCCCTCGAACAGCGCCGTCGAGAGATAGCGCTCCGCGAAGCTCGGGATGATCGCCACGATGCGCTTGCCGGCGTTTTCCGGGCGCGCGCCGATCTTCAGCGCCGCCGAGAGCGCAGCCCCCGTCGAGATGCCGCCCGGCAGGCCTTCCAGCCGCGCCGCCTCGCGCGAGACCGCGAAGGTTTCCTCGTTGGTCACCTGGATGATCTCGTCGATCACGGAGCGGTCGAGCACGTCGGGCACGAAGCCCGCGCCGATGCCCTGGATCTTGTGCGGCCCCGGCGCGCCGCCGGACAGCACGGGCGAGGCCTCAGGCTCCACCGCCACCACCTTCAGGTTCGGCAGCCGCGGCTTCAGCACCTGGCCGACGCCTGTGATGGTGCCCGCCGTCCCCACGCCCGAGACGAAGAAGTCGAGCTTGCCGCCGGTGTCGATCCAGATTTCTTCCGCCGTGGTGCGGCGGTGGACGGCGGGGTTGGCGGGATTGGCGAACTGCTGGGGCATGACCGCGCCAGGCATCGACTCCAGCAGTTCCTTCGCCTTCGCGATGGCGCCGCGCATGCCTTCGGCGCCCGGCGTCAGCACAAGCTCGGCGCCCAGCAGCGCCAGCATCTTGCGCCGCTCCATGGACATCGTCTCAGGCATCACCAGGATCAGGCGGTAGCCGCGCTGGGCGGCCACGAACGCGAGCGCGATGCCGGTGTTCCCGCTCGTCGGTTCGATCAGCACGGCGTTCGGCCCGATCTTTCCCTGCGCCTCGAGATCCTCGATCATGGCGACGCCGATGCGGTCCTTCACGGACGCGATCGGGTTGAAGAACTCCAGCTTGCCGATGATCTCGGCATCGACGCCGTGCGCCTTCGCCAGCTTGGACAGCCGCACCAGCGGGGTGTTCCCAATGGTCTTGGTGATGTTGTCGTAGATCAGGCCGTGGCCGATGCGTGCGCTCGTGTCCGCCATTGCGGGCCTCCTCATGATGGGGCGGAAGATAGGCGCTCCCGTCGCCGGGAGGAACGACCAAACGTGAATCGAGGGTTCAGGCCTACTTGCGCGGCAGGAGCCGGTCGAGCGGCGAGGCGGTCTCGCCTTCCTTCTTCTTGGCGTTGCGGTTGATCAGACCGCCCAGCGCCTCGCCCACCGACTGCCCGCCCAGCGCCCGTGTCACCTGTGTCCGGGCAAGGCCCTCCAGGTCCGGCGCGAAGGCGATCTTCGACCACGGTCCCCGGGCGCGGAACGGCACGCCGAGGCCCGAGAGCGTGGCGTCGCCGCCCTGACCTTCAAGGCTCTTCACGGCGCGGGGCGCGAGACGGATGTCGGTGGTCTGCGCGCCGACGTCGACGACGCCGGTTCCGTCGAGGCGGACGAAGGGGTTCAGGAGCCGCAGGTTGTGGGTGGCGGCCACGCCGTTGGCCAGGGTGAAATCCGCGGCGAACTCGGCGAAGTCGGTCTTGCTTGAGGTCCCCACGGCCTGTCCGCTGAGGGCCGCCTGCACGGTGCGGGCAACCTGAGCGAGGTTCACCCCGCGCCAGGCGCCGTCGTTGAACGAAAAGCCCAGCGTGCCGCCGAGGCTTCTCATGATGTCGGCCTGGGACCGGCCGCGGCCGGTGAGCTCGGCCTTGAGGCGGCCCTTGCCCTCGATCTTGTCGAACCCGATGGCGGCGGTGAGCAGGCCCAGCGCTTCCACGTCGCGCACATCGATGTCGCTGCGGAGTACGGGCGTGGCCCCCGCCGCGTCGAGGATGAGGCGCGCGGCGCCCGCGCCGCCGTACATGCGCACCTGGGTGAGGTGGGCGTCCGCCACGCCGTTGGTGAGTTTGAGGCGCAGCTGGCCGTCGGTGAACTGCATCTTCTGGAAGCGCAGGTCGGCGACGCCGATGGAGAGATCGGTATCGACGGCCTTGAGACCGGCGAGGTCCATCGGCGCGCTGTCCCATGCCGCCGTGGTGTTCACGCCCGCGGCGGCGGCCTGGCCCTGCGTGGCGGGCGGCGTCGGCAGATAGGGGTTCACGTCGAGGGTGGGGATGGTGAGTGCGCCTTTCGCCGCCAGCCGGCCGCTGTCTGCGATGGTGATCGCCACGTCGCCGCGCGCGGCGACGGCGTCGAGTTTGTAGGCGCCCTTCGTGAAGGCGATCGTCGGCAGCAAGGCGGCCATGTCCGCCTCCACGGCGAACGCGCCGAAATTGGGCCCGTCCGGCAGCGGCGATCCCATCCAGGACAGGACGCGACGAAGACTGGCGCCCCGCGTGACAAGCCTTCCCGTCACGCCGCCGGTGGCGGTATCGATCTGCCCCTGCAGTGTCGCGCTCAGGGGCGCGGCCTCCAAGCTCAGCGTGAGGGGCGTTGCGCCCTGTTCCAGCAGCGCCCGCGGCCTCGCCACTGCGGCGTCCAGCTTCACTGTCTCGCCGCGATAGACAACGCCGCCCTTGAGCGTCGCCGGTTTATCAAGCGAAGCCAGGGTCACGGACGCGTCGATGTCGGAAATCATCAGCGGTTCGCCGCCGCCTTCATCGGCGAAGGAGAGGGCGCCGTCGGTGATGCGCATGTCGTCGAGGCGCAGCGCCTTCAGGTTTTGCGCAGGCTGTCCCGGGGCCGACGCCTCGGTGGGAAACGTCCAGTTCGCCGCGCCGTCCTTCTTCGCCACCAGGGTGAGGGAAGGCGTATCGAGGAACAGGCGCTTCACCTCCACATCGCCGCGCAGCAGTGGGGCGGCGGAGACGGCGAACACGATCTCCTTCGCCGTCAGGAAGGGCCCATCCCCGAAGCCGGGCGGGTTCGAAAGGGTCACGTCCGCGGCCGACAGGCCCAGCGCAGGCCAGAACGTCACGTCGGTGTCGCCGCCGATGGTGAGTGTGCGCCCGGTGGCCGCCAGCACCTGCTTGCGCAGCTCGGCGATCACGAGGTCCTTGGGGAAAAACGCCACCACGGCGACGGCGGCGGCCACGAGCACCGCCACAAGGGCGCCGACGACCAAAATCACCCGTCCCATGCTCCGCCCCTCCGCCAAGTCAGCGGGCTTTTCATAGCGCTCGGCGGCGAGGCGGGAAACAACTGTGCCTCTGCAACGTTGTGGCCACAGATGCATGAGGAATTTGTCATGGCCTTCGATGGCGCGCTCCAGTCCCCGGTCACAGGTCCTTTACCGCTTGTGCCCATCGCGGAGCAGGGTATGCCGGTGCCCGCCGGCGGCGACATCTCATTGCTGGACCGCGCGGCGCTGATGGTGGGGTACGTGGCGCTGGGCCTTGCGGCGGGGGCCGCGGCCGCCATGGTCATGGGTGGATTGCCGACCCTGGCCGTGGCGGGCCTTGCCGTCGTTCCGGCGCTGGCGGCCCTGGCGATGGCGCGCATCTGCCTGCGGCACATGACGGTTTGGACGGCGCCGCTGGTTGTGCTTGCGGTGATCGTGGCGTTGGGCGCGGTGACGGGCGCCTTCCTGTTCGGGAACACATCGTGGCTGGGGGAGGCGGTGGCCATCGCCGGCGGCCTGCTCGCCTTCGTGAGCCTCGTGTTCTGCCGTCGCTTCGCCGCGGCGTTCTCGGTGTCGATCCTGGGGCTGTTCCTCGCCGCGCCCATCGGGGCGGCCGCCATGCG
Source organism: Alphaproteobacteria bacterium (assembly GCA_027488965.1). Classification (GTDB taxonomy): domain Bacteria; phylum Pseudomonadota; class Alphaproteobacteria; order Caulobacterales; family Aquidulcibacteraceae; genus VFBF01. The sequence goes on from JAIYAO010000143.1 coordinate 6,491, forward strand.
CTCGATGTTCGGTTAGCTGCGGCCCGTGGAGCCGAAGCCGCCGGCGCCGCGCTCGGTGTCGTCCAGCACGTCCACTTCCTTCCAAACGCCTTGCGTGACGGGGGCGACGATCATTTGCGCGATCCGGTCCCCCCGGCGGATCACGAACGGCTCTTCGCCCAGATTGACCAGCAGCACCTGCACTTCGCCCCGATAGTCGGCATCGATGGTGCCGGGCGTGTTGAGGCACGTCACGCCATTCTTCAGCGCCAAACCCGAGCGAGGGCGCACCTGCGCCTCGAACCCCGCCGGCAGCGCCATCGACAGTCCCGTGGGCACCAGCGCGCGGCCTTGCGGGGCGATGGTCAGCGGCGCGTCCCCCGGCACCGCCGCGCGCAGGTCCATGCCGGCGGACAGCGGCGTCTCGTAGGCCGGGAGGGGCAGGTCGGCATTGTGCGGCAGGCGGCGGATGGCGATGGCGACGGTCATGCCGCTTGCTATCGCGATTCTGACGTCAGGAACTGCGCCGCCATCCGCTTCGCCACGGGCAGCACCTGCTCCCGGCTCCATAGCCCCATCTCGCGCGGCGCGAAGGGCGCGATCCAGTCCTCGAAACGGTCCAGGGGCTCGGGGAAGCCGAACGGATCGCCGCGCAGGTCGATGGGCCGCGCATCGCCGGTGACGATGTCGCGGTTCGCGAAGGGCGATGCGGGATCGACGATGTGCGTGGTGAGCAGCAACAGCGGGATGCGCGCGGCGGCGAACTGCTGGAGGGCGCGGGCGATGTCAGCGAAGGAGAGGTGGAAGAAGCAGTCCCGGCACATCCACAGATCGGCGTCCGGCAGGGGGCCCCGGGTGATGTCGATCACGCTGAAGCGGCGCATGTCCCCGGCGTAGCGGGCCTGCATGTCGGCCACGAGCGCAGGCACGATGTCGCCGCCGATGTAGCGTGCGCCGGGCATGGGCACCGTGCGCATCCAGTGGAAGTCCCCGCACGGGGCGTCGAGGAAGGTCCCTATCCGCCGCTCCGCGAAGATGCGGGGCAGGGCTGCGCGGATGCTGGCGGTGTAGGCCATGGTGGACCCCGCACCGGAGCGGCTCTCCGCATCGTTCCAGAGATTGTCGGCGTAGATCTCGGAGAACACCGTCGCCGGGTCGCCGATCTCCGCCAGCCGCGCCTTCAGCTTCTTGTAGCGTGCGCGCCGGAAGGGCCGGGCCAGCGCGTGGGCCGCACGGTCGAGGAGGGAGGGTGCCATGGAAACCTCCTAGGTCAGGTGCGGTCGTCGCGCCAGCGGGCCGCAGCCCCGCCTGCGCCCGCCACGGGGGAGGATTTCACCCGCAGCGTTCGCGCAATCCGTGCGCGGCGCCCTGCGCTTCTGCACGCAAGGGTTCTGATTTCCCCATTGTTGCGTTATGTTTAGAAGTTGTGACGTCAGCAGACTTGGCCCTGCGGGGCCGGACGTTGCGCAAGGGGATCCTTTCAATGGAATTCTTCGAGGTATTCATCCGGACGTTCGAAGAGCCTCGCTTCGAGCTTGAGCACGTCACGTACCTGCTTCTCGTGCTCTCGATGCTGATGCGCCGGATCGCCTGGCTGCGCGTGATCGCGATCTGCTCGAGCATCGCCCAGGTCAATCACGCGCTCCTCTACGAGGACGGCAACCCGGTGGTGCTGTTCTGGGAGGTCACGCTCACCCTGGTCAATCTGGGCCAGCTCGCGTTCATGTGGTGGGAGAACCGCAAGCGGCGCTGGTCGTCCGAGGAGGCCCAGTTCATCGCCACGTTCGATCCTCCGCTGCCGCCGGTCGCGGCGGCGGCGTTGATCCGTTCCGGGTACTGGCACGATGCGCCGGAGGGGTCCTGGCTCACGGTGGAGGGCAAGCCTGTGGACGGTCTCATCTACATCGCCGAAGGCCAGGTGCGCATCGAGGCGGGCGGCCGGTCGGTGGCGACCTGCTCGGTGGGTGATTTCCTCGGCGAGATGACGTGGCAGAGCGGGAAGCCGGCGACCGGGACGGCCGTTGCGGTAGGCCCGGTCCGCTATTTCCGGTTCGAACGCTCGGCCCTGGAGAAGGCGATGAAGGCGCGACCCGTGCTGCGCTTCGCCTTGCAGACGAGCTTCAACCGAAATCTGATCGAGAAGCTTGTCCGCACCAACCAGACCCTCGCTGCGCCGTCGCCCGGCTGAGCGGTCAATGGCCGAGCGCGGTGGCGATTTCGGCGGCGAGCCTTCCGGCGACGGCGCTTTTCGCCATGTGCGGCCACCGCTCCACGCCGCTGGCGCGGACGATCATGACCTCGTTGGCGTCGCCCCCCATCACGTCGCCGCTCACGTCATTGGCCACAATCCAGTCGCACCCCTTGCGCGCGAGTTTGGATTTGGCGTGGGCTTCCACATCGTTGGTCTCGGCCGCGAAGCCGACGACAAGACGCGGGCGTTTCTTGCCGGCCTTTGACAGCGCCGCGAGGATGTCGGGGTTTTCGGTCAGTGCGATGGGCGGGGGACCGTCTGCGCCCTTCTTGATCTTGCGGACCGCGCTCGCTTCCGGACGCCAGTCCGCGACAGCGGCCACGCACACAGCGGCGTCCGCCGGCAGCCCCGCCTCGCACGCGGCCAGCATTTCGCGCGCGCTTTCCACGCGCACTGTCTCCACCCCGAACGGATCGGCCAGCGCCACCGGCCCGCTGACGAGGCGCACGTGCGCGCCCAGCCGCGCCAGCGCCTCGGCGATCGCGAAGCCCTGCTTGCCGGAGGAGCGGTTGGAGATGAAGCGCACGGGATCGAGCGCTTCCAGCGTCGGGCCCGCCGTGACGAGCACGCGGCGGCCGGTCAGCGGCTGGCCGATGGCGCGGGCGTCGTAGCTTTTCAGAATCTCGGCGCAGATGTCCTCGGGCTCGGCCATGCGGCCGGGGCCGAACTCGCCGCAGGCCATGGCCCCGTCGTCCGGCCCCACAAAGTGGACGCCGTCCGCCAGCAGGCGGTGGTAGTTTCGTTGCGTCGCCGGGTGCAGCCACATCCGCACGTTCATGGCCGGCGCCATCATCACCGGCTTGTCGGTGGCGAGAAGGGTGGTGGAGGCCAGATCGTTGGCGATGCCATTGGCGGCTTTCGCCATGAGGTCCGCGGTGGCCGGCGCCACCACCACGAGGTCGGCGCTGCGCGACAGCTCGATATGCCCCATCTCCGCCTCGTCCGTGAGGCTGAAGAGATCGGCATAAACCTTGTCCTCGGTCAGGGAGCCGACGGAGAGCGGCGTCACGAACTCCGCGCCCGCCTTCGTCAAAATCGCGCGCGCGCGCACGCCCGCCTTCGCCAGCAGCCGGATCAGCAGCAGGCTCTTGTAGGCGGCGATGCCGCCGCCGATGACGAGGAGGATGCGGCGGTCTGTCATGGAGGCTGGACCTTTAGCATCGCGGACCTGGCTTCGCCACGCGGAGGGTTAATCGACGCCGCGAGGCGGTGCGTTACCGCACTTTGGCTTCCGCCGCGCTGGGGCGCGCCACGTCTGGTGCGCGGGGGCCGTTGCTGACCATCAGCGCCAGCAGCGCAAGCACGCCGGTCATCGCGCCCACCCAGAAGTGGCGCCACTGGAAGGGGATGCGCTCCGGCGGGGGCGGGCCGTTGCGGATGGAGTTGGCGGCCCCTTCGAGGGCGGCCAGCGTCTGAGGCAGGTTCCGGAGCGCGGCGAACGCGCCGCCAGCCTCGTCCAGCGCGCGGCGCGCGGTGCTTTCGGCGCCCAGTTCGCGGCGCACCCAGCGCTCCACGATGGGGCGCGCGGCGGCCCACATGTCGTGCTTGCTGTCGAGCGTGCGCGACACGCCCTCTACCTGCACCATGGTCTTCTGCAGCATCACCAGTTCGGGGCGCAGGTGCATGCCGAACATGTGCGTCACGTCGAACAGCTGCAGCAGCAGGCGGCTCATGGAGACTTCATCGGCCTTCTTGGAGAAGATCGGCTCACCGATGGCGCGCAGCGCCTGTGCAAACTCCTCCACCGTGAAACGCTCCGGGACGTAGCCCGCCTCTGCGTGCACCTCGGCCACGCGGCGATAGTCCCGGCGCAGGAAGCCGTAGAGGATTTCCGCAAGGTAGCGGCGCTCCTTGGCCCCGATGCGGCCCATGATGCCGAAGTCCACGATCCAGAGCTTGCCGTCGCGCCCCCAGATCAGGTTGCCTTCGTGCATGTCGGCGTGGAAAAATCCATGATCGAGGGCGGCGGCCAGGAAGCCCCGCGTGACCGAGATCGCCATCGCCGGCAGGTCCGCGCCCGTGGCGCGCAGGCCCTCAAGGTCGGTCAGCGGCGTCCCGTCGATCCACTGCATGGTCATCACGCGCTTGGAGGAGCGCGTCCAGTCGATCTCCGGCACGTTGAGGAAGCCGTCCTTGGCGGCCACTTCCTTGAACTCGGCGCCGGCGCCGGCCTCAAGCCGCAGGTCGAGCTCGCGCGAGAGTGCGGTCGTCACCGTTTCCACGAACTGCACCGGCTCCAGCCGGCGCGAGGAGGGCACGAACGTCTCGATGATGCGCGCGCCGAACATCAGCGCGCCCATCTCGCGGGCCATCTTCTTCTCGATCTTGGGGCGTAGGATCTTCACGGCCACGATGCCGGCCCGGTCAAGCCGCGCCTGGTGCACCTGCGCGATGGAGGCCGCCGCCATGGCTTCGGAGAAGTGTTCGCCGAACAGGTCCACCGTGCGGCCGAACTCGGCGTTGATGGTGTCGAGGGCGCGCTCGCGGGAGAATGCCGGCAGGCGATCCTTCAGCCGGCCCAGGTCCTGCGCGGCGGTGACACCGATGATGTCGGGACGGGTGGCCAGGAACTGGCCGAACTTCACGTAGGCGGGGCCCAGCCGCTCCAGCGCCATGGCCAGCCGCTCTCCCGGCTTCTGGCCCCGGGGGGGGCGGGCGAAGATCCGCAGGATTCGGCCGACGGCCTGGAGCCAGATCGGCGTCCTGTCCTGGTACTCCTGCGGCAGCAGCACGTCATAACGGAGCAGCGTCACCGCCATCCGCGTCAGCCGCCACGTATGCCCAAGCCAGTCCAGCATCACGAAACCTTTTGTCCCCAGGGCTTGAGGCCCCAGTGCAGGGCCACGACCCCGCCAGCGAAATTCCGCCAGCCCACGCGCGTGAACCCGGCCCTGCCGATCATGCCTGCAAAAGTTTCCTGATCCGGAAAGCGGCGGATGGATTCCACCAGATAGCGGTAGGCCGCCTCGTCGTTGGCCACCAGCTTCCCGATCCGGGGGATCACCTGAAAGGAATAAGCGTCGTACAGGTCGCTCACCCCGCCGATGGCCATCCGGGAAAACTCAAGGCAGACAAAGCGTCCACCCGGTTTCAGCACCCGGTAAGCCTCATGGAGCGCCTGCTGCACGTCGGTGACGTTGCGGATGCCGAAGCTGATGATGAAGGCGTCGGCCATTCCCCCGGAGAAGGGCAGGGCCTCGGCGTCGGCCACCTGCCATTCCAGCCCGTCCTCACCCCGGCGTCGGCCGGCCTCCAGCATTTCCTCGTTGATGTCGGAGACGATGATCCGGGCGGGATCGCCGCTGCGGCGGGCGCGGGCGGCCTCCACCCGCGCCTTGATCCGCCGGGCGAGATCGCCGGTGCCGCCGGCCACGTCGAGTATGGTCTCGCCGGGCTGGGGGTTCAGGCGCGCCACGGCGGCATCCTTCCAGAGCCGGTGCATGCCCCCGGACATCAGGTCGTTCATCAGGTCGTAGCGTCGGGCCACCCGGTCGAACACGCTGCGGACACGGGAGGCCTTCTCCTCGCGCGGGACGTCCTCAAACCCGAAGGAAGCGACGTCGGCGGCCAGCGCGGAGGGCGGAGTTTCGTTGTGGGACATGGGCTTAGCTCATACCCCCCGAGGGCGGCCGGGGCCAGAAGGCATCCGGACGCGGGGGTCACAGCAGCGTCGGCCCCGGCGGGCGTCTCGGCTTCGCGTCCTGTTCGGCCATCTCCCAGGCGCCGTCGTCCTCGAACGTGCGCAGCAGCGCCTTCACCTCCGCCAGCGGCGCGGGCGTTTCGCCCAGCCACACCGGCCAGTCGACGGGGTGCAGGATGGCGGGCATGCGGTCGGTGATGCGGGCGATCAGGGCGTTGGCTGGCGTGGTCACCAGCACGAAGGTCAGCAGGCGCTCGTCGCCGTTGATCCATTCCTCGAAGATCACCGCGATGGCGATGGGCAGGCGGTCCTTCGGGGCGATGGTCCACTGCTTTGTCTTGCCGCTGGGGAGTTCCTCGCCCTCGTTGAAGGTGTGCACCATCAGGATGCCGCGCCCATCCCGGAACGCCGGCGCGAAGGTCGGGCGGGTGTCGATGGTCTCGGCGCGGGCGTGCATGTGCTTGGGCCGGGCGGGGGCGTTGGCCGACTTCTCGGGAAAGCCCCAGCGCATGGGCGACAGTACGCGGACGCCCGCCGCGTCGAGCCTCATGATCTTGGCGAACCGCATGGGCGTGGACACCACCACCGGAGCGTCCGCGTCCGCCGCCAAAGGCTGCGAGAAGGCGTGCACCTCGTCCCAGGAGGCGAGCTGGGTGAACTTTCCGCACATGGACGCCATGTCTTCGCGGCGGGGGCGGCTGTCAATGCGGCCCCCTGCGTTGACAGCCCGCCAAAGTGCGCCGATGGCCGTCATCGATGCCTGAACTCCCCGAAGTGGAAACCGTGCGTCGAGGCCTCGCGCCCGTGCTTGAGGGCGCGCGGATCGTGCGCGCAGAAGCGCGGCGCAAGGACCTTAGGTTCGCGCTGCCGGAGCGATTTGCGGCGCGCCTCACCGGCGCGCGGGTGCTCGCGCTGTCGCGGCGCGCGAAGTATCTCGTGGCGCCGCTGGATACCGGCGAGACGTTTGTGGCGCATCTCGGGATGTCGGGCCGGTTCAGCATCGTCGATGCGCGCGTGCAGCCGGGCGCCTTCTACTATGATCGCCCACCTGACGAGGCGCACACGCACGTGGTGCTGGAGACGGATGCGGGCGTGCGGGTGGAATACAACGATCCGCGCCGCTTCGGGTACATGGACCTTGTGGCCAGCGACGCGCTCGACGCGCATCCGTACTTCGCGGGCCTCGGGCCCGAACCTCTTGGCAACGCTTTCGGCGCCGCGCACCTCGCCGCCGCGTTCGCCGGCCGCACGCAGAGCGTGAAGGCCACGCTGCTGGATCAACGTGTGGTGGCGGGCCTCGGCAACATCTATGTCTGCGAGGCGCTGTTCCGCGCCGGCATTGCACCCAGGCGCGCCGCCGGCCGCATCGCACGCGCGCGGCTCGGCGCGCTTGCGGAAACGATCCGCGCCGTCCTCGGCGAGGCGATCGAGGCAGGCGGATCGTCGTTGCGTGATTTTGCGCAGGCGGACGGCGCTTTGGGCTACTTCCAGCACCGGTTCAAGGTTTACGGGCGGGAAGGGGAGGCGTGCGTCGCGTGCGGCGCGCCGGTCTTGCGCTTCGTGCAGGCGGGACGCTCGACATTCTGGTGCCGGGTCTGCCAGCGCTAGGCGCGCAGGGCCATGTGCCCGCCGGCCATCATGGACGCGATGAAGGCATCCACCGGCATCGGCCGCCCGATGAGGTAGCCCTGCACCACGTCGCAGCCCATCGCCTGCAACGCCGCCAGCGTACCCTCGGTCTCCACGCCCTCCGCCGTCACCTTCATGCCCAGGGAGTGTGCGAGATCGATGGTGGACTTCACCAGCAGCGCATCGCGCGGCTGCTTGTCGAGCAGTTCGATAAATGCGCGGTCGATCTTCAGTTCCTGCGCCGGAATCCGCTTGAGGTAGGCCAGCGAAGACAGGCCCGAGCCGTAGTCGTCGATCGAGATGAAGGCGCCGGCCGCCAGCAGCGTCTCGATGTTGCGCAGCGCGCGCTCCTGGTTGTGGATGCTCGCCGTCTCGGTGATTTCCAGGAACAGGTCGCCCGCGCGGCGTTGCACGAGGCCGGCGGCCATGTTGATGAAGGCGGCGTCGTCGAGCAGGCGGCCCGAGAGGTTCACCGCCAGCGCCGAGGGCGCCCCCGCCGCCACCAGGCGCCGCTGGCACGCCACCGCCTGGTGCAGCGACCATTCCGTCAGCAGGCTGATGGCGCCGGTGTCTTCCGCCATGCCGACGAACAGGTCCGGCGGCACCGTACCGCGCTGCGGGTGATGCCAGCGCGCCAGCACCTCTGCGCCCGTCACCGCGCGTGCGCGCAGGTCGTACTTGGCCTGCAGGTGGATGCTCATCTCGCCGTTGCTGATGGCGCGGATCATGTCCGCCATCAGGGACACGTTCCTGGCGGTCTTTTCGTGGGCGACCTCGTCGAAGACGTGGGTCCGCGTGCGCGCCGCCTGGCCCTGGTCGAGCGCAATGCTGGCGCACTCGATGAGGCCGTTGGGCGTTGCAGCGTGGACGCCCACATAGGCGAGGCCCACCGACATCGACACCTCGATGGCGTTCTCGCCCAGCATGATCGGCTCGTCGACCTGCATCAGAAGCGCGGTGGCGCGCTGGCGCACGGCGGCGGCGTCCGGCGCTTCGATGATGACGCCGATGGCGTCCGTGGAGATGCGCGCCGCCTGCCCGGCGGCGAGGGCGCGGGCCCCGATTTCCGCCAGCAGGTCATTGGCGAGGCGGTAGCCGATCGCGCCGCGCACATACTGGAACCGGTCGATGCCGATGGCGGCGACGGCAAACGGCGTCTCTGCGGCGAGCCGTCGTGCGACCGCGCGTTCGAACGCATGTCTGTTCGGCAGGTCGGTATCGGTGTCGTGGAAGGCGAGATCCTTGATCCGGCTTTCGCGCGCACTGATCTCGCCCAGCATGGCGTTGAAGCCGCCGCAAAGCTCGCCCACCTCGTCATCGCTTTCGATGGGCACCCGTACGTCGTAGGCGTCAGACCGCGCGATGCGGCGCACGGCGTCGTTGAGCGCAATCAACGGCCGCACGACGGCGTCCTTCAGGCGCCCCGCGACGACGATGGCGACGGCGAGCGCCGCAAGTGCGCCGACGATCGTCTGCGCGAGGGTCGCCATCAGGCGGGGCGCGAGATCGGTGTTGTCGGCCACCAGCGTGATGCGGCCGACGATCTCGCCGCCCTGCACGATCGGCTGCGACACCTGAAGTGTGCCGCTTCGCACGGCGGCGAGGAGGGAGGTGCGGCTTCCGGCCTCGAAGCGCGTGTCGGAATCCAGCACCACGCCTGACCCTATTTCCGCCAGTCGGCGGCCGTCGCGCCCGTCCACGCGCGCGTATATGATGCCCGGCGCCCGCGCGATGCCGCGCAGCGCCGAAAGCGAAGCGCCCGCGTCGTCGGCGGCGACCGCGCGCGACGTCGCTGAAGCGAACACGCCCGCCGTTGCGCTGAGGTAGTCCAGCTTGCCTTGCGTCTGCCGGCTGGCGTCCTGCCACAGCGCGAAGCCCGCGAGGATCGTCATGGCGGCAAGCACGGCGAGCGCCACGGCCACCGTCAGCTTGCGGCTGATCGAGGAGCGGCGCAGGGCGCCCGGCCGCTTGGCCGGCGCGCGCATGAGGGTGGGCATGGCGCCCGTCGCGTTAAGCATGTCGCGCTGGCCGTTTGTTAAATTTCGCAATGTAACTCTATCCGAAATGTATTGAGATCGTCTGAGGCCGTGACAGAAAGGCGATGGCTCCCCGAGCACAAGGCGCTGCGCAACCTATGGTCTGCGCTCGTCGCTGCGCGCGCCGGCAACGTCGCCCTGGTGGCGGCGTTGGTGGTTGGCCCGGTCGGCGTCGGCTTCTCTGCGCTCGCCGTCGATTTCGTCACGGCGCATTCGGTTAAGGAGGAGTTGCAGGCGGCGGCGGATGGCGCAGCGCTCGCCGCTGCGCGCGAGCTGCCGCTTGGTTCGACGTCGCGCACCACCGTCGCCGCCATTGTGGATGCGTATGCACGGGCCAGCATCGACCCGCGCATCACGCTGACGAAAATCGACAGCGGTGTCATCGGTAATCGCGAAGGCGTGCGCGTTGTGCTTCAGGCGCGGGTCGCATCCATTTTCGGCGGCTTGTTCCACGCCGAGGGTTACACGCCCCACGCCGAGGCCGTGGCGCGGTTGGCGGGTGGAATGCCGCTTTGCGCCCTTGTCCTGGACACTCTCGGCAACCAGGCGCTTTACCTCGAGAAGCAGGCGCGCGTCGTCGCCAAGGGCTGCGCGGTGGTCTCCAACTCCACACACCGGAACGGCGTGACGCTCAAGGACAGCGCGGAGATCGAAGCGGGCATGATCTGCTCGGCGGGCGGCACCGCCGGCAAGAAGGCAAGTTTCCTGCCCGATCCGGTGACCGATTGCCCAGCCGTTCCCGATCCCCTCGCCAACAGGCCGGAACCGACCGTCGGTGCA
>JAIYAO010000099.1 GCA_027488965.1 Alphaproteobacteria bacterium
CGCTGTAGGATAAGCACGCGCGCGAGGCGAACTCAGCACAGCACCAAGAGCGGTTCTCGACCCGATCGTTCCAGCTCTTCAGTCATTCCGGGGCGGCCGCAGGCCGAACCCGGAACCCAGGCGTTCAAGCCCGCTTGCGCCCCTGGGTTCCGGGTTCATCGCGTGCCGCGATGCCCCGGAATGACTGTGAACTCTGCATTCAGCCCATCAGCCCCCGCCCGGCCCGCGCACAACGAAAAAGGGCGCGGCCCCGCAAGACCGCGCCCCTGACCGTTGGTGTCGCTGCGTTCAGGCGCCGTCGGGCGCCGTGCGCAGGTGGGAAGAGAGGATGCCGGCCACGATCACCGCCGCGTAGCAGGCGAACATGAGGGCTGCGAACTCGTTGGCCAGCGCCGCTTCCAGATTCGGATACATCACACCGAAGCTGTTGATCTGGTAGATGCCGATCAGCAGGCCGGGGACGGCGAACACGGAGGCCGCTTCGGACCGGTCGTTCGGGTCCACCTTGAATACGATCAGCGCCACGTAGGTCAGGGCGAACAGCACCAGCGGCAGGATGAGGAACAGCCAGGTCACGCCGCCGGGACCGCTGTTGAAGAAGGTCTCGCCCGCGAAGCGAAACGCCCCCGTGATGGCAAGCCAAATAACGAACCCGACAATCAGCCAGCGTGCGATCATGCGATGGTGCTCCCTCCGGCGTGACAGCGAGTCACGCACACTGGATCGGGTAATTACGGGCGCTTAACTATGCCCGCAACCGGAATCGCCCCCGGAACGACATGGAACGCAGGGGGCGCGTCTTTTTCGCACGTGCGAAGTCCAGGGTTCCGTGCTGACGTAGAGCAAGCCTAGACTACGGGTCCCGCAGGGAGCGACCATGACCACCGACCTTATCGCCCGGCTCGACGCCGCCGTGACCGCCGTGGACGCCTACGTGACCGCCGCCCGCAAGGCCGTGGCGGGGAAGGTGGCCGCGTCCGGCCGGATCGACCGCCGCGCGCTGGACGCCGAGCAGCATGTGGCCCATGGGCTCGCCTGGGTGGCGACCTACCTTGAGACGCTGCGCGAGACCGCCGGCTGGGCCCGCGCCCTCACGGCGGCCGGCCAGTTCGGCGAGACCGAGGCGCTGCTCTGCAAGGTGCTCTTCGCGGAGTATCTCGCCCAGCTGTCGGGCGGCCTGCCCATGACCCAGGTGGAGATGATCCGCCCGGCCGATTTCGGCACGGAGGCGGAGGCCGCAGCACTCGCCGCCGTGGTGCGTCCGCTGGTGGCGGAGGGCTCCTCCCGCGAGACGAAGGCGGCGCTCGCGGCGCTGCTGGTCGGCGCCCGCCGCAAGGCCACCGTGGAGAACACCGGCCTCGATCCCGATTTCGAGATGGTGCGTGACCAGTTCCGCCGGTTCGCCGACGACCGCATAATGCCCCACGCCCACGGCTGGCACCTGCGCGACGAGCTGATCCCCATGGAGATCGTGGAGGAGATGGGCGAGCTCGGCGTGTTCGGCCTCACGATCCCGGAAGAGTATGGCGGCGCCGGCATGGGCAAGACCGCCATGTGCGTGGTGTCGGAAGAACTGTCGCGCGCGTGGATCGGCACCGGCTCCCTCGCCACGCGCAGCGAGATCGCCGCCGAACTGATCCTCACGGGCGGCACCGATGCGCAGAAGGACTTCTGGCTGCCCAAGATCGCCACGGCCGAAATCCTGCCCACCGCCGTGTTCACCGAGCCGAACACCGGCTCCGACCTCGGCGCGCTCCGCACGCGCGGCGTGAAGGAGGGCGACAAGTACGTCGTCACCGGAAACAAGACGTGGATCACCCACGCCGCGCGCGCCGACCTGATGACGCTGCTCGTGCGCACCGATCCCGCCACCGACAACTTCAGCGGCCTGTCGATGCTGCTGGCGCCCAAGCCCCGCGGCGAGGCGGGCGTGGATTTTCCCGCCAAGGGGATGACGGGCGGCGAGATCGAGGTGCTCGGCTACCGGGGCATGAAGGAGTACGAGATCGGCTTCGACGGCTTCACCGTGCCGGCGGCCAATCTCCTCGGCGGCGTGGAGGGACAGGGCTTCAAGCAGCTGATGGCGACGTTTGAAAGCGCGCGCATCCAGACGGCGGCGCGGGCGGTGGGCGTGGCGCAGTCGGCGTTCGAGCTGGGCCTCGGCTACGCGCTCGACCGCAAGCAGTTCGGCCACGAGATCTTCCAGTTCCCCCGCGTTGCCAACAAGCTGGTGATGATGGCGGCGGAGATCATGGCCGCGCGCCAGATCACGTATTTCGCCGCACGCCGGAAGGACAGCGGCAAGCGCTGCGATCTTGAAGCGGGCATGGCCAAGCTGCTCGCCGCGCGCGTGGCGTGGGCGGCGGCGGACAATGCGCTGCAGATCCACGGCGGCAACGGTTTTGCGCTGGAGTACGCCATCAGCCGCGTGCTGCAGGACGCGCGCATCCTCAACATCTTCGAGGGCGCCGGCGAAGTGCAGGCCATGGTGATCGCGCGGCGCCTGCTCGAAGACGGCGCCAATTGACGTCTCTGTCTGCGCGCGCCCAGACGGCCAAGCTCGGCTTCATGCAGTCGCGCCCCGGCCTCATGCGGTGGGCGCAGCTGATCGAGCGCGAGTGCGCCTCCACGGGCGAGGCGCCGTTGCAGGTGATGCGTGCGCACCTTGCGACGCTCGACCAGAAGGCGGGCGTGGTGGCGGGTCTTTCGGGATTTCTCGGCGCCGTCATCGCCTTCGTGGCGCCGGCCGTTCTGGCGGAGCCGCGCCAGGACACCGTGGTGATCTTCCTGGCGCTGTCGACGTTCTCCACGGTGCTGGCGGCCAGCCACGCCGTAGAGGCGCTCGGGACGGCGGCCGGGCGTGAACTGGTCGACGCCGACCTCGAGACCTCCCGGATCGTGCGCCTGGCGCAGCGCGCCGCCAACCACACGGTGAGCGTCCGCTACCTGCAGGCGGCGGCCGCGGGCCTGGGGCTTCTGTCGGGGGCCTACTTCTCGGACTACATGCCGTTCTGAAGCCGGGCACGGTTTGTCAACCAGACGGTGCTAGCATCCCGCAATGATCCGCGGGCTCTTCCTTCTCGCATTTCTCGCTGCGTGCGGCGGCCCGCCCGTCGCGCAAGAGTATCCTGCAGAGGCGCGGGCGCGCTTTGCGGAAGGGTGCCCCACGGGCGATCCCAAATGCGACTGCGCCTGGGACATGCTCACCCGCACCATGACGTTCGAGGAGTACGAAGCGGCCATGGACCGCTACAGCGCCGAAGGGCTGATGGACCCCCGCCTCACCGCGGCGCGGCTGGAGTGCCGGGAGGCGACGTAGTCAGAACGGCCGCCGCGACGTGAGCGCCGCCAGCAGCGTGCCCTCGTCCAGCAACTCAAGCTCCCCGCCCACGGGCACGCCGTGCGCCAGCCGCGTCACCGCAACATCCACGCCCTGGAGCCGCTCCGTGAGGTAGTGCGCGGTGGTCTGCCCATCGACGGTGGCGTTGAGGGCGATGATCACCTCGCGCACTTCAGGGGCGGCGGCGCGCTCCACCAGCTTGCCCACGCGCAGGTCTTCCGGGCGCACGCCGTCCAGCGCCGACAGCACGCCGCCCAGCACATGGTAGCGCCCGCGGAACACGCCCGCCCGCTCCAACGCCCACACATCGCCCACTTCGCCCACGACGCAGATGAGGCCCTGGTCGCGGGTGGGGGAAGCGCAGATGGCGCAGGGGTCCATGGCGTCGAGCGACCCGCACGCGCTGCACGCCTTCACCTTCTCGCTCGCCTCCACCAGCGCCTGCGCCAGCGGCGCCAGCAGCGTGTCGCGCTTCTTCAGCAGCGCCAGCGCCGCCCGCTGCGCGCTGCGCCGGCCGAGGCCCGGCACCTTGGCCAGCAGGTCGATGAGCTTCTCGATCTCGGGACTGACGGAGGGAAGGCGGGAACTGCGCATCAGCGATCGCCTCCGACGAGGGTCGCTGCACCCTTGCTGCATGTTGGGAGCGCTGCGAGCAGCGCCGGCACGAGAGGCAGCATGTCCTTGATCCGGTTGCTCGGCGCCACGAGCACCACCACGGCCAAGTCCAGGCCCGACAGGTTCTGCTGGTGGCGGAGGTTCTGGTCGACCGTGAGAAACACGTCGAAATCGCCTGCGCACAGGGCGAGGAGTGCGCCGTTCTTGATCGACGTCCACCCCATCTGCCGGGCTGTGCGTACATCGTGGCCGGCGATGTGGCGCAAGATCCGCGTATTCACGCACTCATCGAGAAAGATCTTCACGGCAATGTTTCGAGCAATCGGTGCGTGGCGTCCTCGAGAAAAGCGATCACCTGTTCGCGGCTGACCGTGGGAAAGCCGTCCAGAAAGTCGTCGATGGTTTCCCCGCCCTCGATGTGGTCGAGCAAGGCCTGCACAGGCACGCGGGTGCCGGAGAAGACCGCGGCGCCGCTCATGATCTCGGGGTCGCGCGAAACGACGGTCGACATGGGCGTCGCCCCTCTCAGAACGGCATCTTGAAGCCGGGCAGCATGCCCATGCCCGAGGTGGCGGACTTGAACTCCTCGTTCTGCGCCTCCTCCAGCTTGCGGCGCGCGTCGTCGTGGGCGGCCTTCACGAGGTCCTCCACGATCTCCTTCTCCTCCGGCTTCATCAGCGAGGCATCGATGACGATGGAGAGCAGCGCGGTCTTGCCGGTGAGCCGCACCTTCACGAGGCCGCCGCCGGCGGTGCCTTCCACCTCCATGGCCTCCAGCTTCGCCTGCGCCTCGGCGATCTTGGCCTGCATGGCCTGCGCCTGGCGCATGATCTGGGAAATGTCCTTCATCTCAACCTTCCTTGCGGCGTGAACGGGGGGCGGGGCGCAGCGGCACGACTTCGCCGGCCGTGGCGGGATCGGGCTTCTTCCAGTCGACGATCTCGGCGTCGGGGAACGCTGCCAGCGCGTCCGCCACGAACGGGTGGCGCTTCAGGTCTTCCAGCGCGGCGGCGCGTTCCTTCGCGCGCCGTTCGGCGAAGCTCTCCACGCCCGTGGCGGCGTCGGCGCGCACTTCCCAGAGCGCCCCTGTCCAGTCGAGCAGCCGGCGGGCGAGCCGCGCGGGGACCTCCTCCGGCATGCCGGGCGCCGGCGCAAACACGATCACGCCGGGCGCGAACGACGACAGCCGCACATAGCGTTCCACCGCGATCTGGAGATCGACGTCGCGATGCGCCTCGATGAGGGCCAGAACGTCGTCGAAGCTGTTGATGGTGGGGGTTTCGGCGCGCGGGCCTTCCGGGGCGCCCGGTGCGCGCGTCTGAAGGCTCGCCACGCCCGGTCCGCCGCGCAACATGCGCGCGATCTCTTCCGGCGGCGGCAGGGAAGCGGCCGCGCACAGGCGCACCAGCGCCATCTCCGCCGCAGCGATCGGTTCCGGCGCGCGGACCGCTTCTTCCAGCGCCTTCAGCAGCATCTGCCAGAGGCGCGAGAGCGCGGCGGGCGACGTGGCGGCGGCGATGGCGCGCAGCCGCTGCGCCCAGTCCTGGCCGCCGACGATGCGCGCCTCGGGCCCCAGCGCCTGTACGCGCGCGGCCTCGTGCGCCATCTCCAGCAGGTCGCGCAGCACCAGCGCGGGATCGGCGCCGCTGTCGTACTGGGTCCTGATCTCCGTGAGCGCGGCCTTCGCATCGCCCGCCAGCACCGCATCGAACAGGTCCGCCACGCGCAGGCGATCGGCAAGGCCCAGCATCTCGCGCACATCGGCGGCGGAGACGGGGGCGGCGCCGCCCTTCTGCACGATGGCCTGGTCGAGCAGCGAAAGGCCGTCGCGCACCGAGCCTTCGGCGGCGCGCGCCACCAGCGCGAGGCCGTCCGGCTCCACGTTGACGCCCTCCTTCGCGCAGATGCGCGCGAGGTGCGCGGCGAGTTCGTCGGGCGCGATGCGCTTGAGGTCGAACCGCTGGCAGCGCGACAGCACCGTCACCGGCACCTTGCGGATCTCCGTGGTGGCGAAGATGAACTTCACGTGCGGGGGCGGTTCTTCCAGCGTCTTCAAGAGGCCGTTGAAGGCCTGGTTCGACAGCATGTGCACTTCGTCGATGATGTAGACCTTGGTGCGCGCCGAGACGGGCGCGTAGCGCACGCCCTCCTGCAGCTCGCGGATGTCGCCGATGCCCGTGCGGGAGGCCGCGTCCATCTCGAACACGTCGGGGTGGCGGCTTTCCATGATCTCGCGGCAGTGGATGCCCAGCGGATCGAGCGTCACCGATGGGCCGTCCACCGTGGCGGACTTGTAGTTGAGGGCCCGCGCCAGCAGGCGCGCGGTGGTGGTTTTGCCGACGCCGCGCACCCCGGTGAGGATGTAGGCGTGGGGGATGCGGTTCAGCGCGAAGGAATTGGCGATGGTGCGCACCATCGCGTCCTGGCCGATGAGATCCTCGAAGGTGCGCGGGCGGTACTTCCGCGCGAGCACGAGGTAGCCGCCCGCCGGCTTGGCGTCTGCGAACAGGGCGGGGGCGGAATCATCGCTCATGGCTTCCACCACCATATAGGGGGCGGCGGGCAGGGCCAAACCGCGCCCCCCGACGGCCTTCGGCCGCCACTTCCCCCGCGTGCGGTCAGTAGAAGAACCGCTCCTCGGTCACCTTGCCGTTGCGCACGGTGTAGAGCCCGACTTCCTCCATCTGGATACGCTGGCCGCTTTCCTTCTGGGTGACGTCGATCCTGAACACGAGGGCGAACTGGTCGCCGTTCACGAACGGCCCCTGGACCTCGTAGGCGTGGACCTCGTGCGCGCCGAACCACCAGACGCTCTTGCCGTGCACGGCCTCGCGCCCCTCGAGGCGGGCCATGGGGCCGTCCATGTTCTCGATGCTGACGACATCCTCCGACCACATCGCCTCCGCGGCGGCGTAGTCTTGGCGACGCAGGGCCTCGGTGAAGGTTTTGGCGGTGTCCGTGATGGCCATGGGCGAGCTCCGGAGTGCTGAGAACAAAAAGGGTACATCATGGGCGGACGCCGGGCAAGCCGGATGCGGCGGACGACAGCCGCGCTGCGGCTACCGTCCGGCGAACACCAGCCGGACGTAGGTCCGGTAAAGCATGATCTGGCGGGGCAGCAGGGCCGCATCGCCGAACGACCGCGTCTGGATGATGCCGCCGTCCATGACGGCGCTCAGCATGTCGGCCATCGCGTCGAGATCGACCTCCACCTGCGGCGGGTAGCGCGCCACGATCGCGTCCAGCCGCGTCCGGAACGTCCGCCGCAGCGTCAGGTGGAATGTGCGCAGCAGGGCGCGCAGGTCGTCGTTCAGCAGCTGCTGCTGATAGGCGTAGGAGGCGACGATGCAGCCCGGATGGCCGCCGGGCAGCGCGTCGGCGAGGTCGGCGAGAAGCTTCAGGAAGATGAGGAAGCCGTGCAGCGGATCGTCGTTGAGCGCGTCGGCCTGCACGAACAGCCCGTCGATCAGCTCGGCCTCGCGCGCGATATAGCGCTCGATCAGCGCCTTCGCGAGATCGTTCTTGTCCCGGAAGTGATAGAAGAAACCGCTCTTGGTGATGCCGGCGGCGGCGATCAGCTCCTCGATGGAGGTCGCGGCGAACCCCTTCGCCAGCACCGCGTCCTCGGCGAGGTCGAGGAGGCGCTGGCGCGTCTGGCCGCCCTTGCTGAGAACTCTCACGGTCATGGCGAAACCATACCACAGGTACAGCACCGCCGGTGCAGTCGGCGCGGCCGAAAGGCGGCGCTACAGTGGCGGCGACCGGACGAGTTTCACAAAACGCCTTGCCGGACAAGCACATGCGTCGAACGGCGCGAACCGCACCATGAGACGGCTAGTGCCGGGGGCAGGCGCTGCGCCACTCTGGACCTCCGCCGCGACCCTGCGGCTGCGCCATCCAGGAAGCCACCGTCATGTTTGGACCCGAAGTTGCGTTTCTCCTCCCCATCGTGGCCGCCCTCGCCTGGGCTGTCTTCGACGACCTCTGAGCTGAAAGGAAAACCCTCATGTTGCACGACCAGTTCGGACTCCCCGTCTCCACGTCCTCCGCCGCGGCGCTAGCGCATTTCGAGGATGCGACGCGGGCCATGCGCCTCTATCGCGGCGATCCCGTCGGCGATCTCGACGCCGCGCTCGCCCTCGATCCGGAGTTCACGCTCGCATGGGCGGTCCGCGCCGGGTTGCTGGCCCAGCAGACCGACCACGCGTTCGCCGACGAGGTGGACCGTTCGCTGCGCGCGGGCGCCGCGTCCGCGTCGCGCGCCACCGACCGCGAGCAGGCGCACCTGGCGGCGGCCACGGCGTGGGCGCAGGGGCGGTATCACGACAGCATCGCCGATTTCGCGCGCATCGCGCTCGACCACCCGCGCGATCTGGTCGCCATCCAGAGCGCGCACGTGGGGTGCTTCTTCACCGGCCGTCAGGCCGACCTGCGCGACATTCCTCTCGCGGCCCTGCGCGCATGGAGCACGGACGATCATGCCCGCCACGCGGTGCTCGGCATGGCCGCGTTCGGCCTCGAGGAGTGCGGGGACTATGCCCGCGCGCAGGCGATGGGGGAGGACGCCACACGGATCGAGCCGCGCGACGCGTGGGCCGTGCACGCGGTCGCCCACGTCCACGAAATGCGCGGGGATGTTTCCGGCGGCGCCGCATGGCTGAACGCGTTCGCCGACGCGTGGGCGCCGGACTGCGCGTTCGCCTATCACAACTGGTGGCACCTTGCGCTGCTCGACCTCGACCGCGGAGACCACGCCGCCGCGCTCGCCGTCTATGACGGGAAGGTCCGCCCCGCCGACAGCGACGTGGTGTTGGAGTGGATCGACGCCTCGGCGCTGCTGTGGCGGCTACGGCTGGAGGGCGTCGATGTCGGCGACCGCTGGACGCCCCTCGCCGCGCGGTGGGCCCGCGCGGCCGAGGATGGGATCTACGCCTTCAACGATCTCCACGCGGTGATGGCGTTTCTCGGCGCCGGACGCAGCGACGACGTGCGGCGCACGCTCGCCGCCATGCGCCGGGCCGCCGCCGGTGCGGGCGACAACGCCGAGATGACGCGCGCGGTGGGTCTGCCGCTCGCGGAGGCGTTCGTGGCGTTCGAGGACGGCCGCTTCGCGGAAGCCGTGGACGTCATCGCCCGCGTGCGCGGCATCGCGCATCGCTTCGGCGGCTCCCACGCGCAGCGCGACATCCTCACCCTCACGCTGATGCACGCGGCCCTGCGCGGCGGGCTGAAGGGCGCAGCGGAAGCCGTCGCAGCCGAGCGTGTCGCACTCAAGCCCGAAAGCCCGTGGGCGCGGCGCCTCGCCCAGCGCACCCGCGCCCTTTGAACGGAGGACATCTCATGCCGACGACGGAAACCGTGACCCTGCCCGATGGCGTCTCCCTGCCCGTCTTCGTGCGCGGCGACGTGCGCGCGTCGACGCCGCTGCTGATCCTGCACGGGTATTCGGACTCCCATCTCTCGCTTGCGCCGCTGATCGCCGCGCTGCCGGCCTCCCTGCCGGTGATCGCGCCGACGCAGCGCGGCCACGGCGCGGCGGACAAGCCGCACGGAGGCTACGCCATCGCAGACCTGGCCGCGGACGCCTTCGCGATCCTCGACGCGCTCGGCGCGCCCCGCGCCACGGCGGTCGGTCACTCGATGGGCGCGGCCGTCGCCACGCTCATGGCGGCGTCACGGCCCGCGCGTGTGGACCGGCTCGTGCTGATCGGCGCCTTTGCGGACATGGCGTCCAACCCGGACGTGCGCGGGCTCCATGAGGGGGTCTGCGGGCTGTCCGATCCGGTGGACGCGACCTTCGTGCGCGCCTTTCAGGCCGGCACGCTGTCGACGCCGGTGGCCGACGCTTTCTTCGAGATGGTCGTCGCGGAGAGCCTGAAGCTTCCGGCGCGGGTGTGGGCGGCGCTGTGCGCCGGCTTCCTGGAGGTGGACCTGCCTGGCGCCATGAGGGCGGTGCAGGCGCCGACGCTGGTGGTCTGGGGCGACGAAGACGGCTTCTGCAAGCGCAGCGACCAGGACGCCATTCTCGCCGCGATCCCTGGCGCGACGCTGCGCGTGCACGGCGGCGCCAACCATGCGGTGCACTGGGAGCGGCCGGCGGCCGTCGCCGCCGATATCGCCGCGTTTCTCGACGAGGCTGCAGGAATGGCTGCAGGCGGGCGAGGTGCAGACAGGACGGCGACCCGTGCGCTACCCGTTGCGGCTGCTTCCTTCCGGACCTGACCGGGTTGGCGGGACGCCCGTCCGCCGCCTGCCTGCGGTGCGCATATCGCCCGTCGCGCCCGGGGGCGCAAGGTGGACGGACCGACCTCGCTAGACCGTTCGGTCTAGTCGCGGTAGTGTGGGGCAGGAGCCTCCCATGACCGACGCGCCCGAAGGATTCGCCCCCCATTTCCGCCGGAGCCCGGTCACCGATCCGTGGGAGCCGCTGTACTCCCGCCGCACGGACGACGCCGTCGAGATCGGGCTGCGGGTGGCGGCGGCGCACTGCAACTCTCGCGGGTTCGTCCACGGCGGCGTGATCGCGGCGCTGGCGGACAATGCCATGGGCCTTTCTCTGGGGGTCGCAGCGGCGGCGCAGGGCGGCGCGCTCACCCGGCTCGTCACCGTCAATCTCGCGGTGGACTATCTGGCCAGCGCGCAGGTCGGCCAGTGGCTGGTGGTGGAGCCCCGCGTGCTCAAGGCCGGGCGCACCATGGGCTTCGCGGACGCGCTGGTGCGGGCGGACGGCGCGCCGGTGGCGCGGGCCAACGGCGCCTTCAGCGTCGCGGCATGAGTGCGGCCGCATCGGCGGACGCCCGCCCGGCCACGCGGGAGCGCCTGCTCGCCGCCGCCCGGACGCTGTTCCAGGCGCGGGGGTTCCACGGCGTGGGCGTCAGCGACATCCTGGCCGCCGCCGAGGCCCCCAAAGGCTCGCTCTATCACCATTTTCCGGCCGGGAAGGACGATCTCGCCGCCGTCGCCGTGGCGGGCATCGCAGCGGATGTGGCGGCGTTCATCGCGCAGCGGTCGGACGCGGGCGCGGCGGGCGCCGACATCGTGGCGGCCATCGCGGACATGTGCGCGCGCCGCATGGCGGCGGAGGCGTTCGCGTGGAGCCCGCTCATCTCGGCCATGGCGGCCCAGGCGGGGCCGGAGACGCCGCGGCTCGCCGCGGCGCTGGCGCTGGCGTACGCCGGCTGGCGGTCCGCCCTCGCGGCTGCCTTCGTCCGCGACGGGCTGCCGCCGGCGCGGGCCGCAGAGGCCGCCACCCTCGCCGTGCTGAGCCTGGAGGGGGCGGTGATCGTCGCCCGCGCGCAGCGGGACACCGCCTGCCTTGCGGGGGTGGCCCCGCTCATCGCCCGGTTCGCCGCCGCCGGTTAACGGCTGTTCGCCATGTTGGCCCGATCGCTGCATGGGGCGGGGTCCCGCCCGAGGATCCCATGCAGCGCCGCCTTCACCTTCTCCTCGTTGACCGCCGCGGCGCCACGGCCGTGGAGTACGGGCTGATCGCGGCGATGATCTGCGTCGCCACGGCGGGGGCGCTGTCGCTGCTGGGCGTCGCGCTGCGGGCCATTTCGCTCGCCATCGAGGCGTCGCTGATGTCGTGACGGCCGCAGCGCCGTTCGCTTGACGTTCCTTGCGGCGCTTCATAGCTATTCGCCATGGCCATCCGACGCATCCTCACCGTTCCGGACCCGCTCCTGAAGACGGTCTCCAAGCCCGTGGAGGGCGGCGTGACGGACGCGCACCGCGCGCTCATGGATGACATGCTGGAGACCATGTACGACGCCCCGGGCGTGGGCCTCGCCGCGATCCAGATCGGCGTCCCGCTGCGGATCATCGTGATGGACATCGCCCCCAAGGATGCGCCGCGCGAGCCCCGCTACTTCGTGAACCCCGAGATCGTGTGGGCCTCCGAGGAGCTGAAGAGCTGGGAGGAGGGCTGCCTTTCGGTGCCCGAAATCTACGACGATGTGGAACGCCCGGCCCGGGTGAAGCTGCGCTACCTCGATTACCATGGCGCCGTGGTGGAGGAGGACGCGGAGGGGCTGTTCGCCGTCTGCATCCAGCACGAGATGGATCACCTGGAGGGCGTGGTGTTCATCGACCACCTCTCGCGGCTGAAGCGCGACAGCGCCATCCGCAAGGTCCGCAAGGCGCAGCGGATCGAGGCCTGAGGCTTCGGGCGCGCCGGAGGGCTTTTGCCCGCCGCTGATCCCCGCTAACAACGTTCTCGCGCGCCATCCGGGCGCGGTCCACAAGGGGTGCCCCATGGCCGACGGCTTCGCCACGCTTTCCACCGCCGCCCGCATCGACGGCCACGTCGCCGCCCATGCCATGCTGGCGCACCCGTTCTACCAGGCGTGGACCGAAGGCAAGCTCTCCAAGGATGTGCTGCGCGCGTACGCCATGCAGTACTTCCACCACGTGGAGGCGTTCCCGCAGGCGGTCTCCGCCACCCATGCAAACTGCCCCGACCGCGACGGCCGCCGCCTGCTGGCGGAGAACCTCGCCGAGGAAGAGGGCGTTGAGGCCGGCAAGACCGATCACGCCACCCTGTGGCTCGATTTCGCCGCCGCCATGGGCGCCGATGAAGCCGCCGTCCGCGCCGTGGCGCTCAACCCCGAAACCACGGCGCTGATCGAGACGTTCCGCCGCCTGTCGCGCCAGTCCTACGCCGCGGGCCTCGGCGCGCTCTACGCGTACGAAACGCAGCTGCCGGCGGTGGCGACCACGAAGATCGACGGGCTCGACAAGTTCTACGGCGTGACGGACGCGTCCGCGATCCGCTTCTTCAAGGTGCACGAGACGGCGGATGTGGAGCACAGCGCGGTGTGCCGCACGCTGCTGGACCGCCTCCCGGCCGACCAGCGCGCGGAAGCGGAAGCCGCGGGCCTCGAACTCGCCCGCGCGCTCTCCGGCTTCCTCGATGGCATGGGCCGCGAGGCCGGCCTCTGACATCTGCCCGGCCTGACGCGCGATGACGATGCGCATCGCGTTCATGGGGTCCCCGGATTTCGCTGTCCCGGCGCTGGCGGAACTGCTGGCGCGGGGGCACGAGGTGGCATGCGTCTATGCGCAGCCGCCGCGTCCCGCGGGCCGCGGCCAGCAGCTGCGCAAGACGCCGGTGCACGCCTTCGCCGAGGCGCGCGGCATCGAAGTCCGCACGCCGAAATCGCTGAAGAAGCCGCCGGAGCAGGCCGCGTTCGCCGCGCTGCACGTCGATCTCGCGGTGGTCGTCGCCTACGGCCTCATCTTGCCGAAGGCCATCCTCGAAGCGCCCAGGCACGGCTGCATCAACCTGCACGGCTCGCTGCTGCCCCGCTGGCGTGGCGCCGCCCCCATCCAGCGCGCGCTGATGGCGGGCGATGCGGTGACGGGCGTGCAGGCCATGCGCATGGAGGAGGGGCTCGATACCGGCCCCGTGATCCTCTCCGCCGAGACGGAGATCGAGTTCGACGACACCGCCCAGACATTGCACGACCGCCTCGCCGCCCTCGGCGCGCCGCTGCTCGCCGATGCGGTGGCGCTGATCGAGGAGGGCCGCGCCGTGGAGACGCCGCAGGCGACCGAGGGCGTCACCTATGCGCACAAGATCGATCCCGCGGAGGCGCGCATCGACTGGACGCGGCCCGCCCGCGACATCGACCGCCAGATCCGCGGTCTCTCCCCCTTTCCCGGCGCGTGGTTCGAGATGGCCAGCCCGCAAGGGCCCGTGCGCATGAAGGCGCTCATGTCGCGCGTGGCGGTGGGCGACGGCGCGCCGGGCACGCTGCTGGACGATCACCTGCGCGTGGCCTGCGGCGAGGGCGCAGTGCGCCTGATGCGCGTGCAGCGTGAGGGCCGCCAGGCGCTGGACGCCGAAGACTTCCTGCGCGGCGCGGGCGCGCCGGCGGGGCTCGTGCGCACATGAGGATCCGGCCCGTGGTCGCCGCCGACCATGAGATCGTCGACGGCATCGTGCGCGCGGCGTTCCTCGCAGAGTTCGGCCGCGCCGACGAGCCTGCGCTCATCGCGCAGCTGCGCGCGCTCGACGATGTGGTGCTTGAACTGGTGGCGGTGGAGGACGGCGCCATCGCGGGGCACATCCTGTTTTCGCGCGCTGCCATCGATGCGGGCGGCAGGAAGCATCCCGCCCTGCAACTCGCCCCGGTGTGCGCCGCGCCGGAGCTGCAAGGGCGCGGCATCGGATCTGCGCTGATCCGCAACGGTCTTGAGTGGATGGCGGCGCAGGACGAGACGCACGTCTTCGTGCTGGGCGATCCCGCATACTACAGCCGTTTCGGCTTCGCGGCGCAGGACGCAGAATCCTACGTCTCGCCGTGGCCGGGGCCGCACTTCATGCTGAAGCGCCTCTGCGCCGGCGGGCCTGCGCGCGGGCGTCTTGTCGTGTCGAAGGCGTTCGGCTGATGCCGCGCTACAAGCTCACGATCGAATACGACGGCGGCCCGTTCGCCGGCTGGCAGCGCGTCGCCACGGGGCCGAGCGTGCAGTCCACGCTCGAAGCGGCGGTGGAAAAACTGTGCGGCGAAGGCCGTGACGTGGTGGGGGCGGGGCGCACCGATGCGGGCGTGCATGCGCTGGCGCAGGCAGCGCACGTGGACCTGCCGAAACCGCTGGAGGCGGACGTGGTGGCCAACGCGCTGAACGCGCATCTGCGCCCGGCGCCCATCTCGGTGCTGTCCGCGGAGATCGTCGCCGACGATTTCCACGCCCGCTTCGACGCCGTCCACCGCGTCTACCGCTACCGCATCCTCAACCGCCGCGCGGACGCCGCCCTCGATCGCGGCCGCGTCTGGCGCATGGGCCGCCCGCTGGACGCGGAGGCGATGGACGATGCCGCGCAGGCGCTGGTCGGTGCGCACGATTTCACCACGTTCCGCGACACGCACTGCCAGGCGAAAAGCCCGGTGAAGACGCTCGATGTCGCGCGCGTCCTGCGCTTCGGGGAAGAGGTGGAGCTGGCGTTCGAGGCGCGCTCCTTCCTGCATCGCCAGGTGCGCTCCATGACGGGCACACTGGCCGAGGTGGGCATGGGCCGGATGCGCGTGCGCGACGTGGCGGCCGCCCTCGCCGCGAAGGATCGCGCGCGGTGTGGCCCCGTGGCGCCGGCGGAAGGGCTCTATCTGGTGCGGGTGGACTACGCCGCGAAGTAGCGCTTCAGCACTGCGGCGTACACGCCCGCGAGATCGCGCACGTCGTCCACGCGCACCCGTTCGTCCACCATGTGCGCGGTGGCGTTCTGCAGGCCCAGTTCGGCGACGGGGCAGTAATCCTTGATGTAGCGCGCGTCGGACGTGCCGCCCGTGGTGGATAGCTTCGGTGTGCGCCCGGTGGCGTCTGCGACGGCTGCGCAGACGAGATCGGTGAACGGGCCGGGCGTGGTGAAGAAGGGCTCCGCGCCCGCGCGCGCCTCCACCGTCACCGTGGCGCCGCGGGCGTAGCGCGCCGTGCGTTCGCGGCACTCCTCGATCCACGCCAGCAGCGAGTCTCCGGTGTGGTTGGTGTTGAAGCGGATGTTGAACTTCGCGGTGGCCCGCGCGGGGATCACGTTGTGGGCGGCGTTGCCCACGTCGATGGTGGTGATCTCGAGGTTCGAGGCGTCGAAGCCCGGCGCCCCGGCGTCGAGGATGCGGTGGCGCAGGTGATGCACGAAATCCAGCAGCACGCCCACGGGATTGATGGCCAGCTTCGGGTAGGCCACGTGACCCTGCCGGCCTTCGATGGTGATCACGCCGTTCAGGCTGCCGCGGCGGCCGTTCTTCACCGTATCGCCCAGCAGGTCGACGCTGGTGGGTTCGCCGACGATGCAGTGGTCGATGGTCTCGCCCTCGCGCGCCAGCGCCTCCAGCATCTTGCGGGTGCCGTCGATGGCGGGGCCTTCCTCGTCCAGTGTGATGAGGAAGCTGATGGAGCCGGGCGGCGGGCCTTCCGTCTCCACGTGGCGGGCCACAGCGCTCACCATCGCGGCGATGGCGGATTTCATGTCGGCGGCGCCGCGGCCGTAGAGCCATCCGTCGCGGATCTCGGCGCCGAAGGGATCGGCGCTCCAGGCGGCGGCGTCGCCCACGGGCACCACGTCCAGATGGCCGGCGAAACAGAGGTTGGGCGCGCCGTCGCCCAGCCGCGCATAGAGGTTGTCCACCTCGCCGAACCGCCGGCGCGAGATGCGGAAGCCGAGCCGCTCGAGCGGTTCGATCAGCACCGCCAGGACGTCGTCGTCGTGCGGCGTGATGCTGCGGCGGCGCATCAGCGCCTGGGCGAGCGGCAGGGGATCGGACAAGTCCATCGCCATGCACTTAGGCGGTCGGGGGGCCCGTTGGAAGCGCCAAGGCCGCGCCAGAATGTCATGGCGATGCGGTTGCACGGTGCGGGCGCAACGGTATGGTCCCGCCGCCCGCCCGGAGAGCGGGATTTCACAGGGAGATCGCCGATGAAGACTGTTCTGGCCGCCGCCGCCTTCGCGCTGTCGTTCGCCGCCGCGCCCGCCTTCGCGGACGCCACCGCCGACACCTTCGCCGCCAACACCGTGGTCGCCACCGCGGCCAACGGCGCGACGCTGAAGTTCAAGTTCAATCCCGGCGGCGCCTACACCATGACGGCCGGCGACCAGACGGTGACGGGCGCATGGGCGGTGGAGAACGGCCAGTTCTGCCTGACGCCGGCGGGCGGCGAGAAGTCGTGTTCGCCCCACAGCCCCAACCGCAAGGTGGGCGACACCTGGCAGGTCACGGGCGCGGACGGCGTGGCCTACACGGTCACCGTGCAGCCGGGACGATGACCCGACGCGGACGGGCGCGCGTGCGCGCCCGTTCGTCCTAGTCTCGCAGCAGCTCGTTGATGCCGGTCTTGGAGCGCGTCTGCGCGTCCACGGTCTTGACGATCACGGCGCAGTAGAGCGACGGCCCGCCGTGCGGGTCCGGCAGGGCGCCGGGCACGACGACGGCGTACGGCGGCACTTCCCCGCGCGTGACAGCGCCGGTGGCGCGGTCGACGATCTTGGTGGACGCGCCCAGGTACACGCCCATGGACAGCACCGCGCCCTGGCGGACGATCACGCCTTCGGCCACTTCGCTGCGCGCGCCGATGAAGCAGTCGTCCTCGATGACGACCGGGTTGGCCTGCAGCGGCTCCAGCACGCCGCCGATGCCCACGCCGCCCGAGATGTGCACCCGCGCGCCGATCTGCGCGCAGCTGCCCACCGTGGCCCAGGTGTCCACCATGGTGGCCTCGCCCACGTGGGCGCCGATGTTCACGAAGGACGGCATCAGCACCGCGTTGCGCCCGATGAAGGCGCCGCGGCGCACCACGGAGCCGGGCACCATGCGGAAGCCCGCTTCGCGGAACCTGTTCTCGCCCCAGCCTTCCGTCTTGAGCGGGACCTTGTCCCACGCGCCGTCCATCGGGCGGTTGTCGTTCAGCCGGAAGGACAGCAGCACGGCCTTCTTCAGCCACTGGTGCACGGTCCAGGCGCCGTCGGCGCCGGGGCTCGCCACGCGGGCCTGGCCCGCATCGAGCAAGTCGAGGGCTGCGACCACGGCGTCGCGCACGGGGCCCTTGGTGGCGGGGGAGAGCGTCTCGCGCGTGTCCCACGCGGCGTCGATGGCGGTCTGGAGATCTGTGGTCATTGGTGCTGGCTAGGGGCGGGCGGCGGCGGCGTCAATGCGGTGCGCAGGAATGCGTGGAGGCTTGGCGTGGCGTGGTCCACCGTCGGGCCCGCCACGGCCGTGGCGCCGACCAGCACCGTCGCAAAGCCCAGCCCCTTGGCGGCGGCGAGGTTGAGGGCGTGGTCCTCGAACATCACGGCGCGGGCGGGCGCAAACCCGCACAGCGCCGCCATCCGCGCGAACGCTTCGGGCTCCGGCTTCGGAATCCAGTCCACGTCCTCCAGCGAAACGATGCGCTCGAACACGTCGCCGAAGCCGAGGTGGGCGATGATTTCGTGGGCGTAGGTGCGTGCGCCGTTGGTGAACACGAAGCGCCGGCCGGGCAGCGCGCCGATCAGGCCTGCGAGCTCGGGGTCGGGGGCCACGCCGTCGAACGACACATCGTGCACGTCTGCCATGAACGTCGCGGGATCGACCCCGTGGTGCCGCTGCAGGCCGACCACGGTGGCCCCGTACAGGTGGTAGTAGCGGTTCTGCAGCGCCAGCGCCTCGTCGGCGGGCAGGCCGGTGAGGCGCTGCACGTAGGCCGTCATCCGGTCGCCGATGGCGCCGAAGATGGCGTGGTCGGCCGGGTAGAGCGTGTTGTCGAGATCGAACACGAAGACGTCGCGGCCGGCGAATGGCGTCACCGGGGCGGCTCCTGCGGCGCGGGCGCCGCAGGGGCCGGCGTCTTCGGGGCGGGAGCGCGCTGGCCTGGCAGGGTCAGCGTGGTGCGGTCGTCGGTGCGGGTGACGATTCCGGACGGCGCGGGACGCCGGGGCGGAAGAGTCTGGCCTGCGTCATCGCTCGCCACGGCGCCGGCGCTGGCGGGGGCGCGGCCGCGCGCGAACCCTGCGCCCGGCAGCACGCCGGGCGTATCGGCGGTGGCGCTGGTCGTGGCGCTGCGCTGGGGCCGGGCCCCGGCGGGCAGGAAGTCCGCTTCCGCAAACTCCACCACAAGGCCTTCGCGCCCGTCGCTGGAGATCGCGGTGAACAGCGTCTCGTCGTAGTAGCGGTCGGCGCACCGCTCGCGGCCGATGATGGCGAACTTGGTGGGGCTGGTGCAGAAGGTTTCGCCTGCGGCGGCGAGATAGCGTTCGCCCTGCGGGCTCTCGAGCGCGGCGTGCACGAAGTACACGGTCTGCAGCAGCGGATCGTCCACCGCGCGGGCGCAGCCGCCGGGGCCGAGCGGCCACCAGCCGCGGCTTTCCCAGCCTTCGCCGCGCCGGCGCGCCACGGCGGACCAGATCCGCCCCGACGTGCGGTTGCACAGCGTCAGCCCGATGGCGGCGGCGCGACGGCGCGCGGCGTTCTCCAGCGCATCGATCACCTGGTCCTCGTTGGCGTTGGCCGGGATGTTGGCCTCCGCGCGGAAGCGCTGGATGGCGGCGGCGGCGCGGCGGGGATCGGCGCCGCCGGACGCGGTGCGCGCGTCGTAGCCGGCGTCCGCCAGCAGGCGCTGCAGGCCCTGGCTGCGCGCGCCGAACAGCGTGTACTGCGAGGCCTCCGAAAAGCTGGTGCGCCACGCATCGCGCTTGTTGATCTGGACGCGGCGGAACGTGCGCTCCTCCAGGCCCATCTGCTCGCACGAGGGCGGGTTCTGCACGGCGAACGAGGCCGTGGGATCGATGCACAGGCGCGCATCGCCGCCCCACTGGCGGCGGCCGCCGCGGTGGGCGGGCGAGGTGCGGGCATAAACGTAGTGCACGCCGCGCACGAGCGGGCCGGGCGCTGCGGTGGCGCACTGGCCGGGCCGCAGCCGGATCCATCCCTGCACCACCACCGCGCGGTTGTCCGGGCGGCCCGTGGCGGCTTCGAGGACGTAGCTGGTCTGGTTGCACAGCTGCCAGCCGCCGCCCGCCGCCGCCTTGGCGGCCGGGCGCTGCTGGGCGTTGGCGCCGGCGCCGAGGCCCGCCACGGCGCACACGCCCACCGCCACGCCGATGAGCGCGCCGAGAAGGCTCCGCCAGCGGCGCGGATCAGCGGATGAGCGTGCCGGCGCCATGATCGGTGAACAGCTCCATGAGCAGGGCGTGAGACTGGCGACCGTCGAGCACGACCGCGGCCTCCACCCCGGCGTCGAGGGCGGCGATGCAGGTCTCGAGCTTGGGAATCATGCCGCCCGACGCGACCCCATCTGCGATCAGCTTCTTGGCGTCATTGCGGCTCATCTCGCGGATCAGCTGCTTGTCCGCATCGAGCCCACCGGCCACGTCGGTCAGCAGCAGGAAGCGCTTGGCGCCCAGCGCGCCGGCGATGGCCCCGGCGGCGGTGTCGGCGTTGATGTTGTAGGTGGCCCCGTCGGCCGCCACGCCGATGGGCGCGATGACCGGGATGTAATCGTCGGCGGCGTTGATGAGCGCCTCGATCAGTTTCGGATCGATGGCGGTGGGTTCGCCCACGAAGCCGAGGTCCACCACCTGCTCGATGCTGGAGTCCGGATCCCGGCGGGTGCGGGACACCTTCTCGCAGGTGATGAGCTTGGCGTCCTTGCCCGACAGGCCGACGCCGCGCACGTCCGCCTCCGCGCCCGCCATGGTGATGAGGTGCGACAACTCCTTGTTGACCGCGCCGGACAGGACCATCTCGGCCACTTCCATCGTCTGCGCGTCTGTCACCCGCAGGCCGTCCACGAACGCAGACTTCACGCCCGCCTTGTCGAGCATGCGGCTGATCTGCGGGCCGCCGCCGTGCACCACGACCGGGTGGATGCCCACGAGCTTCAGCAGCACCACGTCGGCGGCGAACTTCCGCGCGGTTTCGATGTCGCCCATGGCGTGGCCGCCATATTTGATCACCACCGTCTCGCGATCGTAGATCTGGATGAACGGCAGCGCCTCCGCCAGCGTCTTCGCGGTGGCGAAGCCGTTGCTGGCGAGCATGGCGGACGTGTCGGGGGGCTGTTTCGTCACCGCCGCCGTGTAGGGCGCCCGGGGGCGCGGTGGAAGGGGATTGTCGCGCGGCCGACAGTGTTCAGGGGCCGGCTGCGACCTCGCCGACGTGATGGGCGGGGCGTCCGATGAGCAGGAACCCCAACGCGCCCAGCACGAACGCTGCGCCCGCGGCGATCACGGCCATGTCATAATCGCCCGTCCAGTCGTAGCTGCGCCCGATGAGCAGGATCCCCACGATCGTGCCGGTGTAGCCGATGGTGAGCACCGCGCCGAAGATGGCGCCGTAGCAACGCATCCCGAAGACCCGCGACACGAACCACGCCAGCACATCCGTCTCTGCACCCTGCTGGATGCCGATGAGCGCCGCCGCCGCGAACGCGAGCCCAGGCATGCCGGAAAACAGCAGCGCGCAGCCCAGCGCCGGCGCCAGCGTGAACGCCGCCGCCACCCGCGCGGCAGGCAGCCGGTCCAGCAACGCCCCGCAGCCCAGCCGGCCCACGATCAGCCCGCCCGCGTACAGCGACAGCGCCTGCGCAGCACTGGCGGCGGTAAGGCCCCGCTCCTCCAGCAGCGGCGCAAGCTGGCTGAGCAGGCCCGTGCCCGCCGCGTTGATCGCCGCCAGCGCCAGCGCCATCATCCAGAACGGGCCCGTGCGCATCGCTTCGCTCACGCTCATGCCCTGGAGGGCCGGCGCCGGCGCCTCCGCCGCGTCCACGGTCTTCGCGGCGGGTGGAGTGGGGCGCACCAGCAGCAGCATCGCCGGCAGGCCGATGCCCAGGGCAAGCGCTGCGAGCGCAAGGTACCCCGCGCGCCAGCCGTGTTCGGCCATCACCGCCTGCAGCAGCGGCGGGGAGACGATGGCGAACACCGACACGCCCAGCGTGGAGATGCCGAGCGCCAAGCCACGGTGGCGGTCGAACCACGCATTGATGGGCCGGGTGTAGACGAGCGCGCCCGAGCCCACGGCAAACAGCCCGTAGAACGCCGACAGCGCGAGAAAGCCGAGCAGCGGCCCGTCGAAGGTGGCGAACGTCAGATACAGCGCCACAAGGCCTATGGTGCAGGCCGTCGCCACCGGCTTGAACCCGATGCGGTCCACCAGCCAGCCGATCAACGGAGACGCCAGCGCGCCGAGGCCGGCGATGGCGAACACGCCCGCGATGTCGCCGCGCGACCAGCCGAACTCGGCCTGCAGGCCGGAGACGAACAGGCTGGAGATGTAGAAGAAGAGCCCCCCGCCGGTGCCCGCGCCCAGCGCCACGCCGATCACGATGGGCCAGCCCCGGCGCCATTCCGCGGACGACGCTTGCGCAGGGCTCATGCGCGCGTCACGGCGCGATCTCGTCGCAATACTTCGCCAGCTGCACGTCGAGGGCGGTGACGCCGTCGGCGTCGTGCGTGGTGAGCGTGATGTCCACCCGGTTGTAGACGTTGGCCCACTCGGGATGGTGGTCCATCTGCTCGGCCTTCAGCGCCACCTGCGTCATGAACGCGAAGGCGTGCTTGAAATCGGAGAACTGGAAGCGCTTGGCGATGGCGTCGCGGCCGTCGACCCGGCGCCACTCCGGAACCTGCGCGACGGCCGCCTCGGCGCCGATCTTCGTGCGATCCATGCTGCTGCTCCTATGCCACCGGCAATCCCGTCAGCGCCGCCAGTTCGCCCAGCATCTGCGCTTCGGTTTCGGCCTTGATCGTCGCCATGCCCATGGCGCGGGCTGGCTTCAGGTTTACGCCGAGATCGTCGAGATAGATGCAGGCCTTCGGGTCCACGTCGAGCGCTTCGCACATCAGCGCGTAGATGCGCGGGTCCGGCTTGCGGATGCCCAGCTTCGAGCTTTCGATCACGTGGTGGAACAGGGACATGATGCCGGCGACGGCGGCGGCCTTCTCGGCGCTGCCCGCCATGCCGGCCCCCGCGCCGGTCTTCACGTTGTTGGTGATGCAGCCCACCTTGTACTGCGCCCGGCAGGCGTTGAGCGCCGCCACCACCTTCGGGCGCACGTCCCCCGATAGCAGCGGCAGCACGTCCGCGCCGCGCACGGGGTGGCCCAGCGCGGTGCTCTCCGTGAGGAAGCGGGTGTCGAATGTGGCGGGGTCGATCTCGGCGCGCTCGAACAGCGCCCAGGCGTTCGCATCGGGATTTGTGGCGTTGACGGTGCGGATGAAATCCGTGGGCAGGCCCTGCGCGGACTCGAAGCGGTTGAAGGCCTCGAAGGGCGAGGTGGTGAATACGCCGCCGAAGTCCCAGATCACCGCCGCGAACGCCATGCCGAACCCTTAACGTGATGTTGAGGCTGCAGTCGTAAGGTCGCACGCTCCCGGTGGAAAGCCCGCCGGCCCGCGATCAGACCCAACGACAAGGGAGGGCGCCCGTGACCCGGTTCCTCGTTTCCGAAGAAAACCCCGGCGGCTACAAGCTGGAGGACATCCTCGTGGTGCTGCGCGCCGACGTGCTCAAGCGCTGCGCCAAGGTCGCCACCGACGACCGCCCGGAGGCGCAGCACGTGGTGGCCAACAACATGGAAGTGCTGCGCTGCCTGACCCAGGCCATCGAGCTTGCCCGGGACTCCACGCGCACGCTGGACAAGGCGTTCGGCCCCACGAAGGCGTTCGAGGGCGGGCCGCCCAGAGTGGGTGTGGCTTAGTAGGCGTGGCCTAACGGGCATCGCCTGAAGCACGCCCGGCCCCGACGCGAACATCGGGACCGGCCGCGTCGTTCAGGTCAGCCGCCCGGCAGTTCGCCCGGCTTGGCTTCGTGCCCGCCCACCACTTCGCCCTTGGCGAGCTTGGAGTGCGACAGGCCGTAGAGGAAGTACACGCCGAACCCGATCACCAGGTAGATCAGGAAGAAGTTCCGCGTCTGCGTATGCGCCATCAGCGCCATCAGCAGGATGAAGCACATCAGCGCGCCGAGGCCCGCCACGGGCAGCATCACCGCCGTCGGCATCCGGAACGGCCGCTTCATGTCCGGGCGCGCAAAGCGCAGGTAGATCACCGTGATGCAGATGATCCCGAACGCCACCAGCGTGCCCACGTTGGTGAGGTTGGCCAGCGAGTCGAGGCTCATGAACCCCGCAAAGCCCGATGCCAGCACGCCGACGATGATCGTGTTGATCCACGGCGTCTTGAACTTCGGGTGCACCTTGGCGAAGGCCGGCGGGATCAGGCCGTCGCGCGACATCGTGTAGAAGATGCGCGTCTGGCCGTAGAGCAGCACGAGCATCACCGACGACAGGCCCGCGATGGCGCCGATCTTCACCAGCGTGGCGAACCAGCCGAGCCCGATGGCGTCCACCGCCATGGCGATGGGGGCGGGGTTGTTGAGCTGCTGGTAGGGCACGATGCCCACCAGCACGGCGCAGGTGAGGATGTAGAGGATCGTGCACACGATCAGCGAGCCGAGGATGCCGATGGGCATGTCGCGCGCCGGGTTCTTCGATTCCGCGCCGGCGGTGGAGACGGCCTCAAAGCCGATGTAGGCGAAGAAGATCGTGGCCGCCGCGGTGATCAGGCCGCCCATGCCGTAGGCGGGAGCGTCCTCGCGGGCGGTGACGACGTCGCCGAGGGCGCGCCAGATCTGGGCGCCCAGGCTCATGTCCGTGCCGGGCGGCGGGGCGGGGACCTGTTCGGGGATCAGCGGCGTCCAGTTGGCGGTGTCCACGAACGGCGCGCCGATGACGATGAACGCCACCACGACGCCCACCTTGATGAAGACGACCACGTTGTTGACCGAGGCCGATTCCGAGACGCCCACGGTGAGCAGCATGGTCACCGCGCCGATGGCCAGGAGGGCCGGCAGGTTCACGACGCCGACGCCGAGGACTTCGTTGGTCTTGGCGTCCAGCACTTCCACGCCCGGCGCCGCCTGCAGGGCGGCGGGGATCGTGATGCCGTAGTCGCCGAGGAAGCTCACCACATAGCCGGACCAGCCCACCGCCACGGTGGAGGCCGCCAGCCCGTACTCCAGCACCAGCAGCAGACCCATCACCCAGGCGACGATCTCGCCCATGGAGGCGTAGGAGTAGGAATAGGCCGAGCCGGAGACCGGGATGGCCGCCGCCAGCTCCGCGTAGGCCAGGGCCACCAGCGCGCACAGCGTGCCGGTGATGATGAACGAGATCATGATGCCCGGGCCAGCGAACTCCGCCGCTGCGCGCCCGGTGAGGACGAAGATGCCGGTGCCGATGATGCAGCCGATGCCCAGCAGGACGAGGTTCCAGGCGCCGAGCGTCTTTTTCAGCTCCCCCTGCTCATGCTCCGTGTGCATCTGTTCGACCGACTTGCGGATGAAGATCCGCCCGAGGCCGTTCGGTCCATTCGCCATGCGAGAAAACCCCCGTCGCGGCCGCACGCGGCCCGCTGTCTGGAACACCACTGTGGTGGGGGCGGACCCTAACGGTGTCCCCGGACTGCGGCAATCCGGCCGGCTGGAGAAACCGCCATGGCGGCGAAGGGCGCCCGCGCCGCGGGCGGGCCGCCCGGGACAGGGCAGGAGGGGCCCCCGACCGATCAGGCGGTGGCGGGCACGTCCAGCCGGTAGAGGGCGCCGAGCGACCCTGTGGTGAACGTGCTGCGGCCGCCGAGCTGGCGGGTCAGCGCCCGGATGACGCGGAGGCCGAGACCCCCGTCGCGCCCGGGATCGAAGCCTTCGGGAAAGCCCACCCCGTCGTCCTCCACGCTGATGCTGAGGCCCCCGGTTCCGACGCCCATGCACGCCACGTGTACCCGGCCGGGCAGGCCGGCGGGGTGGGCGTACTTGGCGGCGTTGGCGACGGCTTCGCAGACCACGAGGGCGATGGGCAGGACCCGGTCCCGCGACAGCTGCAGGTCGCCGGCGTAGCTCTGGGTCAGGGTCATGTCGGTCGAGGCGGCGACGGTGTCGGACAGCGTATCGCAGATCTCGCGCAGGAACCCGCCGAGATCGACCGTGCCTTCGCCGGGCCGGCGCGACAGCAGCCGGTGCAGCCTGCCCACGGCGTCGATCTGGGTGGCGGCGGCGCGCAACACTGCGCCTGCATCGATCGGGGCGGTCGTGTCGGCGGCGCACGCGCGCATGCGCACCAGGCCCGCGATCATCGACAAATGGTTGGCGATGCGGTGGTCGATCTCGGACGCCGCGATCGTGAGATCGTCGTCGGGCGCCATCCCGTTCTTGAAAGGGACGGCGAGTGTCGCGCCATTGTGCATCAAGGCAGGTCTCCCGGCGCCCGGCGTGTTCTTTCATCGCCGCCCTGCCGGCGCCAGTTAAACATCCGAAGGAAATGAAAAGTATTCGCGGTCAGATTGTGCAACGAATACATGAAGCGTGGCCGCCGCCGCAAGCTCAAGGCGCAATCATGGCCCAACAACGGCCATTTGCGGCGAAGGGAACCAATGCGCAGGCGTGGGCTTATCCGGTTTCGGCGCCGAATGAGTAAGCCCGTGGCGCAGGCGAAGACGTGAGAAAAGGCATGTCCGATCTGAACCGCGAAGAACGTCTGCAGATCATGCTGACCCCGGCTGAGCTGCAGGCCCTCGATGACTGGCGCTTTGCGCGCCGCATGCCGAGCCGCGCCGCCGCCGTGCGCGAACTTCTCCGGCGCGGCCTGCAGGCGGAAGGTTGGGAAAGGGCCGACGGATCCCGGTCCGGCCACTACGGCGTGACGGGCGAAAGCCGCGGCGCGGGCTTCCGCATGGCCAAGACGGATTCGGACGCCGATCGCTGATCCTCGTCGTGACCGGTCAGGCCCAGCGCCTGGCCGGCGCAGCGCCTAGCGTTTGGCGCCCAGCAGGTTGCGCGCCACCACCCACTGATGGATTTCGGTGGGGCCGTCGTAGATGCGCATGTTTCGGGCGTGCATGAGCATCATGTGCAGCGGCATTTCCCGCGTCATGCCCATGGCGCCGTAAAGCTGCATGGCGCGGTCCACCGTCTCGAACCCGAGCTCCGTGCCGTACGCCTTCACCATCGACACCTGCGTGCGTGCGTCGCGTCCCTGGTCGATGCGCCAGGCGGCATCGTACGCCATCAGACGCGCCGCGTGGATTTTGGTGGCCGCTTCCGCCACCCAGTTCTGCACCGTCTGGCGTTCAGACAACGCCGTGCCGAATGTCACCCGCTGCGGCGCGTACTCCACCATCATGTCGAGCGCACGCTGCGCGAGGCCGATGCCCCAGCACGCCATCTGGAGGCGGCGCGTGTTCAGCCGGATCTGCATCGGCGCAAAGCCTTGCCCCTCCGCGCCCAGCAACTTGTCGGCGCCGACGCGGCAATCCTCCAGCGCCACCTCGTAGGTGGTCTCTCCGCCCAGCATGGGGATTTCGCGCAGCACGTTGAAGCCGGGCGTGCCCTTGTCCACGATGAACGCCGACATGCCGCCGCGGGCGCGCTTTTCCTTGTCGGTCACGGCCATCACGATGGTGAAGTCGGCGACCGCCGCGCGGGTGATCCAGATCTTGCGGCCGTTGAGCACCCAGTCGTCGCCGTCGCGTTCCGCCCGCGTCAGCATGCCCGCGGGATCGGAGCCCGCGCCGGGTTCGGAGATGGCGATGGCGGAGATGGTTTCGCCGCGCGCGTAGGGCGCGAGGTACTGTTCCCGCTGCTGGTCGTTGCAGGTGGCCATCAGCATGCGCAGGTTCGGGCTGTCCGGGCGCAGCGTGTAAGGCACGATGGAGCGGCCCATCTGCTCGTTCACCGCCACCAGCGCCACCCACGGCAGGTCCGCCCCGCCCATCTCGGCCGGCGCGTCGAGGCCCCACAGCCCCATGTCGAGCGCCGCCTTGTCCAGCCGCGCGCGCTCCTCCGGCAGGAGCTCGACGCTGGCCCCCGCGATGTCGCGCGCCAGCACCGCGGCCTCCAGCGGCAGCAGCTGATCGGTCACGAACCGGCTGACCAGATCGGCCAGCATGCGATGGTCCTCGTCGAGCTCGAAGTGCATATGTCTCTCCCGTTGGTACTGGCTTAGCGACCGGGAGGGCGGAGGTGAAGTTCCACCAGGTGACGCCGTTCATGCACGTCCAGGACCTCGAGGCCGCGCTTGCGTTCTTCCGGGACCTGCTGGGCTTCACGGTCGACTTCCGCGCGAACAACTACGGGTATGTCAGCCGCGGGCCTGTGGCGTTTCGCCTGCTGGAAGAGAAAGACCCGGCGTGTGCCGCCCCGCCCGGCAACCGGCGCTTCGCCTACTACATCGATGTGGAGGGCGTGGACGATATCTTCGCATCGCTGAAGCCGAAACTCGACACGTTGCCCGCAGGCGATGTGCACGGGCCTGTCGATCAGCCCTACGGGCAGCGGGAGTTCATGGTGCTCGCGCCCGATGGCAACCTGCTCGCCTTCGGCGAGAGCATGGCGCAGATCTCTAGCCGAGGACCGTGACCAGCGCGAAGGCGATGGCGAAGTCGATCAGGCGCGTCAGCGGCCACACGGGCTCAGACCTTCGCGTCGGCCACGAGGCCGGTCGGGGCTGCGGGCTGGTCGGGGCGATAGGCGCCGTCGGCGGCGTCCCGGGGCAGGGAGAGCCCGGCCACCTGCGCCACGAAGGTCGCGGCGTAGTACCGGGCGGGCGCAGCGCCATCGGTGGCGCGCCGTCCGTAGCGGCGTTCAGCATCGGGTCCGGGGAGCCGGGGCGCTTCCATGGCATTGCCCATGCAACCCGGGCGCCAAGGGTTTATGGGCGTTAACCGAGGCGCGCCGGCACTCTTTTTTCTTCCCCCGCGAAGCGGGGGAAGAAAAAGCTAGGGGAAGAAAAAGCTAGGGGATGAAAAACTACGGTTTCCGCTTGCCGCTGAGCTGGTCGAGCTGGCGCTGCATCACTTCCATCTGGCGCTTCAGGTCGCCGATGTCGGCCTCGCTTTCCGCCGCCGGCGGGGCGGGCGGGGGCGTCTGGGCCGCGAACGGGGCCCACAGGCGCATGGCCTGCTCGAACATCGCCATGTTGGCGCGGGCCTGGTCCTCGAACGCCCCGATGGGGCTCTTGCCGGACCACGCCTTGGTGATCTGGTCGCGCCACTGGTCCTGGGCGGAGGTGAACTTCTCCATGCTCATTTCCAGGTACGCCGGCAGGAAGCCCTGCATGCTGTCCCCGTAGAACCGGATCAGGCGGCGCAGGAACTGGACCGGCAGCAGGTTCTGGCCCTGCTTGCTCTCTTCCTCGAAGATGATCTGGGTCAGCACGGCGCGGGTGATGTCGTCGCCGGTCTTGGCGTCCTGGACGGTGAAGTCCACCCCGGCGCGGACCATCTCGGAGAGGTGGTCCAGCGTCACGTAGGAGCTGGACGCTGTATTGTAGAGCCGTCGGTTGGCGTACTTCTTGATGACCACGGGCGGACCGCCGGGCTCGCGCGGCGCCTGCTCACTCTCGCCGGCATCGGTGCTGGATTTCGGGTCGGCCACGGGGTGCGCTCCTTCGCGCTCGGGCGCGGCTGGGGGTCAGCCCATAGAATCACTCTTCGCGTCCGCCATTGCAAGGTCGGCGTGCTGCATTGCGGCATTCGCCTGCAACGCTTGCGGCGCGGGCAGGGCGCACCCCGCCCGCGCTTCGACCCCCGCCCCGCGCATGGCCCCCTAAGGCCTCGCTTCAAGGATCATGTTGAAGGGCCCCTGCGTGGCGCGGCGCACGCGCGTAAAGCCGCCGGCCTTCACCGCCTGGGTGACCTTCGCCTCCCCCGCCTGCGCGCCCAGCGCTGCACCCACTTCCTGATCGAGCGACGTCGGCACGCAGATCATCGTCGAGGCGTTGTAGTACAAGCGGCCAACGGCATTCATGTTCTCCTGCGGCGTGTCCCCGGCGATGGGCTCCACGATCATCCAGGCGCCGTCCGGCTTCAGCAACTGGCGCACCTGAGCTGCGCACCCCGCGGGGTCACCCATGTCGTGAAGGCAGTCGAAAACGGTCACGAGGTCGAAATCGCGGTCCGTGATGTCCTTTGCAGCCGTCGTTTCGAAGCGCACACGTTCGCTCACGCCATGGGTTTGCGCGTGCTTGCGTGCTTCCAGGATCGAAGCTTCGTGGAAATCGTAGCCAACGAAGGTGCTCTCCGGAAATGCTTTGGCCATCAGCAGCGTCGAGAATCCGACGCCGCAACCGATGTCGGCCACCTTTGCGCCGGCCTTCAGTCGCGCCTCCATGCCGTCCAGCGCCGGAATCCACTCCTGCACCATGGCGTTGACGTAGGTCGGCCGGAAAAACGCCCCTACGGAGCAGAACAGGCAGCCTGCGCTGTCGCCCCAGCGGACGCCCTTGCCGGTCCGGAAACCGTCTTCCACCTTCGCCTCGCCTTCAACCATGGCCGCCGCGAGATCGAAGGCCCCGGCGAGATAGACGGGACTGTCCTTGATCGCGAACACCATCGCTTGTTCAGGCGAGAGGCTGAACCGGGCGCTCACGGGATCATGGCTGACGAAGCCGTTGGCGGCCTGCGCCAGCGCCCATTCGCGCACATAGCGTTCGGCGAGGCCGCCCGCGCGCGCGGCCAGTTCCGATGCCGTCGCGGGGCCGTGGGCGTGCAATGCATCGAAGAGGCCGAGGCGGAAGCCGATGCGCGCCGTCGGCACGCTGAACGCTCCCCCTAGATCGCCCAGCATCTTGCCGACGAAGGCGTTAAGCTTGTCCGGGTTCACTTCGCTCATAGTGATCTACCTTTCCTGAATAGTTCGCGCGCGGACTATTTGCCCACGCGAACCTATTCGCGCGGTCTCGTGATGTGGGCCTGCGGGGCCGGTTTCAGTTATTGGCCGTCAGCGGATCGATGATCAGCGGCACTTCAGTGATCCGGCCGGCGGGAATGCCGCTGAGTTCTGCGTGTCGGCGAATGTCATCCTCGTTCTCAGCGAGGTAGATGCAGAAGGTTTTGTCGCCCGCGACGTAGCTGTGCTGCCAGTGCAGGCCATTCCCGATCTTGCCGATCGCCTGGTTGGAGGCGCACGCTGCGCCGCACAACTCCACGATGGACATGCCTCCGATGCCGGGGATGTCGCGTTCGATCAGGTACCGCTTCAACGCCATCCGCCTCGCTCCCTGCAGCCCGGTGGGCCAGTTAGCGCCCGCGCCGCGGCACGCTCAAGCTAATCATTCTTTGCATCACTAAAGAAAAACCTTAGTAAGGTCTGTGGTCGTTCCGTCCTACCTGAAATCATTCCAGGCGCTTGAGCTCGCCCTGCGCACCGGATCGCTGAGGGGCGCGGCGGACATCTTGTCCATCACGCCGGCGGCCGTCGGCCAGCGGATCAAGACGCTGGAGGACTATCTGGGGATTGATCTGGTGGTGCGCGGCCGGTCGGGCCTGCGGCCGACGCCGGCGCTTTCGGACGCCCTGCCGCACCTCAGTCGGGCCTTCATAGAACTTGCCGCGGCTGCCGAGGCGCTCGATTTCCAGCGTTTCAACGACATCCAGATCGCGGCCAACTCCGACTGGGTTGAACTTTGGCTTTTGCCGCGGCTGCCAGAGTTCCGGGCCGCCTTCCCCAACACACGCTTTTGCATCAACGGGGAGGGGGACGCCCCGCTGCGATTGGGCCAGACCGATGTCGAAGTCAGCTTCGGCCCACGCCGCCAGGATGCCCGTCATGCACCGCTCTTTGCGGACTTCCTCATTCCCATCAGCTCGCCCGAAAACGCCGCACGCATCGGCAGGCTGCGCGGGGATCGTCTCGAAGGGTTTCCGTTGCTGCATCTGGATTTCTATTGCAACGATCCGTCCGCCATTGGCTGGCCTGAGTGGGTGGCGGCGCACGGCCACCGCGCGTCGGCGGCGGCGCGAGGCATCAGATTTCAGCGGATCGCTTCAGGGCTCGAGGCCGTCTTGTCGAACGCGGGCTTGATGATCTGCGGCCTTGCGCTTGTGGCCGAGCGGCTGGCGGCGGGCGCGATTGTGCTCCCGTTCTCACCGCGGACGGGTGTCTGGACGGCATGGACTTTCCAGGCGCGCTTTCGTCACGAATCGAGCCGGGGCGGCCCGGTCGCGCGCTTCCGTGACTGGTTGGAAGCCGAAGCGGGCGCGACGCGCAGAACGCTGGCGGAACTTGCCGGCTCGCCCCCGCCCAGCGACCGCTGAGACGGCTGTTCCGGCGCGCGCTTCCCTTCGTCGCGCCAGTGTAGCAGTAAGGGGAAAACCCCGCGAGGAGCCCGCACCCATGAACATCGTCATCGCATCCGCCGCGCGCACGCCGGTCGGCTCCTTCAACGGCGCCTTCGCGAGCGTGCCGGCGCATGACCTGGGCAAGGCGGCGATCACCGCGGCGCTCCAGCGCGCGGGCGTGGACGGGGCCGATGTCTCCGAGGTGGTGCTGGGCCAGGTGCTGACCGCCAACCAGGGCATGAACCCGGCCCGCCAGGCCAGCCGCGCCGCCGGCGTGCCGGACGCCAGCCCCGCGTGGTCGCTCAACCAGGTGTGCGGCTCGGGCCTGCGCGCGGTGGTGGTGGGCTACCAGCAGATCATGGCGGGGGACGCCTCCATCGTGGTCGCCGGCGGGCAGGAGAACATGACGCTCTCCCCCCACTGCCAGTACCTGCGCGCGGGCACCAAGATGGGCCCGGTGGAGCTGTCGGACACCATGATCCGCGATGGCCTCACCGATGTGTTCTACGGCTACCACATGGGCATCACCGCCGAGAACGTCGCCGAGAAGTGGCAGATTACGCGCGAGGCGCAGGACGAGTTCGCCACAGCCTCGCAGCAGAAGGCGGGCGCGGCGCAGAAGGCCGGCAAGTTCGTCGATGAGATCGCGCGCGTCACCTACTCCACCCGCAAGGGCGACGTGACGGTGGACCGCGACGAATACATCCGCGGCGACGCCACGCTCGAGGCCGCCGCCAAGCTCAAGGCCGCGTTCAAGAAGGACGGCTCCGTCACCGCCGCCAACGCCTCGGGCATCAACGACGGCGCCGCCGCCCTCGTGCTGATGACCGAGAAGGAAGCCGAACGCCGGGGCATCACGCCGCTCGCGCGCATTGCCTCGTGGGCGTCCATGGGCGTCGATCCCAGCGTGATGGGCACCGGGCCGATCCCCGCGTCGAAAGCCGCGCTCGAACGGGCGAAGTGGAAGGTCAAGGATCTCGATCTGGTGGAGTCCAACGAGGCGTTCGCCGCGCAGGCGCTCGCCGTCAACAAGGACATGGGCTGGGATCCGGGGATCGTGAACGTCAACGGCGGCGCCATCGCCATCGGCCACCCCATCGGCGCCTCCGGCGCACGCATCCTCACCACGCTGCTCTACGAAATGAAGCGTCGCGACGCCAAGAAGGGCCTCGCCACGCTGTGCATCGGCGGCGGCATGGGCATCGCGCTCTGCGTCGAGCGCTAGTCTGGTCTTGAGGGGCGGCGCCTGGCGCCGCCTTGGAGGAGGGAAACCGATGAAGACGAAACTTCTGGTCGCCGCATCCGCGATGCTGCTGATGGCCGCCTGCACGCCGCCGTCCGCGCCTACTGCTGAAGCGCCCGCCGCCGCTGCGCCGGCGCCCGTCGTGCTGCCGACGCAGGCCGATGTGGACGCGCTCTACGCCAAGCTCGACGCCGCCCTGAAGGCCCGCGACGCCGCCGCGATGGCCGCGCTCTATGTGCCGGGCGCCGTGTCCATCCACGCCACGCAGAATGCGCTCGACAAGTTCGACCCCGCCACCGCGCAGACAGGCCTCGCCGAGTGGTTCAAGACCGAGCCCGCCTACACGGCCAACGCCATGGAGACCCAGATCCTCGACGCCGACACGGTGGTGGTGTCCGGCCTCGCAACGATGGATTTCAAGCGCAACGGCCGGCCCACCTGGATCGTCCAGCGCTTCACCGACGTGTGGCAGAAGCAGGCCGACGGCCAGTGGCTGATCGCGGCGAGCCACGTTTCCAACGCGCCCCAGCCCGTGGCAGGGCGTCTGCCGCCGCTCACGCCCGCCGCGGCGCCCGGCCCCGATACGCCGCCGCTCGGCGGCGCAACCCCCATGCCCGCGCCGGAAGGCGAGAAGA
Source organism: Alphaproteobacteria bacterium (assembly GCA_027488965.1). GTDB lineage: Bacteria > Pseudomonadota > Alphaproteobacteria > Caulobacterales > Aquidulcibacteraceae > VFBF01. The sequence goes on from JAIYAO010000099.1 coordinate 33,414, forward strand.
AGTAATCCCCGCGTCCAGGGGATCGATCAGGAGCCCGGCGTAAGCCGGGCTCTTTTGTTGCGCGCATCCGGAAATGAAAAAGCCCGGAAGCGCTGGGCTTCCGGGCTTTTACGGAGAGGGATGCGGCGGCGGCTAGAACGTGTCGCGCAGGGCGGAGGCGTCCAGCGTCAGCGGCTCGTCCAGCGCCGTGAAGGTGGCCACGGTGATCACGTTGGCCGGTTCGATGGCCGGCAGGCGGACCGGCGCCGGCGCGCC
>JAIYAO010000158.1 GCA_027488965.1 Alphaproteobacteria bacterium
GCGAGACACACGGCGGCGATGAGGGCGGGAATCACTGCGCTCAAACGGAACAGAACTGGCAGGGCAAGCCAGAAGACCGCGTAAATCACGACTTCGATCGAGACCGACCAGATCGGCGCGTTGAAGGAGTAGGCGCTCTCGAAACCCCAGTTGGAGGCGAAGAAGAGATTGAGCACGAAGTGATGCAGGTCGTTGACTCGATAGATCTGGAACTCGCCGACGGTTTGCAGGCTCAGCCACTGGAGGCCGGCGACAACCAGCAGCGTCAGAAAGTGCAGCGGGTACAGACGCGCGAAGCGGTTGCGGAAGAACGCGGCGGCCGTCGGCTTTTCACTGGCGTACCGGCTGGCGAGCACGAAACCGGAAATCAGCCAGAAGAATTGCACGGCGGCGTGGCCGTGTTCATAGAGCGGCGCAAGGAGGGTGTAGAGCGGCTGTTCCGCGCGATTCGCGAAAACGGGCGGGCCGCCCGGCGCGCCGTAGTAGAAATGCTGGTAGTGCCAGATGAGCACGACGAGCGCTGCAGCCCCCCGGAACAGGTCTACCAAGTAGAAGTGGCGCACATCAGCGGCAGACGTCTGTGGACCGGGCGCACGATTTGGGGGCGGGGTAGGGGCTGGAGTAGCATCGCCGGGCAAGTCGATGGATGTGCTCAACGTGTTCCCCCAGACGCCGATCCGGACGACTATCGCTGAAGATCAACGCGTTCAACGGCTGGGCCGGGATGGTCTCGGCGATCTTGTCGCACGTGTGCTGGCGCCTGCGAAGCCCGTGCTGGTGGGCGCGTCTGGCGGCGGCGACTCCACCGCCCTCATGGTGATGCTGGCCCCGGTCGCAAGCGCGCAGGGGCGCGCGCTGGTCGCGGGTATTGTGGATCACGGATTGCGGCCAGGCTCGGACGCGGATGCTCGGCGCGCTGCAGACATCGCGGCCAGTCTCGGGGCCAACCCCCACGTCGTCCGTCTCGCATGGCCCGACGGCCCACAGACTTCCCAGCAGGCTACCCGGGTCGCGCGCTACGGCGCGCTCGCCCGTCTCGCCCGCAAGGTCGGCGCAGGCACGCTCTTCCTCGGCCACACGGCCGACGATCAGGCCGAGACCGTGTTCCTGCGCCGCGCCGCCGGCAGCGGGGATCGGGGCCTGGCCGGGATGGCGGCATGGGCGCCGTGTCCGGTCTGGCCGGAGGGGCGGGACCTCATGCTGGCGCGGCCGCTCCTGGGCATGCGCCGCGCCGAACTGCGCGATCTGCTGCGGCGCGAGGGCGTGTCGTGGCTCGAGGATCCCGCCAATGCGCTGGTGCGGTTCGCCCGGGTGCGCGCCCGCGCAGCCCTCGCGGACGGCGGGGCCGAGGCCCTGATCGCGGAGGCCGCCGCCCACGCCGCCGCCGCCGCCGCGCTCGACGATGCGGCCCGCGCCTGGCTCGCCGGCGCGGACCTCGGCGACGATTCCGCCAGCCTGCCTGCGGCGACGGCCGGGAATCCGGCCCACATCCGCGCCCTTGCGGCGGTGGCCGCCGCCTATGGCGGGGCGATCCGCGAACCGACGCCTGCCGCCGCGCAGCGGCTGGCCGCGCGGCTCGCGGCCGGGCAGGACGGCACCCTTTCTGGCGCCCGGTTCAGGGCAGGCTCCCGTCTGCAGGTCAGCCGCGATCCCGGCGGCGTGCTGGGCCGCCGCGGCGGCGGGGCGGGGATCGCCGCCCTGCCACTCCCTGCGGGCGAAACGGTGGTCTGGGACAATCGCCTTGCGCTCACCGCGCCGGGCGCGGGCTGGGTCGCGGCGGCGCCTGCGCCGGGCGATCCTCTCGTCCCGCGTCTTCACGGTCCGGGACCAAGCGCCGCAGTGGCGGCCCGGTGGCTCCCGGCCGGACGCGTGGAACGGCTGATTTACCGGGCCGAAAGCGCGATTTGAGGCGCCCGAATTGCAACCTGTTCACGGCCGCTTGAGCACATCGTGCTAACAGGTGGTGTTCACAGGGCCGACGCGACCCTATCTTCGTAAGGACACAAAGCCCCAGTCGGCCAGAACCGGTCCGGAGGGGTGCAATCAGGGTCTCCTCATGCCGATCCGAAATCTGCTGATCTGGGGCGCCATCGCGCTGCTGCTGGTCGTCCTCTTCCAGATGATCGTCCCGCAGAACGAGACGCGAAACGCCACCGAGCGATCCTACAGCCAGCTGATGGCCGAGGTGAACGCTGGGCGGATCAAGTCGATCACCACCAAGGGCGAGATGATCACCGCCAAGACGACGGACACCCCCTCACGCACCCTCGTCACGTACGTCCCGGCCGGCGCGCTCGATGAAACCATCGCCAAGCTCGACACCACCCGGGTGGACGTGCGCACGGAGCGCCAGCAGCAGGGCCCCACGCTGGTGGATATCCTCATCGGCTCGCTGCCCATGCTGCTGCTGATCGGCGCCTGGTTCTTCTTCATGCGCCAGATGCAGTCCGGCGGCCGCGGCGCCATGGGCTTTGGAAAGTCCAAAGCGAAGCTTCTCAATGAAGCGAAAGGCCGCGTCATGTTCGATGACGTCGCCGGCGTGGACGAGGCCAAGGAAGAGCTGCAGGAGATCGTCGAGTTCCTGCGCGATCCTGGCAAGTTCCAGCGCCTCGGCGGCAAGATCCCGAAGGGCGCGCTGCTGGTCGGCCCGCCCGGCACCGGCAAGACGCTGCTCGCCCGCGCCATCGCGGGGGAGGCCAACGTGCCGTTCTTCTCGATCTCCGGTTCGGACTTCGTGGAAATGTTCGTCGGCGTCGGCGCCAGCCGCGTGCGCGACATGTTCGAGCAGGCCAAGAAGAACGCGCCCTGCATCATCTTCATCGACGAAATCGACGCGGTCGGCCGCCATCGCGGCGCGGGCCTCGGCGGCGGCAACGACGAGCGCGAACAGACGCTCAACCAGCTGCTGGTGGAGATGGACGGCTTCGAGGCCAACGAAGGCATCATCCTGATCGCGGCGACGAACCGCCCCGACGTGCTCGATCCCGCGCTGCTGCGCCCGGGCCGCTTCGACCGCCAGGTCGTCGTGGGCAACCCGGACATCACGGGCCGCGAGAAGATCCTCAAGGTGCACACCAAGAATGTGCCGATCAGCCAGGACGTCGATCTGAAGACTATTGCGCGCGGCACGCCCGGCTTCTCCGGCGCGGATCTCGCGAACCTCGTGAACGAGGCGGCGCTGCTCGCGGCGCGGCGCGGCAAGCGTTACGTCACCGGCCGCGAGTTCGAGGACGCGAAGGATCGTGTTATGATGGGCGCGGAGCGCCGGTCCATGGCCATGACGGAAGAGGAAAAGCGCGCCACCGCCTTCCACGAAAGCGGCCACGCCCTGCTCAACATCCTCGTCCCGGGCAACGACCCGCTGCACAAGGTCACGATCATCCCGCGCGGCCGCGCGCTGGGCGTGACGTGGTCGCTGCCGGAGGCCGACAAGCTCAGCTACTCCAAGCAGTGGTGCGAGGCGAAGATCTGCATGTCCTTCGGCGGACGTGTGGCCGAACAGCTCGTCTATGGCGACGAGCACCTCAACACCGGCGCGTCGAACGACATCATGCAGGCCACGGATCTCGCGCGCCGCATGGTGACGGAATGGGGCATGAGCGACCTGCTTGGGCCGCTGCGCTACAGCGCCAACGAGCAGGAAGTGTTCCTGGGCCACTCGGTCACGCAGCGGCAGAACATCTCCGCCGAAACCGCAAAGCTGATCGACCAGGAAATCCGCCGCATCGTCACGGAGGGCGAACAGCTCGCCCGCAAGGTGCTCACGGAGAACCGCGACAAGCTCGACATCCTCGGCAACGCGCTGATCGAGTACGAGACGCTCTCCGGCGAGGACGTGATGAAGGTGCTGCGCGGCGAGAAGCTGGAACGGCCGGACGATACGCCCGCCACCCCGCTGCCGCCCGCGCCCGCGCTCCCGGTCGTCGACGACGCGCCGGAACCGCGCCGTCCAAGCTGGGGCGGTGATCCCGCGCCGGCGGGGGCGTAGCCTGCGCTGCCCTCACCCCGAGCTTGTCGAAGGGTGAGGGCGCGAGGCCGAACGTCCCGGCGGCTCATCCTTCGACGGGCTCAGGATGAGGGAGAGGCCCGGCGCCTGGCGCCGCAAGAGCTCCTATGCGTGTAAAGGCGAAGATCACCCACGGCCCACTCGTGATGGGCATCCTCAACGTCACGCCGGATTCCTTCTCCGATGGCGGGCGCTACGGCGATGACGTGGCGCGCGCCGTGGAGGCGGGTCTCGCCATGATGGCTGCGGGGGCGGACATCGTCGATGTGGGCGGCGAGTCCACACGTCCGGGCGCCGCGCCCGTGGACATGGCGGAGGAGCGCCGCCGCGTGCTCCCCGTGGTCACCGCGCTCGTGCGCGCCGGCGTTCCTGTTTCCGTGGACACCATGAAGCCCGCCATCGCCCGTGCGGCGGTGGAGGCGGGCGCAAGCGTCTGGAACGACGTCAACGCCCTCAACGCGCCCGATGCGGCGGAGACCGCCGCGGCGCTGGGGTGCAGTGTTATTGTAATGCACATGCAGGGCGCGCCCGCCACCATGCAGGCCGACCCGCGCTACCGCGACGTGGTGGGAGAGGTGGCGGACTATCTGCGTGCACGCGTGCGCGTGCTGGCGGCGGCGGGCGTGCGCGACGTGTGGGTGGATCCGGGCATCGGCTTCGGCAAGACGCTGGCGCAGAACGTTGCGCTCCTGCGGGCGCTGCCGGTGTTTGCGCAGATCGCCCCGGTGCTGGTGGGCGCCTCGCGCAAGAGCTTCATCGGCCGGATCGAGACGGCGGATGGCGCTGTCGCCTCCCACGAAACTGCCCGCCTCGGCGGCTCCGTTGCTGCAGCGGTGTTTGCAGCCAGGCAGGGTGCTGCGATGCTGCGCGTGCACGACGTCGCCGAAACCGTGCAGGCGCTCCGTGTGGCCCGCGCGCTGGAGGGGGATGGGGCATGAACCAGTACTGGTGGGCGCTGCTCGGCGCCGGTCTTCTCGAGATCGGCTGGGCCGCCGGTTTCAAGTTCGCCTTCCGCGACGATCATGTGATCACCGCCGCCACGCTCGCAGCCATGGTCGCCAGCTTCTGGCTGCTCTCCATCGCCATGAAGGAAATCCCCGTGGGATCGGCGTACGCGATCTGGACGGGTATCGGCGCCGTGGGCGCGGCGGTTGTCGGCATGGTGTTCCTGAAGGAGCCCGCCACGGTGCTGCGCATCTTCTCGGTCGCGGCCATCGTGGGCGGTGTGGTCGGGCTCAAGCTGTCGGCGGGGCCTGTGGCATGAAGGGCCGCGTCCTCATCGTCGCGGGGTCGGATTCCGGCGGCGGCGCCGGCATCCAGGCCGACATCAAGACCGTGACCGCGCTGGGCGGCTATGCGGCGACGGCGATCACGGCGCTGACCGTGCAGAACACGCTGGGCGTCACCGCCGTGCACGCGGCGCCGGTGGAGATCGTCGCCGCGCAGATGCAGGCGGTGCTGGACGACATCGGCGCCGACGCGATCAAGACCGGCATGCTCGGCGATGTGGCGACGGTGGAGATGGTGGCCGCCACGCTCGACAGGCACGCGCGCGGCATCCCCGTGGTGGTCGATCCCGTGATGATCGCCAAGGGCGGCCATGCGCTGCTGGCGGCGGACGCCGTGGACACCGTTTGCGCCCTGATGGTCCCGCGGGCGGCGCTGGTGACGCCGAACGCCCCAGAGGCCGAAGCGCTCACGGGCCTCGCTGTGAACGATGTGGACGGTCAGCGGCGGGCCGGCGAACGGCTGTGCGCGCTCGGCGCGGGGGCGGCGCTGGTGAAGGGCGGCCATATCGCGGGCGACGTGATCTGCGACGTGCTCGTCACCGCGGAGGGTGCGCAGGTTTTCCAAAGCCCGCGCATCGCCACGCGCGCCACCCACGGCACCGGCTGCACCCTCGCCTCGGCGATCGCAGCCTATCTCGCGCGTGGAGAGAGCATGGCGGAGGCCGTGCGCCTCGCCCGCGAATACCTGATGGAAGCCATCCGCCGCGCGCCCGGCTTCGGGGCAGGCCATGGCCCGGTGGACCACGCCTGGACTACGCGCGAGAGGCGTTAACGGTCGTCGCCGCGGGCGTTCTCATCCTATTTACCTCGTCGTGGTGAATATCCGTTAACTGCCGCGCGTCCACCGTGGCGCCCGTGAGGTCTGGAAGGCTCCCCCATGCGCATCTGGTTCGTCGACGCGTTCACCGACAAGGTGTTTGCCGGCAACACCGCCGCCGTCGTGCCGCTGACTAGCTGGCTGCCCGATGACGTGCTGCAGGCGATCGCGGCGGAAAACCGCTGCTCGGAGACGGCGTTCTTCGTGCCCACCGGGCTGAAGGCCAACTATCAGCTCCGCTGGTTCACCCCGCAGATCGAGGTGCCGCTGTGTGGCCACGCCACGCTGGCCGCCGGCGCCATCCTGCTGACCGAGATCGAGCGCGATCTTGAGGTGGTGGTGTTCGACACGCAGGCCGGTCCTCTTGTGGTGCGCGAGACGCCGGAGGGCTTCACGCTCGATCTGCCGCGCCGCGTGCGCATGCCGTGGACGCCGCCGGCGGAACTCGTGGCGGCGCTGGGCGCCGGCGTGCGCGTGGTGGACGGTTTCGTGGGCGAATACGCTACCGTGGTGCTCGACAGCGAAGCCTCCGTCCGCAACCTGAAGCCCGACATCCGCGCCATCGAGCGCCTCGTGCGCGGCCCGCGCGTGGGTTGCCTGGCCGTCACCGCCATGGCGGAAGAGGGAAAGGCCTACGATTTCGTCTCGCGCTTCTTTGCGCCGGGCGTGGGCCTGCCCGAGGACCCGGTGACGGGCTCCTCCTTCGCCGATCTCACGCCCTACTGGTGCGACAGGCTCGATCGCCCCGGCGTCACCGGCTACCAGGCGTCCAAGCGCGGCGGCGCGGTGCGCGGGCTGCAGACGCTGTCCAGCTCCCGCCTGCTCGGCCAGATCGCGGTGTACCTGCGCGGCGAACTCGATCCCGCGGTGGAATCCTTCGGCGGCGGCCCGCAGCGGGCGCGTCCCATTCTCGATGCATCGACGCCGGTGGCGCCGGTCATTCCGGTCGGGCGTCCTGCTGCCGCCAATTCCGCGCAGCGCGCTGCGCTGCCGGAGCCTGTGCTGCGCGCGAGCATGGGCGGCGATCCCGTCGAGGTGGCGGGCGATGACGCCGCCAACGACCAGCGGGTCGAGGACGAGGCGGACCGCGCGGCGATGTGATCAGCGCCGCATCAGGCGGCGCCATCCGTCCTGCGTCGTTACAAGCCCCAGACCGATCAGCACCAGCGCCGCTGCCGCGTTCCACTCCAGCCGTTCGCCGAACAGCAGCGCGCCAAGCGCCACCGCGCACAGCGGCAACAGGTAGTTCGTCTGGCTCACGAAGTTCGGCCCCACCGCGCGCAGCAGCGAGAAGTACGCCACGCTCGCCACGCCCGTGGCGCCCAGCGCCAGCACCACGATCATCACCCACGCCATGGGCGCCGGCGGCCCGGCCCAGGTGAGCACTGCGAACGGCGTCGAAAACAGTGCGCCCCACAGCGTCCAGCCGGCCGCGGCCTCGAACGGCGGGATCTCCACGCCGCGGCGCGCCAGCAACGCGTTGAGCGCGTAGGCGACCGCCCCGCCCGCCGCCGCCAGCTGCCCCAGCACCTCGCCGCCGCCCAGGCCCGCCAGCGCCTCCGGCCCGGTCAGCACGATGACGCCGGCGAAGCCGAGCAGCACGCCGACGATCTTCGCCGGGGTGAGCCGCGCTTCGAGGCCCGCCAACGGGGCGGCGAAGCCCACCAGGATCGGGGTCAGCGCGGCCAGGATGCCCACAAGGCCGGAGTCGATGCGCGTCTGGGCCCACGACAGCAGCGCGAACGGCGCCGCTGCGCCGATCAGGCCCAGGGTGACGATCTTGCCGGTGCTCCCGGGCGTGGGCGGCGGCTCCTTGCCCGCAGCGCGGCGCAGCCACAGCCAGCCGTGGAGGAACGCCGTGGCGATCCATAGCCGGCCGGCGACGATGGTCCATGGCGCCGCGTCATGCTGCAGCGCCACGCGCACGCAGGCATACGCCGCGCCCCAGAAGGCCACGCACAGGGCAAACAGCGCCCAGTCGGTCGTCGTCGGACCGGATCGGATGGCGGGCTGCGATGTCATGAGGGCTCCGGCAGGCGGCGTTCCTGCGCGCAGCCGGCGCTTCCGGTCAAGCGCGCCGGAACGGGCGAAGCGCCAGTGCAGGAAATGACAGGTCGGGCGCGCCCTCCACGCCGATGGGCATGCGGGGCGTCCGGCGGGTGGGGCTCAGCGTGCCGAACACCCGGTCCCACACGGTCAGCAGCGCGCCATAGTTGGCGTTGGTGTCTTCATGCCGCGCGTGGTGATGCACCCAGTGGTGCGAGGGCGTGACGATGACGCGGCGCAACAGCGATTCCAGCTTCGCGGGCAGGCGCGCGTTGCTGTGATGGAACAGGGCGGCGGCGGTCAGCACCGCATCGAACAGAAGCACTGTGGCCAGCGGCACATCGAGCGCGATGAGCAACGGCGCGCGCGCCAGCGCCGAGATCAGCACTTCGCCGGGATGGAAGCGCACGCTTGAGGTGATGTCGAGGAACGCGTCGCGGTGATGGACCTCGTGGAAGCGCCACAGCAGCGGCCAGCGATGGTTCGCGCGGTGCCAGCACCAAGCCCAGAGGTCGAGCACGAGAAGATCGAGCACCAGCAGCGCGGGCATGTCCTGCGGGCGCGACCACGCGTCGATCTGCGTCGCCGCGACCACGATGGGCAGCGTCAGCAGCGGGTTCATGGCGGTGTTGGCCAGCCAGAACCCGAGATTGCGCGCCATGCGCGCCGCGTCGGCCGCCGCCGGCCGCGCCGCCGGGCGCCAACGCTCCGCCAGCGCCAGCAGCGCCGCCCACGCGGCCAGAACGATCACCTTTGCGGATAGGATGCCCAGCATCGCGAAACCCTAGCACCGTGTGCCGGTACAATTCGATTGACCTTTGTGCCCCGCGGAGCCAGAAGCGGCGCGGGCCATCCGCTCCCACCGGCGGACGTCCATCTGTGAGGATGGTACAACATGACAAACGTTCCGCCGAAGCCGGCGGTGAAACCGGCTGACGCCCGCTTTTCGTCGGGCCCCACCAAGAAACGTCCCGGCTGGTCTCTTGCCGCGCTTGAAGGCGCAGCGCTGGGCCGCTCGCACCGCTCCAAGGCGGGCAAGGCCAAGTTGAAAGAGGCGATCGACCGCACGCGTGCGCTGCTGGGCGTGCCGGCGGACTTCCGCATCGCCATCGTGCCGGCGTCCGATACGGGCGCGGTGGAAATGGCCATGTGGTCCATGTTGGGCGAACGCCCGGTGGATGTGTTCGCCTGGGAAAGCTTCGGCGAGGAGTGGATCACGGACGCCAGGGAGCAGCTGAAGCTCGCCGACTGCAAACTGCACGTGGCGCGGCCGTATGGCGCGCTGCCGGACTTCGCGCAGGCGCGCCGCGGCGCCGACATCATCTTCACCCAGAACGGCACCACCTCCGGCGCGAAGATCCCTGACTTCGACTGGATCGACGCGGACCGCGAGGGCATCACCATCAACGACGCCACGAGCGCTGCCTTCGCGCAGCCCGTCGCGTGGGACAAGTGCGACGTGCTCACCTACTCGTGGCAGAAGGTCATGGGCGGGGAAGCCGCGCACGGGATGATCATTCTGTCCCCGCGCGCCGTGGCGCGGCTGGAAAGCTACACGCCGGATCGCCCGCTGCCGAAGATCTTCCGGATGACCAAGAAGGGCAAGCTCGACGCCGAGCTGTTCGAGGGCGCGACCATCAACACGCCGTCGCTGCTGGCCACGGAAGACTATCTCGACGCGTTGAAGTGGGGCGAAAGCATCGGCGGGCTCGCCGCGCTGCACGCGCGCGCCGATGCGAACGCGAAAGTGCTGTACGACTGGGCGGGCAGGACACCGTGGATCGCGCCGCTGGCGGAAGATTCCGCCACCTGGTCGAACACCGGCGTGTGCCTGAAGGTCATCGATGCACGCGTGGCGGCGCTCGACGAGGCGGGCCAGGCGGCGTTTGCAAAGAAGCTGTCGGACCTGCTGGAGAAGGAAAACGTCGCGGTGGACGCGGCGTCGTACCGCTCCGCGCCGCCCGGCCTGCGCATCTGGTGCGGCGCCACGATCGAGAAGAGCGATGTGGAAGCGCTCGTGCCGTGGATCGAGTGGGCGTTCGCCGTGTCCGTCGCGGAGCTTGGCTAGCTCTTTCAGTCATTCCGGCCGCGGCGAAGCGCAGCTTCGCGGAGCGCCGGAGCCCAGGCGTTCAAACGCCAGCGTTTCCTCACCCCTGGGTTCCGGGTTCGCGCGTCGCGCGCCCGGGAATGACGGGCCTACTTACCAAGGATCATGTCCATGCCCCGCGTTCTCATCTCCGACGAACTCAGCCCCGCCGCCGTGGAGATTTTCCGCGCGCGCGGCGTGGAGGTGGACTTCCAGCCGCAGCTCGGGCCGGACGCGGCGAAGCTGAAGGAAATCATCGGCCAGTACGACGGCCTCGCCATCCGCTCCGCCACAAAGGTGAAGGCGGACATCATCGCCGCCGCCACGAACCTGAAGGTGATCGGCCGCGCCGGCATCGGCGTCGACAACGTCGATATTCCCGCCGCCACCGCCAAGGGTATCGTGGTGATGAACACGCCGTTCGGCAACTCGATCACCACGGCCGAACACGCCATCGCGCTGATGTTCGCCGCCGCCCGCCAGCTCGGCGCTGCGGATGCGTCCACGCAGGTCGGCAAGTGGGAGAAGAACCGCTTCATGGGCGTGGAGCTCTACGCCAAGACGATGGGCGTGATCGGCTGCGGCAACATCGGCAGCCTCGTGGCGGAGCGGGCGCTGGGCCTGAAGATGAAGGTCATCGCCTACGATCCGTTCCTCTCGCCCGAACGCGCCATCGAGCTCGGCGTGGAGAAGGTGGAGCTGGACGATCTGCTCGCGCGGGCGGACTTCATCTCGCTGCACACGCCGATGACGGAGAAGACCAAGAACATCCTTTCGGCGGAGAACATCGCGCGGTGCAAGAAGGGCGTCGTCATCGTCAATGCGGCGCGGGGCGGTCTGGTGGACGAGGCGGCGCTGCGCGCTGCGCTGGAGAGCGGACATGTGTCTGCTGCCGGCATCGACGTGTTCAGCGTAGAGCCCGCCAAGGAGAACGTGCTGTTCGGCGCCCCGAACCTGATCGCCACGCCCCACCTCGGCGCCGCCACCAACGAAGCGCAGGAAAACGTGGCGCTGCAGGTGGCCGAACAGATGAGCGACTACCTGATGAGCGGTGCGGTGACCAACGCGCTCAACATGCCCTCGATCACCGCCGAAGAAGCGCCGCGCCTGAAGCCGTTTGCAGCGCTGGCGGAAAAACTGGGGGCGTTCGCAGGCCAGATCGTGGGCGAAAGCCTCGGGTCGGTGGAGATCGAGTACGAGGGCCACGTCGCCGCCATGAACACGAAGCCGCTGACGGCGGCGGCGCTTGCGGGCCTGCTGCGGCCGATGCTGCAGGACGTGAACATGGTGTCCGCGCCCGCGGTGCTGAAGGAGCGCGGCGTCACGCTGACGGAATCGAAGCGCGAGATCTCGCCCACCTACGACAGCGTCATCCGCATCAAGGTGCAGACCGATGGCGGCTGGCGCACGGTGGCGGGCGCGGTGATCGCCGGCGGCCCGAAGATCGTGGAAGTGAAGGGCATGAGCCTGGAGGCCGCGTTCCACCCGTTGATGCTTTACGTCAACAACTCCGACAAGCCGGGCTTCATCGGCGCGCTGGGCACCATGCTGGGCGAGGCGCAGGTCAACATCGCCACGTTCAATCTCGGCCGCGTGGCGGCGGGCGAAGATGCGGTGGCGCTGGTGGGGATCGACCAGACGCTGCCGGCGGCGTTGCTGGCGAAGATCGAAGGCCTGCCGCAGGTCCGCTTCGTGCGCGTGCTGTCCTTCTAGGACGCGCGCCGCGCGGTGCGCGCTTCGCCGGCGGCGCGCAGGACGGCTTCGAACCTGTCGCCGATGGCCGTTATGGCGAATGTCTTCTCCGCATAGGCGCGCCCGGCGCGGCCCATCTGCGCGGTGAGCGCGCGATCGTCCATCAGACGGCGCGCGTTGGCGACGAAGCCCGCCGGATCGCCCGGTTCGGACACAAGGCCAGCGCCTTCGCGCGTGATGAGGCGCGCGGCGAGGTTTTCCTTCGGAATGGAGCCCAGGATCGCGCGGCCCACGCACAGCGACGTGAGCACCTTTGAGGGCACGGAAAACACGCCCGCTTCCTTCTCGATCATGGCGATCAGCACGTCCGCGGAACCCAGCGTGGCGGCCAGCATGTCGTAGGGCACCCAGCCGCCCACCTTCAGGTTGGCGATGCCCTTTGCGGCGGCCTCGGCCGCCAGTTCATCGGCCACCGGGCCCTCGGAGTGCACGATCACCTCCACATCCAGATCGCGCGCCAGCGCCAGGATGTAGTCGGGGTTATGCTTGTGGCCCAGCGTACCGGAATAGATGAATCGCGCGCGCCGCCCTTCGGCGGGCGCCGGCGCCATGTACGCCAACTCGTCGAGCGAGGCCCAGTTCTCGATGACCTCGATCCGCCCCGCCGGCACGCCGCGGCGCTGCACGTGCGGCACGAAGTCGGCGCTGATGGCGACGACCCGGTCGCTGCGCCGCAGCAGCGTGTTTTCCAGGCGCGTGTAGTAGGCGCCGACCGCAGCGCCCAGCACGCCGAGCTTCCTGGTCAGGATGACGCTCATCGCCTCGCTGTAGATGTCCTGCAGCCAGAACACGAAGCCCGCACCTTCGCTGCGCGCCATGTTCAACATCGCGTCCTGCACATCGAGCGGCGCATTGCCGGCCAGGATCACATCGGGCCTCCACGCGCCGATCGCGGCGGCGGCGATGCGACCGAACTGGCGCTCCTGCATCTGGCGCTTCACGAAGCTGTACTTCTGGAACGGCACGCCAAGCGTAAGCGGATGGAAACTCAGCGTGGCGGCATCGCCGGGCTGCAGCGTAAGCCTGCCCTTCGGCGTCTGGATATCGCTGGAGAAGAAGTGCGCGGTCTCGTGGCCGCGCCGTGCGAGTTCGCGGCTCAACTCTGCCTGGAAGGGGTGGCCTGCATAGTCGAAGATGGCGAAGCGCATGGGTCTCGTCCTGGGTCCTGCGGGGGCGGGGCCCTGCCGGCAGGGCTGCCCCATGGCCGAAGACCGGGGCTGCAGGCGGGCGCTCTACCAAGGCGTGGGGGATGCAACAATGGCGCCCGCCAGGGCCGCTCCACCCTCGCCTTGGCCGGCGGGACTGGTTAATCTGGCGTCACGAGTCAGCGGGAGAGACGACGATGCGTATCGCAAGCTTGGCCGCCGCGGCCGCGGGCGTGACCATGGCCGCCTCCGGCGCCGCGTCCGCGGGGGCCGTGGAGGAGGTGCGCGCCGGCGTGCTGGCCCACAACGTGTGCATCACCAACTGCAAGAACGCCGACAAGGAAGACGGCCCCGTGGTCGACATCCAGGTGAATTTCCGCTCGCCGGGGTTCCTTGGGTGGGCGGGCAGCCCCCGGCCCTACATCGCCGCCACGCCCAACGTGTCCGGCGACACGAGCTTCGCGGCCGTGGGCCTTGAGTGGCGCTGGGAGTTCATCGACGGCTGGGCGCTCACGCCGGGGTTCGGCTACGCCCTCCACGACGGCGAGACCAAGAACGCCTTCCCCAACGGGGACCCCCGCGCCACGGCCTTCGCCGCGGAAAACGTGCTCTACGGCTCGCGTGACCTGTTCCGCAACGCCATCGGCCTCCAGCGGGAGTTCGGCAAGAAGTGGAGCGCGGAGGCCTACTTCGTCCACTACAGCCACGGCCAGATTCTCGGCAGCGGCCGCAACCAGGGCACGGACCAGGGCGGCATCCGCATTGGCTACAAGCTCGGGGATTGAACTCTCCGTGAAGCTTTTGTAGCAGGTCAGCCGCCGCAGACGCGGCCCATATCACTGGAAACGCCCGTGCGCCGAGGGCTTGTCGAAGGGCGCACGGGTCCCGCGCTCCCGCGGGGTCGGGCAGGCGGGAGAACCGTACCATGTCCACCGTCGTCGTCGTCGGCGCCCAGTGGGGCGACGAGGGAAAAGGCAAGATCGTCGACTGGCTCTGCCATCGCGCGGACGTGGTCGTGCGCTTCCAGGGCGGCCACAACGCGGGCCACACGCTGGTGGTGGGGGACACCACCTACAAGCTGGCGCTGCTGCCGTCGGGCCTCGTGCAGGGCAAGCTCTCGATCATCGGCAACGGTGTCGTCGTGGACCCGTGGCATCTCGTCGGCGAGATCGACAAGCTGCGCGCACAGGGCGTGGCCATCGGGCCGGACCGCCTCGTGCTGGCCGACAACGCCTGCCTCATCCTGCCGCTGCACTCCGAACTCGACATCGCGCGCGAAGGCGCGGCCGGCGCGGGCCGCATCGGCACCACGGGCCGCGGCATCGGCCCGGCGTACGAGGACAAGGTGGGCAGGCGGGCCATCCGCGTGTGCGATCTCGCGGACGCCGACACGCTGGAGTGGAAGATCGGCCGGCTGCTGACGCACCACAACTCGCTGCGGCGCGGGCTCGGGCTGGCGGAAGTGGACGCGGGCGCGCTGCATGCGGCGTTGCTTGAGGTGGCGCCCAAGGTGCTGCCGTACGCGCAGCAGGCGTGGCGCGTGCTGGAGGCGCAGCGGCGCGATTCGAAGAAGATCCTGTTCGAGGGCGCACAGGGCGCGCTGCTCGATGTGGACCACGGCACCTATCCGTATGTCACGTCCTCGAACACCGCAGCAGGGCAGGCGTCGGCAGGCTCGGGGATCGGCCCCGGCGCGCTCGACTACGTGCTCGGCCTTGTGAAGGCCTACACCACGCGCGTAGGCGAAGGCCCGTTTCCCACGGAATTGCAGGACGATGTGGGCCGCAAGCTCGGCGAGATCGGGCGCGAGGTCGGCGTCAACACCGGCCGGCCCCGGCGGTGCGGCTGGTTCGACAGCGTGCTCGTGAAGCAGAGCGTGTCGATCTCCGGCATCGACGGCGTGGCGCTCACCAAGCTCGACGTGCTCGACGGCTTCCCCGAACTGAAGGCCTGCATCGGCTACAAGATCGGCGACCGCGAACTCGACTATCTCCCCGCCGGCGTGCGCGACCAGGCGGCGGTGACGCCCGTGTACGAAAGCTTCGAAGGCTGGACCCAAAGCACCCGCGGCGCCCGCACCTCGCGCGACCTCCCCGCCAACGCCATCAAGTACATCCGCCGCATAGAGGAACTCATCGGGTGTCCGGCGGCGCTCGTGAGCACGAGCCCGGAGCGGGATGATGTCATTTTGATGCGGGATCCTTTTCTAGGATAAGGGAAATCAGGCTCAGCACCGCTTCTAGTTGATTAGACGGGTCTCGAAAGTCGATCAGGTCGTACTTTTCAGAAAACCAGTTCACGTAGTATTCGGGCGTCCACCCATCCGCGTAAGATTCATAGAGATTCCAGTTCTCTATTCCTGCATCCTCAATTCCAATGCACCAATCTTGCAGCAGTAGTTCTTCCACCCTGTCCCTCCAAGCCTTGTAAGGCTGCTGCAGGAAGTAGGGATCGTCGTTTGGTCGCTCGCGCACGTTCATCTTGATTCTCCAAGACAAACGATTTTCTCTACCAGTGATGGGAACGACAAGACCGAACATTGCCTGGAGTGTCCCTTACCGGAATCCCGCTCGCCAAGTTTCGGGCCGGATAGACAGCGCAACATCGAGTGGAGGCGAGATCGTGAACAGGCGAGGCGACGAGTAAAAGTCGAAGATCCGATAGATTCGGAACTCCTTCGGCCTCTCTTGCGAGAGGGCGAGTTCATTTCTGGTCAGGAAGAATGGCGTGACCGGGCCTCCGGTGGTCGTCTTGACCTCAATCAGGCGATCTGCCCCAGCAGCGTCAAATGAGTGGACATCATATCCGGCGCCGTCCCCGTCGAGGACGCTAACCCACCGAATCCTGTCAGCAAGGTCGGGGCGATCCTCTCCAAGCAGTCGCTGCTGTTCAAACTTGAGGACCGCGGCTTCCCCAGCTTTTCCGAGCGCTCGGTTCCGATGATCTCGCTCCACCGGATCGAATTTTCTGATCAGGCGATGAAGGCCATCAGGTAGATCGTCGGCCTTCACTTTCGAGGGGGGTTGCACCTCCCACGGGATTGCAATTTCGGATGTCCCGTTCGGCTTCGTTTCTGGCGGTGTAAGGGTGTCGCCATGAGTTGAAAGGTACCGGTCTATTGCATCGAAGATCGCATTCTGGAAGTTCGATGCTGGCGCGTAGCCACGGACCGTGGGCATACCAAGTTCCTGAAGCACGGCCGAAATGTTCCGATGCTTAAACTCTATTGCAGGTCGAGTTCTAGAAATAAGCTCCCGAAGGCGCGCGTTGTGCTCTGCCTTAACGTAAGCCTGTCCGGCAATCTCCATCTTGAGCATGGCAAAGTAGTCAGCGACGACTAAATCGAGTTCAGCGTCCGTCCAATCGGGCTTCCCAGAGGCTTCTTCCGTCATCTGTCCCTCCCACCTGAACCTGTCTGTAGCAGAATCCCTCTGACGTTTCGAGGTTCTCGTCGCGGCTTGTCTAAACACGCTGAATGGGGACGCTGCGTCGAAGACCGAGGCAGCGGAACAAACCCCCGCCCCTCCGGCTTTCTCGCGGATGGACACAGCAACCCTCGTCGGCGCCGCGGCCGCCGTCGCCTCCATGGCCAGTTTTTCGCCGCAGGCGTTCAAGGTCATCCGCACGCGGGACACGTCCGGGATTTCGGCGGCGATGTATGCGCTGACGGTGGTGGGGTTCGCGCTGTGGATGACGTACGGGCTGCTGCTGGGGCAGTGGCCGCTCATCGTCACCAACGGCGTTTGCCTGCTGCTGGCGGCGTTCATCCTCGCCATGAAGCTCCTGCCCGCGCGCAAGCGTGAGGCAGTGGCCGAGCAGCTCGATCCCAAGTCATGACGCAAACGCTCGACCTCAGGACGGGGCGGACGGTCTGGGAGATCGATCCGCTGGCGCCGTCGGCGTTCTCCGCGCCGCAGGGCGGCTTTTCCACGGACGTGCTCATCGTCGGCGCCGGCATCACGGGCGCCTTCATCGCCGAGCGGCTGGCGCGCGCCGGGCGCACGGTGGTGGTGCTCGACAGGCACGCCCCGCAGAAGGCCAGCACATCCGCCAGCACCGCGCTGCTGCAATGGGAAATCGACACGCCCATGCTGGGCCTTGAGGATCGCCTCGGCTTCGAGACGGCAGCGGCGATCTACCGGCGCAGCGTGGACGCCGTGCGCGAGATCGGCGCGCTCGTGGGCCCGCACGCGGCGCTGTGCCGGTTCGACTGGCGCGACACGCTGTACCTTTCCGGCAATGAGCTCGATCCCGCGGACTTGCGCGAAGAACGGCGGTTGCGCGCGCATGCCGGCATTCATGGCGACTATCTGGAGCAGTTTGAATTGCGCGGACGCTTTGGTTTCGACCGCGAGGCGGCGTTGCTGTACGGAGGATCCGCGCAGGTCAACCCGGTACGGCTCGCACGGCTGATGCTGGACCGCGCCATTGCACACGGCGCGCGCGTGATCTCGCCGACGCTTGTCACGCGGTATGACTGCGGCCTGCAGGGCGTCACAGTGGGAACGGAAGACGGCGCCGAGATCGGCGCGCAGGTGCTGATCCTCGCTAACGGCTACGAGATGCCGGACTTCGTGCCCGCCGGCCGCCACGAGATCGTCTCCACGTGGGCGGTGGCGACGGTGCCGCAGACGCCCGGCGTGGTGTGGCCGCAGGCGCCGCTCGTGTGGGAAGCCGCCGATCCCTACTGCTACATGCGCGCCACCGCCGACGGGCGCATCATCATCGGCGGCGAGGACGAGCCGATCACCGACGCCGCGCGGCGCGATGCGCTGAGCGCCGCGAAAGCGCAGACGCTGCAAGGCAAGCTGAAGGGCTTCGTGCCGGACGCAGACCTCGCACTGGACGCGGTGTGGACCGGCTTCTTCGGCGCCACCGACGATGGCCTGCCCATGATCGGCCCCGTGCCCGGCCAGCCCAACTGCTACGCGGCGTTCGGCTATGGCGGCAACGGCATCACCTTCAGCGCCATGGCGGCAGGCATTCTGGCGACGCTGCTCGCCGGCGGGACCGATCCCGCAACGGAATGGTTTGCGGTGGACCGGTGATCGTTGCGTTCTGAAGCCCGGTCGCCCTATGAAAGGGAAAACCGGAGGACACGCCCATGAAAACCCGCATCACCGAAATGTTCGGCATCGAACACCCCATCATCCAGGGCGGCATGCATTACGTCGGGTTCGCGGAGATGGCGGCGGCGGTGTCCAACGCGGGCGGTCTCGGCATCATCACCGGGTTGACGCTGGGGACGCCGGAGAAGCTCGCAGCGGAAATCGCCAAGTGCCGCACGCTCACCGACAGGCCGTTCGGCGTGAACCTCACATTCCTGCCGTCGCTGACGCCGCCGGATTATCCCGGGCTGATCGAGGCGATCATCAAGGGCGGCGTGAAGATCGTGGAGACGGCGGGCAACAACCCGGCGAAGTATCTGCCCGCGCTCAAGGAGCACGGGATCAAGGTGATCCACAAGTGCACCAGCGTGCGCCACTCGCTGAAGGCCGAATCCATCGGCTGCGATGCGGTCAGCGTCGACGGTTTCGAATGCGGCGGCCATCCGGGCGAGGATGATGTGGGCAACTGGATCCTGCTGCCGCGCGCGGCGGAGGAGCTGAAGATCCCGTTCGTGGCGTCCGGCGGCGTCGGCAACGGCGCACAGCTTGTGGCGGCGCTCGCCATGGGCGCGGACGGCATCAACATGGGCACGCGCTTCATCGCCACGCAGGAGGCGCCCGTGCATGAGAAGGTGAAGCAGGCGATCGTCGCCGCCACCGAACTCGACACCCGCCTCGTCATGCGCCCGCTGCGCAACACCGAACGCGTGCTGAAAAACGCCGCCGTGGAGCGGCTGCTGGAAAAGGAAAAGTCGCTGGGCGCCGACATCAAGTTCGAGGACATCATCGGCGAAGTCGCCGGCGTCTATCCGAAGGTGATGACAGACGGGGACATGGAAGCCGGCGCCTGGTCGTGCGGCATGGTCGTGGGCCTGATCCACGACATCCCCACATGCAAGGCGCTGATCGACCGGATCATGGGCGACGCCGAGGAGATCATCCGCGGGCGCCTCGCGCGGTTCGTGTAGGGCGGGGCCTGCCCCACGCAGGGGAGGGTTGGAGGCGGGAGCGCTGCACACTAGGGTCCGGCCATGACCGAAGCACCCCTGACCGATGCGTCCCCGGACGCGGCCGGCCCGCTGACGCGGCTGGACGCGCGCGCGCATTATGCCCGCGCCCGCGCCCTGCTGCTCACGCCCACGGCGGCATGGACGCAGATCGCCGAAGAGACTCCCACCACGCAGCAGCTTTTCCAGTGGTGGGTGCTGCCGTTCACGCTGCTCTTCTTCGTGGCGCCGCAGATCGGGGCCATCGCGTTTCCCGAGGTGATCAACGGCAAGGCCGTGGCGCCATCGGTGGTGCAGGCGCTCTACACCATCTTCGTGGGCACAGCGTTCATGTGCGGCGGCGTGTGGCTGCTGGCGTGGACCATCGACTACTTCGCCAAGTCCTTCGACGGCGAACGCAACCCTGCGCAGGCGATGAAGCTGGCGGCGTATTCGGGCACGGGGCTGTGGCTGTCGGGCCTGTTCGGGCTCGTGCCGCCGCTCGTGCTGCTGGGCGCGGTGGGGCTTGTGTCTTTCTACACGCTGTACCGCGGCCTGCCGGTCCTGATGCGTGCGCCGCCGGACAAGGCGCTGCCGTACGCAGCGTCGGTGATTGCGGTGGCGGCGGTGATCGGCGTGGTGCTGATGGCGTTGTCGGGATGCCTTGCGCTGTTCGGCGGCGGCGCGGTGCGCACGCCGGTGCAGGCCGCTGCAGTCGTGGCGGCGCCCGCCACCGCGCCGAAGGCCGCCGACTTCGATCCCGACGCGCCGCTCGATGCGGAGAAGCTGCGCCGCCTCCTGCCGGATGCCATCCCCGGCGGCTGGGTGCGTGCGGCGGTGACGCGTAACAACGGCGGCATGCTGGGCTTCACCGGCCCGACGGTAGAGGGCGTGTACGAGAACGAGGGCCAGCGGATCGTGCTGCGCGTCATCGATCTCGGCGCCGGCCGCGCCGGCCCCGCCATCGCTGCGCTGCGCGCCCTGCGGCCTGCCTTCGCCGATGCGGACGGGACGATCGTGCACACCGACGCCGCCGGGCGCTACACCTTCGAGGAGGTGGACCGGGCCGCCGGCGCCGCCCGCTGGCTCACCGTCGTGGGCGACCGTATCGCGGTGGCGGCGGAGGGCTCCGGCGGGGTGACGCCGTTCCAGCTCACCGAAGCGCTGGCGATGGTGGACATGGTGCGCGTCGAACAGATTGCGAAGGGGCTCTGACCGGCATGACGTTTCTCGGCAATCCCAACACCTTTGCGGACTATCCGCTCGACAAGGCGGGCTTCCGCCGCCGCGATGGCGCCTGGATGGCGGAGGCGCTGGCCCACGACGCCGCGCAGCTCGCAGTGTTCCGGCACATGCAGCCGTTCTGCGACGAGGCGGGCGTGCTGTGGCTGTCGGGCCATGCCCGCGATGCGGTGTGCGGCCCCGATGCGCTCACGCTCTTTCTCGGCGTCGACGAAGAGGGGCGTCCCTACTTCGCGGCGGACTTCACCGGCGACCTGGAAAGCGCGCCCATCGCCGGCCTCGGCGCCTTCGACGACATGCGCGCCGCCGCCGCCCGTCTGCCGGCGCGGGAAAGCGCCATCCTCGGCTGTGCGAAAGCGCTGTTCGAGTGGCATGCAAAGCATCGGTTCTGCGCCAACTGCGGCGCACCGTCTGCGGTCACGGATGCAGGCTGGCGACGCGTCTGCGCGGCCTGCAACACCGAACACTTTCCGCGCGTCGATCCCGTGGTGATCATGCTGCCCGTGCTGGGCGACAGGTGCTGCCTCGGCCGCCAGAAGCGGTTTCCGCGCGGCATGTACTCCGCGCTCGCCGGCTTCATCGAGCCGGGGGAGAGCATGGAGGAAGCGTGCGCACGCGAGGTGCACGAGGAGGTGGGCCTCACGGTCACCGCCGTGCGCTACCATTCCACCCAGCCGTGGCCGTTTCCGTCGTCGCTGATGATCGGGCTCATCTGCGAGGTGTCGGGCGATGCGCTGACGCTGGACAACGACGAGATCGACGAAGCGATCTGGCTGACCCGCGACGAGGCGCGCGCGGCCCTGTCCGGCGGCGTGACGCTGGCGGGCGGCGCGCGCGCGTTCGTGCCGCCGCCGCTCGCCATCGCCCACCAGTTGGTGAAGGCGTGGGCGGAGGCGGACTGACGATTCCGGCCTGACTACTTCGGCCTCGCCGCGATCACGTCGATCTCCACCAGCGCCCCCGGAGCCGGCAGCGCCACCACCTGGATCGCCGTGCGGGCGGGCTTGTTGGGCTGTTCGGCGGTGCCGAAGTGCCGGCTGAAGGACGCGTTGAGTCCGGCGAAATCCATCCGCCCGCCCATGCGCGGATCGCCCACCAGAAACACCCGCGCCGACACCACGTCCGCGAACGTGAGGCCTTCGGCTTCCAGCGCGGCCTTCAGCCGCTCCAGCACAGACGCCGCCTGCGTCCTGGTATCGCCGTAGGCGTCCGGCGTGTTCGGGGGTGCGGCGGGATTGGCCACCGCCGGCAGCATGCCGGAGACGAACACGATGTCCGATCCCGCCGGCACGCGCACGGTGGTGGCGATGGGAATCGTGCCGCCGGGATTGACCTTGCGGGTGATCTCCCCGCCCGCCAGCGGCGTGGCGCAGCCCGCGAGCGCGGCGAGCGCCAGGATGGTGAGACGGTGCATGGAGAAACTCCTCAGACGGGGGCGGTGAGATTGTCGGCGCGGGTGCGCGCGGCGATGGCGTTGACGGCGCGGTGCGCGGAAACCGCTGCGCCCTCCTGCCAGCCGGAGATGTGGGTGAGCCAGTCGCCCGCCAGGTACACGCGCCCGTCGGGCTCGTTGAGCTTTGCATACACCGGTGAGTCCGTGGGCAGCCGCGCCCACGGGCCCTCGCTGAACGGCTGGTCGCGCCACACGATGACCACGGGTTTGCTGAGCAGCCGGCTCTTGCCGGGGTGCGCCAGCTCCACCGCCGCGCGTGAGGAGGCAAGCTGCGCCGCCAGGGACTTCTTGCCGAACGCCACCCCGCCCGGCCCCGCGTTGTAGCACGCCAGCAGCACGCCGGTTTCCGAGTGCAGGCCTGCGGACGGATACCAGAGGAAGCGCACCTCGTGGTCCATGTAGGCCAGGCCGCCGTAAATCTCGTCCTCCCGCTCCCAGAAGCGCGGCGCCTGCCAGCCGATCTTGCACGACCCGTCCAGCACCACCGCCCGCAACGCCTGCGCGAACGGCGCGGAGAAGTTGCACGGCAGGCGCGCCAGCAGCGGCGCGGGCAGGGTGGAGATCACGAAGTCCGCGCGCTGGCTGCGCGTGTCGCGCCCTTCGCGCCAGGTGACGGTGGCCCCCGTGGCGTCGCACGCCACAGCGCGCACGATGCAGTTGTTGCACACGCGTCCGTCCAGCGCGCGGGCGAAGGCCTTCGCGATCTGGTCCATCCCGCCCACGGGTTGGAACATGGTGGGCTGCATGTCCACGTCTTCCTCGAAGACGTGCGCGAGACGCATCGAGGGATCGGTGACGTCGGCGAGCGAGAGCTTCGGCAGCGCAATGCCGCCCTGGCCCGCCGCGCCCGGCGCCTGGGAGAATCCTGCCCGCGTGGAGCCCGCGTAGGCGTCGCCTTCGCCGAGGGCGCCGTACATCCGCAGGAAATCCAGCATGCGCGTGCGGTCCACGCCTTCAAGGTGCGCATCGAGCGCGCCCTGGTTGGTCATCTTCGCCAGCAGTTCGGCCACATGCCCGCGGGTATCGTTCACCACCTGGCGCATGCGCACGCGCCGGCCGTCCTTGCGCACCACGTAGGCGCTGCGGCTGGCGTTCACTTCCACTTCCAGCGGCACGCCCAGTTCGCGGCAGTAGCCGAGGATGGTGTGGTGGTGGCTGGGCAGGCGCGCGGGGCCGCAGTTGAAGTACTGGCCTGGATCGAACGTCACGTCCTGGCCGGCGGCGGTGAGGGAGTCGATGCGGTCGCCGCCGCGCACCGTCCAGTTGCGCCCGCCCACCCGGCCGCGCGCCTCCAGCACCGTGACGGCGAAGCCCGCCTTCTCAAGCTCGTAGGCCGAGACCAGGCCCGCCATGCCGCCGCCGAGGACGATCACGCGCCGCCCGCGGCCGACGGTGGGATCGCGCGGCGGGGCCGCGCGCGCCACGTCGGGGGACAGGCCCAGCGCGTGCAGCATCGTCAGCGCAGCGCCGTAGCCCCCGGCAGCGGCCGCCCGCATGACGAAATCCCGCCGCCGCATCCACATCTCCCGCTCGCGATCACCGCCCGAGTAGTAGCGCGCGGGCCTGCATCGTGGATACCGGTTGCACCTGTCATGCGAGGGGCGGGGGCCCGATTGTGCGGGGTGTGGGCGCCGGGGCGGGGCGCTGATGCGCGATGGGGCGCCGGCTGCGGCTGCGCTTCAAGAAAGCGCGCCGCACTCCTTCGGGAGGCGGCGCGCGCTCAGGGTGGTTCCGGCGACGACGCGAGACCGGGGTCGCGGGGGTCGGGGGGCGAGGGCGAGCCGGCCCACGCGTCGCCGCCGAAGGGATTACTTGCGCAGCACGTTGGGCCAGTTGCCGTTGGCGCTCTGGATGAAGCCGGGGATGTTCTTCTCCCACTTGGATTGAACGTCGGCGTTGTAGTTCAGGTAGAGCTTGCCATCGACGACGCGCCAGTGACGCGGACGGCCGGGCGCGGTGTAGCCTTGCGCCACCGCCCAGGCGCAGTAGCCGCCGTACTGCGGGGCGTACGCTGTGGGGTTGGCGACGAAGCGGTCGCGGTTGGCGGCGCTGGCGAAGCGGAACGTGGCGCCGTTGTGCTGCGCAGTGAACTGCGCGGAACCGACGACCGGCGTGCCGGCGAAGTAGGACGTAACGTCATAGCCGCCGACCGCTGCGGGCTGCAGCAGCTCCTGCGAAATGGCGGGCTTGTCGGCGTGCGCCACGGAGAGGGCGGCGGTGGCGCCGATGGCGGCGACGGCCAGGCCGAGCGACAGCGTCAGCGTGCGGATGCATTTGATCAGGAACATGGGTCTTACTCCGGTTGGTGTTTGAGGGATGTGTGTTCAGGCGGCGATGCGCAGGGCGGGCGCCTTCGCGGCGGCGCCGACGGGGCCGGGGACGAAGGCGCGTTTGAGATCGCCCAGCAGCGCCAGCAGCTCGTTGCGGCGGATCACCAGCAGCGTGCCGGTCAGCGCCCACAGCACGCACGCCGCTGCGAACAGGCCGCCGCCGTCGTTGTTGGGATCGACCCCCAGCGGCGTGAAGAGGTGGAAGCTCACCGCCCCGCTCATCACCGCAAAGCCGATGGCCGCGCCCACGCTGTGCAGCCGCTTCAGCCCCGGCACGAGGCCGATCAGCAGCAGCGCGGAGGCAAACAGCTCCGCCGTGCCGATGGTGTACTGGCTGAACAGGCCAGTGTGCGCGAACAGGCCCGGCAGGCCAAGTGACGAAGCCCAGCCGTCCAGCTTGCCGAAGATCACCTGCGTTTCCGGCGCGTCGGTGAACTTGAAGCGCAGGCTGTCGAGGAAGACGGCCGAGCCGAACACGGAAACCGCCACGGGGAAGTACTTCTGGAGGGTCTTGAGCATCGTCGTCGTCCTGCGTGTGTTGTGCAGGAGAGTTCGCGAGACGAGGGGGTGCAGTTACGGGGTTTGCGCGATTGTGAAAACAAGAGCCGACTGAGCCGTGGTTGCAGTTTGTAGGGTGCATTAGCGCGCAGCGCGCAATGCACCTCCGCCTCGCGTCGCTAGTGAAAAGTGGTGCATTACGCGCTGCGCGCTAATGCACCCTACGGCAGCGCTACCAGCGCAGCAGGCGTGCGCCCGCAAAGGCGCCCAGCACGGCGCACAGCGCGATGGCCACGGAGTACCACGTCACCACCCACGCCACGGAATCCACCGGGCAGTACATGGCGTACACCATCGCGCCGATGCCGCCGGAGACGGCGCCAAGCGCTGCCCCCGAGGCGCGCAGGTCTGTGGGCGCGAGATCGCGCAGCAGGCGGGTCAGCAGCAGCGCGGTGGGGGCCGCGAGCAGCGGAATGATCGCCACGCACCAGGGAAACGCGCCCGCCATCCAGAGCTGGAAGCGCTCCGTGGGATCGCCGCCGATCAGGGCCACGCCCACGATGCCCGCGCTCAGCAACACAAAGCCGCCCACGGCCGCGATCCGCCAGCCCAGCGGGCGGCCGGGCTTCGCCAGCTGCAGCAGCACGGGTACGGCCACGCTGGCGGCCAGTGCGGAGAACATCGCCTTCATCATCACCGGCATTTGCGCGGCGCCGATGTCGGGCCGCATGCCGAAGAAGGTCACCAGCAGCACGACGCCCAGCAGAAGGCCTGCGCCGAGCGCAAACGCCATGCGGCGCGGCGCCGGCGGCGCGGGCGGGGGCGCGGGATCGCGGGCGAGCGCGTCGATGAGATCGTCGGTTTTCATGGGCCGGCGTCCGCCATCAGCTTCATCAACGCCTTGAGGCCCCGGTGCGCGGAGACCTTCACGTCCGATTCCGAAAGATTGAGCCTGGCGGCGGCGTCCTTCACGCTCATGCCGTCGAGCTTCACGAGCTGGATCGCCTCGCGCTGCTTTGCGGGCAATGTGTCAAGCAGGCGCATCACGTCGCGCCGGGCGTCGGACGCCTGGTCCTCGGCGGCGGTGAACAGTTCGGGCGCGTCGTCGAGGGGGATGTGGTCGCCGCCGCGGCGCTTGTGGCGGCGGAAGTGATCGATCATGCGGTAGCGCGCGATGGCGTAGATCCATGCCGTCACAGGATAGGACGCGTCGTAGCTGTCGCGCCGGGTGTGGATGGCGATGAGCGTTTCCTGCACGAGGTCTTCGGCGTCCTCCGGCGCGCCGCGCATGCGGGCGCGGTAATAGTTGCGCAGGTGGCGGGCGACGGCGGCAAGCAGGGTCCGATGCGCGGCGGCGTCGCCGGCGAGGCCCGCCAGCATCAACCGCTTGAGTTCTGCTTCCGCCTCGACCACGCAACCCGCTCCCTGCTGCACCATACGCCCATCGCCGGCCCCCGGTTACCGGGAGCCGGCGGGCCGGGGGGTCAGGCGGCGCGGGGCCGCGGCGTCCAGGCGTTGGCCTGGAAGGGCGCGTCGAGCGGGGTTTCCGCGA
>JAIYAO010000151.1 GCA_027488965.1 Alphaproteobacteria bacterium
CTCGGTCCGTCAAGGAGAATGTCCTTGCGCACAACCTGCGCCAGTTCTCCGGTCCGCATCCCAGTGAACAGGAGAATGATGGGGAACCAATAGTGTTGCCCGCGTGCAACAAGCAGGCCCGGCTTGTGGAGGGCGTCATTCTGATGCCCCTGAAACAGCGGCGACGAGAAGAATGCCGTGAGCGTTTCCTTGGTCGCGGCGTGGGCTACGGCGGTTTTCGCCTTAGAAAACTTCACCTTTGTGCCGGCGCTTGGGTCCGTCTCGATGTGCCCCGCCTCGTCTCTGGCCCACTTCAAGAACCCCTTTACCCAATCGAAGTTTTTGCTGGCCGTTCTGGGCGACACCCGCTCCGCCGCAACTTCTGTCTGACGCGCCGAGAACGATTGACCAGACCCTAGGCGCCGCATGTTGAGCAGACCTGCCCGGAATGATGCCAGTTGTCCTTTCGTGATGTCTCCAATAGGAGTGTCCGCACCCACATGCTCGGCGAACCAGCCGAGGCTACGCTCGACGTCGATCCGTGTTCGCGGCCTCCAGTTTTGGCCACGCTCCGCGATGTGCTGCTGGATCGCCGCGGACAAGGATTTGGTAGGCGGCACCTGAGAGGAAGCGAGCTGGATGGGCGTAGTGGGCTTCAGGGTGCCCAGCGCAGGGACGTATGCTCCCGGCGCCCCTGTCAGCACATGTTGGTGCAGCCGGTCTCGCTCAAGCAGGGCATGTAGAGCGAGCACTCGTGCCTTGTTCCGCAGGTGTTGTGGCACCTGCTGAAGATCAATGCCAGCTTGGAGCGCGAAGGCCTCGATCTGCGCGGAGGCTTCCGGGTCGTCGATGTGGCCGCTGATCGCCGCTTCCATCTGAGCGGCATGGTCTCTTGAAACAATAAGCTGATCGGCGACCGCCAAGCTTGCCTCATCCGCAGGCCACTGGACGAATTTAACCTCTTCCGTAAGACGCTCGAAAAAGCTGCGGATGAGATCGTCGACTTGAGAGGGTGCAATTGATTGCATGGTGGGCAAAGTCCGACACAACCCCGCCCACCACGCGGAGGCTAACCGGACTCGCTCCAGCGCTATAGCGCGATCCGCGCAACGCAGAGACCTTTTCAGTTCTCGCTTCTGTAGGTGGCCATAGAGCCGGTCAGGAACGCGAAACCGAACCCAATAGACGTTTCCCCTCAGGACGAGATAGGCGTGTCGACGCGTCACAGCGCGCCACCGTGTACCAGAGCTGTGGACCAGCGGATGGCGGCGCGCCGATTAACACTGGCTAGCCCACGGATTTCACTGCAATTAGTTGCAAACTGGCGGAGAGGGAGGGATTCGAACCCTCGATACCCTTGCGAGTATTTCAGTTTTCGAGACTGACGCCTTCAGCCACTCGGCCACCTCTCCGTGCCGCGCGACGCGCCTTGAAGGCGCGGCTGGCGGCGTCGTGGGCCGGGAGCTGACGCCGGCCGCAGTGTCCACCCCAGGCGGGGCCCGGCGGGAAGCGGCGGACATAAGGCAAGGGGCTGGCCGATGCAATCGGCGCGGGCGTGATTGGCGGCGCCGCTGCGGGACCAGTTGACGAGGGCGTTCGCCGGGCCTGACTGTTTTGCGCCATGTCGGCGACGCCCGCGCCCCGTCGGGTGCGCGATGGGGGAGGCGACCCATGTCCCGATCCGATTCCGAAGGGCCCCGGGCCGAGGTCCAGAAGCCGGAAATCCACGCCTTCGAACGGCGCCCCGTCACCATCGTGTTCAAGGAGGAGGCCGCCTTCAAGGACACCTACGGCGGGGCCGTGGGCTACGTGGGGCTGTCGGGGACGTGGATAAGGCCGGCGCGGGCCTCGGAGACGATCCTCATCACCATGCACCCGATCGGAGGCACCGGCGGGCTCCCAGTGATGCGCCAGTTCGGCGAGGCGGGCGTGCACGTGCTGGCGTGCGACAGCCGCTACCGGGGCGTCGACAACGCGCTGATCATGGAGAAGGTCGCCACCGATCTCGGCGCCGCCGTGCGCCACGCGAAGGAAAAGCTCGGCTACCGGCGCGTCGTGCTGCTGGGCTGGAGCGGGGGCGGGGCGCTGTCGTCGTTCTACCAGGCGGAGGCCGAGAGCCCGACAGTCACCGCCCCGCCGTGGGGCCACGGGCCGGATCTGACGAAGGCCGGTCTCACGCCCGCGGACGCGGTGGTGTTCATGGCCGCGCACGTGTCGCGTCACGGCACGCTGACCGAATGGATGGACGCTGCGATCCGCACCGAGGCCGATCCCGACGACCGCGACCCCGCACTCGATGTGTACAACCTGCAGAACGGCCCACCGTTCGCGCCGGACTGGGTTGCGCGGTATCGCGCCGCCCAGGTCGCGCGCAACCGGAAGATTACCGCATGGGTGAAGGCAAAGCTCGCCGCGCTCGAGGCGGCAGGCCGCGAGAACGAGGAGTTCGCGTTCGTCGTCCACGGCACCATGGCCGATCCGCGCTGGCTCGATCCCGCCATCGATCCCAACGACCGCCCGCCCAACTGGTGCTACCTCGGCGATCCCAAGGTGGTGAACATGAGCCCGGTGGGGCTAGCGCGCTTCTCCACGCTGCGCAGCTGGCTGTCGCAGTGGAGCTTCGATGACGCCCGCGCCGACGGGCCGCGCTGCGCCGCCCGAATTTCCAGGCCGGTGCTGGTGATCAACAACACCGCCGACGACGCCTGTACCCCCAGCCACGCCCAGCGCCTGTTCGACGCCGTCGCCCATCCCGACAAGGAACTGCACCAGATCAAGGGCGCCACGCACTACTACCAGAGCCAGCCTGAGCTGGGCCGCCAGGCGGTGGATACGGTGCGGGACTGGCTGCGCCGCCATGGTCTCGACGACTAGCGAGGGGGCCGGGGGCACAATCGGGTCCCGGCGGCGTTGTATGGGCGGGATTGTGCAAGGAACCGCCATGTCTGCATTCACGCTTTACGTCATCGGCTTCGTCGCCCTGCTCTGCGGTCTGGGCTACGGCGCATACCTGCTCAATGTGCCCAACACCTGGATCGGGGTGGGCGCGTTGGTGTTGATCGGGCTCGGCGTCATGTCGGCGGTGTCGCACACCAAGCAGCGCGACGAGCCGAAGGAAGCGCCCAAGCCCTGAGCTGGCGCCCGGGCGCCAACAGGTTTACGCAACGCCTCCCGCGCCCTAGCTAGGGGAACTGCGCGCGGGATCTTCCCCGGCGTGCGCCGGGGACCACGATGGATTCCGCCATCCTGCTGCAGGCATTCGTGTTCCTGCTTGCCGCCATCATCGCCGTGCCGATCGCCAAGCGCTTCGGGCTGGGGTCCGTCCTCGGCTATCTGGTGGCGGGCGCCATCATCGGGCCGTTCGGGCTTGCTGTGTTCGGCGATCCTGAAAGCGCCATGCACGCCGCCGAGTTCGGCGTCGTCATCATGCTCTTCCTCATCGGGCTGGAGCTTGAGCCCGCGCTGTTGTGGCGCATGCGCACGGCCATCGTCGGCATGGGCGGCGCGCAGGTCGCGGTCACCGGGCTTGCGGTGGGGGGCGTGGCGCTGGCGTTCGGCCTCGACCCGCGCACCGCGCTGGCGGTGGGGCTCATCCTTGCGCTGTCGTCCACCGCCATCGTGATGCAGTCCCTGCGGGAGCGGAACCTGCAGGAGACGGCGGCCGGGCGCGGGACATTCGCGGTGCTGCTGTTCCAGGACATCGCGATCATCCCGATGCTGGCGCTGTTTCCGCTGCTGGCGGTGGGGGCCGCGGCGGGCGACGCGCCGGAGCAGCATGGCCTCCTTGCCGGGGAGCCGCCATGGATCCAGACGCTCGCCACCATCGCCGCCATCGCCGCAGTGGTGCTGGCGGGCCGCTTCGTCATGCGTCCGGTGTTCCGCATCGTGGCGCGCACGCGGTTGCAGGAGCTGTTCACCGCCACGGCGCTGCTGATCGTGGTGGGCGTCACGCTGTTGATGGAGACGGTATCGCTCTCTCCGGCGCTGGGCGCATTCATCGCCGGGGTGGTTCTGGCCGACAGCGAGTTCCGTCATGAGATCCAGAGCGACATCGAGCCGTTTCGCGGCCTGCTGCTGGGGCTTTTCTTCGTATCCGTCGGCGCCACGATCGACTTTGCGCTGCTGGTGCGGGAGCCCATCCTGATCGTCGGGCTCGCGGTGCTGCTGATCGTCGTCAAGGCGGCCGTGATGTTCCTTGTGGCCCGTGCTTTCCGCAAGAGCCGGGCGGACGCCACGATGATCGCGCTCGGCCTCGCGCAGGGCGGGGAGTTCGCGTTTGTCTTGTTTGCATTCGCGCAGGGCATTGGTGTGATCGACGCCGCCACCGCCGATCCGCTGATCGCGGTCGTTGCGCTGTCGATGGCGGCGACGCCGCTGCTGTTCATCCTGGCGGAACGTCTCGCGGGCAGGTTCATCACACCGGAGGCGAACACGCGGGCGGAAGAGGTGGAATCCAACAGCCCTCACGTCATTATCGCGGGCTACGGCCGCGTGGGGCAGACGGTGGGCCGCCTGCTCGACGCCAACGGCTTCCGCACCAGCGTGCTCGATCACGACGCCGAGCAGGTGGATGCGCTGCGCGCGTTCGGACGCAAGGTGAACTACGGCGACGCCTCACGCGTGGACCTTTTGCGCGCGGCGGGCGCGGAGGAGGCGGGCGTGCTGGTGATCGCCATCGACGACCAAGCCAAGACTCTGGAGCTGGTGGATACGGCGCGTCGGCATTTCCCGCATCTGAAGGTGGTCGCGCGCGCGTTCGACCGCCGCCACGCCTACGAATTGATGCAGCGCAACGTCGATGCGTTGGAGCGCGAGACGTTCGAATCGAGCATCCGTCTCGGTGTGAAGACGCTGGCGATGCTGGGCCAGAACGCCTTTCGCGCCGAACGCGCCGGCCGCGTCTTCCGCAGCTACGACGAGAAGCTGCTCTCCGAAATGTCGAAGCTCTGGGGCGGCGATTTTGCGGCGTTTCAGAAAGCGGTGCGCGACCGCTCGGCGCTGTTTGAGGAGCTGTTGCGCGTGGACATTGCGGCGATGGAGGCCGACGCCGGCGAACGCGACGAGGCGGTGGAGGAATACGTGCGCGAGGCCCGCGAGGCGAACGCCGAACAGGAGGGCCGGATCTTCCCGTCCTAGGCTTTCCGCCGGGCGCGGAACGCGGCGACCTTTGCGCGGTTCCCACAGATCGCCTGGCTGCACCAGCGGCGGCGGTGGCCTTTGGTCCTGTCGAGAAACCACATGGTGCACTGCGGGTTTTCGCAGGTGCGTACGAGATCGAGGTCGCGCTCGCAAATCAAGTCCGCCATGGCGGCTGCAACCGGCGCCAGAGTTTCCCGCGCATGGCGCCAGGTCTGTTCGGCGATGAGGCGCGGCGGCGCATCTCGGGGCGTGTCGATCCGGCGGAACAGGGGCGCGCTGGCCAATACGGCATTGAGGGGGGCTAAGTCCGCCTCAGTTGCGCCGCCCCCGTCCGTCTTCAGCCGGACAAGCAGGCGCCTGAACCAGTCTCGCAGGTGGATGGCGTCACGGACGCAGTCGTCGAGCGCCGAGGCTTCTGCTTGTGCGCGCAGACGTTTCCCCGCCGCCGCCGGCAGCGCGCCTGCAGCGCACAGCCATCCAATCCAGTCATCGCCATCGCGCAGCCATTCGACCGTCCGGCCCCGGAGAACGGCGGTGGTGTTGAGAAAGTCGAGCGCGAGATGGTCTCCGAACCACATCGGATCGGGGCGAGGGATCAGCGAGTCCTTGGCGGGTGGGAGCCGGCTGCTCATGGCGGTACTGTAACCTTTAAAGATCAATTGGAAAATTTACTTCTTATACGTAACCATATAAATGCGCATTAAGTAGTTACATGTGCGGGCCGACCCACCGATGTCGGCCAATTGGTTCAAGAGGGAGCAGACCGCCATGACCACGAACGAAGCAGATCACGCACAACCCGATCGCCGCGCACTCCTCGGCGGCGTCGCCGCCGCCGCTGCGGTCGGCTCCGTCGGCTTGGGGGCCAGGCCGGCGGAGGCCGCGCCCCGCGCCGGGGCCGACCGCGCCGCAGCCACCGTCCATTTTCGCAGCATCGCCATCGACGGCGTGGATATCGCCTACCGCGTCGCCGGACCGGCCGACGGGCCAGTGATTTTGCTGCTGCACGGGTTTCCCACCGCAGGCCACATGTTCCGTGACCTGATCCCTGAACTGTCGGGCGCCTACCGGGTCATTGCTCCCGATCTCCCGGGCTTCGGCCAGTCCGCCCAGCCGTCGCGCGCGGCCTTCGCCTACACGTTCGAGAACTACGCCCGCGTGATGAATGCGTTCACCGAGGCCCTCGGTCTGCGGCGGTTCGCGATTTACGTCTTCGACTACGGCGCGCCCGTCGGCCTCCGGCTGGCGGCCGCCCACCCCGAAAAGATCACCGCCATCATCTCGCAGAACGGCAATGCCTACATCGAAGGCGTCTCGGCGGCGTTTGCGCCCATCCAGACCTACTGGAACGCGCCGACGCAGGCCAACCGCGACGCGCTGCGCGGTTTCCTCTCGCCGCAGACGACGCTCTTTCAGTACACCCATGGTGTAGCTGATCCGTCGCTTGTCTCTCCGGACGGCCGGTCGCTCGATGATTTCTATCTCGCGCGGCCCGGCAACGCCGAGATCCAGCTCTACCTGATGCTCGACTACAAGACGAACGTGGCGGCGTACGAGACCTTCCACGCTTACTTCCGCGCGCATCGACCGCCTTTGCTGGCGGTGTGGGGCAGGAACGATCCGTTCTTTCTCCCCGCAGGCGCGGAAGCCTTCCGGCGCGATCTGCCCGCCGCCGACATTCGCTTCTTCGACACAGGCCACTTTGCACTTGAGACCCACGCCCTGGAGATCGGCGCCGCCATGCGCGCGTTTCTGCGTCGTGTGAGAGGCTGAACCCTGCTGAACGCGATGAACGCGCATGGCGGAAACGCCCTGCGTGGTTCATCGCGCTGATAGTGTGGAGAAGGTCAGCCCGCGCCCCGCCCGTGCACCAGCCGCAGGCCGAACAGCAACCCTGCGCCGCGCAGGGCCGCGGTCACCAGCAGCGCGGCAATCAGGCCCGCGCCCGGCGCCAGTGCATCGGCCGCCAGATAGGCGCCGGCGCCGATGAGCGCGGCGGTCACGTAAAGTTCACCGGAAAACACCAGCGGCGCGCGGTTGGCGATCACGTCGCGCACGATGCCGCCGCCGCAGGCGCCGATGGCCGCCAGCACCACGGCGATGCCAGGCTGCAGGTCGAGGGCGGCCAGCCGCTCCATGCCCGAGGCGGTGAACACCGCCAGCCCCAGCGCATCGGCCCAGTCCAGCAGCTTCAGCGGCGGGCGCATCACGCGCACCGCAAGGAAGGATACAACGCCGGCGCCCGCGGCCGTCCACAGCGGCGCGGGGCTTTCCACCCACCGCACGGGCCCGTGGCCGATCAGCAGGTCGACGATCGTCCCGCCGCCCAGGCCCGCCGCCACGGAAAGAAATAGCGCGCCGACGATGTCGAAGCGCTCCTGGTCGGCCACCAGCGCACCGCTCGCGGCGAACACGGCGGTGCCGATGAGAGACACGAAGGCGAGGTCCATGGCCGGCGCTACTGCTACTGCTGCTGCTGGTCCTGGCCGGGGCCGGGCGCGGGGCGGGGCGGCGGCTGATGCTCCCGCGGCGGCGGACGCGGTGGTGACGGCGGCGGGGGCGGCGGATCGGAGGGCGTCATGGCCAAGGTATGCGCCGGGTCACGCGGCGGGGACAGCCCCGCCCGCCCTCTCGACAGCGCCGGCATCCTCTGGCGTCCTGCCTATCATGGCTGAAGACCTGCCCCATGCCGGGCGCCTCGACGGGCGCGTGCACCGCCTGCCGGTGCGCATCTACTACGAGGACACGGATTTCTCCGGCCTCGTCTATCACGCCAACTACCTGCGGTACTTCGAGCGCGGCCGGTCCGACTTCCTGCGGCTGGCGGGCATCGCCCACTCGGACCTGCTGGCCGGCGATCCGCCGCTGGCGTTCGCCATCAACCATATCGGCCTCGACTTCCTCCGCGCGGCCCGGATCGACGATGCGCTGGTGGTGGCCACCACCTACGACCATATCCGCGGCCCCCGCCTGCTGATCGCCCAGACGATCTGGCGCGAGGAGACCAAAATCGCCACCGCGGAGGTGGAGGCATGCTGCATCGGGCTCGATGGCCGCCCGCGGCGCCCACCGGCCCTCCTCTTGCAACGGCTTAAACCCTTTCTAGAACCCTGAACGGTATGGGGGGCAGGGGCGCTGCCCGGGGGCTGCGGGGTCCTTGTTTCCGCCCAAGTCATGGGGCCATTGCCCGGCGGGACGTTTCCCGGGGGCCGCGAACGAGCGGGAGTGCGTATGGAACCGGTTGGTCAGAACCTGTCGATCCTGACCCTGATCCTTCAGGCGGACGCCGCCGTGAAGGCCGTGATGCTGATGCTGGCGTTCGCGTCCCTGTGGTCGTGGTCCATCGCCATCGACAAGTGGTTCCTGTTTTCCGACATCGAGGCCCGCACCAAGGAGTTCGAAAAGAAGTTCTGGTCCGGCCGCGGCATCGACGACGTGGATGACCGCGCCGGCGACAAGGCGGGCGGCGCCATGGCGCGGGTGTTCGCCGCCGGCGCGCGCGAGTGGCGCGACGCGGAACGCTCCATGGTGAACATGAGCCAGGTGCAACTGGCGCAGGAGCGGGTGGACAGGC
Source organism: Alphaproteobacteria bacterium (assembly GCA_027488965.1). GTDB lineage: Bacteria > Pseudomonadota > Alphaproteobacteria > Caulobacterales > Aquidulcibacteraceae > VFBF01. The sequence continues at coordinate 8,693 of JAIYAO010000151.1, forward strand.
TCATGTCGGCGGCCATGAGCCGGGAACTGGCCCGCGCCGGCAAGGGCCTCGGCGCACTGGCCACCATCGGGTCCGCCGCGCCGTTCATCGGCCTGTTCGGCACGGTCTGGGGCATCATGAACAGCTTCACCGCCATCGCCGCCAACCAGCAGACCAATCTCGCCGTCGTCGCGCCCGGCATCGCCGAGGCGCTGTTCGCCACGGCTCTTGGCCTGTTCGCAGCCATCCCCGCCGTGGTGTTCTACAACAAGTTCGCAGGCGATCTCGATCGCCTCGCGGATACGCTCGAAAGCTTCACAGACGAAGTCGCCGCCCGCTTTTCGCGCCGCGTCGGCGAGCGCGCCTGATGGCGGCCGCCACGCTGAAACGGCGCGGCCGTCGCGGCCGCCGCCGCGCGGGCCGCATCGCGGAGATCAACGTCACGCCGTTCGTGGACGTGATGCTGGTGCTGCTGATCGTGTTCATGGTCACCGCGCCGCTGCTCACCGTGGGCGTGCCCGTGGAGCTGCCGAAGACTGAGGCCAAGCAACTGGCGGCCGATGAGACGCCGCTCACCATCACCATCCGCGCCGATGGCGTGGTGTTCCTGCAGGAAACCGAAGTGGCGGAAGAGGATCTCGTGCCGCTCCTGTCGGCGCTCGCCCGCGAGGGCCTGCAGAGCCGCATCTTCATCCGGGGAGACGATGCCGCCAACTACGGCGCGGTGGCGCGCGTGATGGCCAAGATCAACGCCGCCGGGTATCGCAACATCGGCCTCGTCACCGATACGCTCGACCGCGAGCAGAAGAAGACCTGAGCGATGCGCCCCGGCTGGATCGGCTCCGCTCTCGCCCACGTCCTGATGGCGCTCGCGACATTCGTCGCCTGGCCCCGCGACGCGCCGGACCTGCCGCCCCCCAGCGCCATCGTGCCGGTCGAGATCATCGACACCATCTCCGATGTTACCAACGTGAAGGCCGTGGCGCCGGAACCGGCGGACGACCCCGAGGCGGAGGTTGCGCCCGATGGCGCGCCGCAGTCCATGGCGCCGCCGACGCCCGATGCGCCCGAGGCCATCGCCGATCCAAAGCAGAAGCAGAAGGTCAAGGATCAGTCGCGCCGACCGGTCACCGACATCAATGATCTCGCGGCGCTGATCGATCGTTCGAAGAAAGAACAGGGCCGGCGCAACCCCGCCAGCACCGACGCCGAGACGGGCCTGCGTCCGCGCAGCGCCATCGGCGACGGCACCGACATGACGATGACCGAGACGGACGCCATCAATTCCCACGTGCAGCGCTGCTGGCGCGCGCCGGCGGACCTGCCATATCCCGAGCGGCTGATCGTGAAGGTGCGCATTCGCCTGAATGCGGACGGCTCGCTCGCCGCGGCGCCGGAACTCGTCTCGCCGCGCTCCCTCGCCGGGCTCGATCCCGCCACGCGTGTCGCCGCCGATGCAGCCATGCGCGCCGTGCGCGTGTGCGAGCCGTTCCCCGTGGCGCCCAACCGCACCCAGCGTGTCAGCGCCGTGCTCAACTTCGACCCCCGCCTCATGGCGGGCGCAAACTGATGGCAGACCCTTTCGCCATGAGACATGAAACGCCACACGCCTCTGTCATCTCGGGTGCATCGCGCCGCGGCATGACGAAGAGCGTGCGCAACGGAGCGCCTGATGAACTTCGCTAAAGCGTTTGTAATCGCCATCGCGGCTGCCTTCATGGCCGCGGCCCCCGCCCGCGCGGAGCTCGAGATCGACATCACCCGCGGGCACCTGAACCCGATGCCCGTGGCGGTTCCCGACTTCATCGGCACGCAGGCGCAGGAGGTGGCGGTGGGCCGCCAGGTGGCGGAGGTGATCCGCGCTAACCTCACACGCTCCAGCCTGTTCCGCATCACCGATCCCGCCGCGTACCTTGCGCAGGTGGCGGAGGTGAACACCCAGCCGCGCTTCTCCGACTGGAAGGTCACGCAGGCGCAGGCGCTGGTGGTGGGGCAATCGACGTTGCTGCCGGACGGGCGCCTGCGCATTGAGTTCCGTCTGTGGGACGTGTTCGGCGAGAGCGAGGCGCTGGCGCGATTCTACGCGACGACGCCGGAAAACTGGCGCCGGGTGGCGCACAAGATCTCGGACGAGATCTACAAGCGCCTGACCGGGGAAGAGGGCTACTTCGACACGCGCATCGTGTTCGTATCCGAAAGCGGGCCCCGCGGCGCACGCCGCGTGAAGCAGCTCATGATCATGGACCAGGACGGCGCCAATCCGTCGATCCTGCAGACGGGCGCGGCCCAGGTCATCACGCCGCGCTTCTCGCCCACCGCGCAGCAGATCACGTTCATGTCCTTCGAGACGGGCCGCCCGCGCGTCTTCCTCTACAACATCGATACCGGCCGGCGCGAAGTGCTGGGCGAGTTCTCGGGCATGAGTTATGCGCCAAGGTTCAGTCCGCGCGGCGATTCCGTGGTGCTCACGCTCGATCTCAACGGCAACTCGGAAATCCACCGCATGGACCTGCGATCGCGCACGGTCACCAGGCTCACCAACAATCCCGCCATCGACACCTCGCCCTCCTATTCAAAGGAGGGGGATCTCATCGTGTTCAACTCGGATCGCGGCGGCTCGCGCCAGATCTACACCATGGGCGCCGATGGCGGGAACGTGCAGCGGATCTCCACGGGCGAAGGCAGCTACACCACGCCGGTGTGGTCCCCGCGCGGCGATCTCATCGCCTTCACCAAGCAGGTGGGCGGGCGCTTCGGCATCGGCGTAATGCGGCCCGATGGCAGCGGCGAGCGCATGCTTTCGGAATCCTACCTTGATGAGGGCCCCACGTGGTCGCCCAACGGCCGTGTGATCATGTTCTTCCGCGAGGCGCGCCCAGGTGCAGGTCCCAAGCTGTGGAGCGTCGATCTCACCGGCCAGAACCTGCGCCAGGTCCAGACGCCCGCGGACGGCAGCGATCCCGCCTGGAGCCCGCTGTTGCCGTAGCAACCCGGTCGTTGCAGCGGTGCTTGCGCCTGCGGGGTGCGCTGCCCAAATGCAGCGGCCGGCGTGAACGTCGGCAGCAGGGCGAACGTGAAACTGCATGGTGCGTGCATCTTTTGACTCCTCCACAACGGCGGCGAACGCGCCGTCTTTCCGCCTGCAGAGGATCGAGCGGCCAGCCGGCGCGGTGACCGTGGCGGCGTCGCCGGATGCGGCGTTCGTGGCCCGCATCAACCTTCTGGCGCGCCAGCCCGTGTCGGGCGCGCGGGACGGCGCGCAGTTGAAGCAATGCGTCGCCCCCGACTTCGTGGTGCTGGGCGCGCCGGATAGGGCCGTCACCGTGCCCGCGCACACCGCGCAGACGCTGATGGTGCTGCACGCCACGCCGGGCGCCTTCGAGGCCTTGACCGGCGCCGATGTCGCGCAGGTGGCCGGGCCCATCCACGGACGCATCATTGCCGATGGCCTGATGGCCGGCCTGGTCGAGCGCCTGTTCGACGTCGCCGACAGCGACGCGCGCCTTGCCGAAAGCCTGTTCCAGACGCTGTGCCTCACTTTGGTGGAGCGCATTCGCGCGCGCGGGTCCCGGGCGCCGTTGCGCGGGGGCCTCACGGAAGGCCAGCTCAGCCGGTTGCGCGCGCACGTGGAGAGCCGGCTCGACAAGCCGTTGCCCATCGCCGAACTCGCGGCGCTGGCGGGGCTGTCGCCGTTCCACTTTGCGCGCGCCTTCAAGACCTCCATGGGCCTTGCGCCCGCCACCTGGATCCGGCTGCGCCGGCTCACCGTCGGCCAGCGCCTGCTGCAGGATGGGGCCATGTCCGTCGCTGCTGTGGCCGCCGCCGTGGGCTATGACAGCCCAAGCCGGTTCTCCCGCGCCTTCCGCACGATGACGGGCGAAACGCCCAGCCAGTACCGCCGCCGCATCGCGCAACCGGCGGTCGCCTCGTGACCGACGCCCTCGCCATCGACGGGCTGGTGAAACGATACGGCGCGCACGCCGCGGTGGACGGCGTGAGCTTTGCGGCGCCCGCGGGCCAGATCACCGGCGTGCTGGGCCCCAACGGCGCCGGCAAATCCACGACCATCCGCACCATAGTCGGCATCCTTGCGCCGGATGCGGGGCGCATCGAGCTGTTCGGCAAGCCGTTCGCCCGGGAGAGCTTGCGCCGCGTCGGCTACCTGCCGGAAGAACGCGGCGTCTATCGCGCCATGACGCCGCGCGGGTTCATCGCGTATCTCGCGCGGCTGAAGGGCATGACGCGCACGGACGCGCTCAAGCGCGCCGATGCGCTGCTGGAGGCGCAGGGTCTTGGCCCTTACGGCCGCAAGCGCATCAAGACGCTGTCGAAGGGGATGGCGCAGAAGGTGCAGCTCGCCGCGGCCATTGCCCACACGCCCGATCTCGTGGTGCTGGACGAGCCGTTCTCCGGCCTCGATCCCGTCAACCAGCGCGGCGTGGAGACGCTGATCCGCAACATCGTCGCCGGCGGCGGCACGGTGCTGTTCTCCACCCACGTGATGGAGCATGCCGAGCGTCTGTGCGATCGCATCGTGCTGATCGACAAGGGCAGGAAGGCGTTCGAGGGCAGCGTGGGCGAAGCGCTGGCGCTCGTGCCGCGCAATGCGACCATCGAGGTGGAAGGCGGGTTCGATCTCGCCGCCGCGCTCGCGCCGCAGGGCTTTGTCGCTGCGGCGGAAGGCGAGGGCCGCTGGCGCGTGGCGCTGGAGACGCCCGATGCGTCGCGGCGGCTGCTTGCGGCCTGCGCCGCCGCCAACGCGCCATTGACGTTCTACGAGCCGGCGCGCGCGACACTGCACGACGCCTTCGTGCGGATCGTGGGGTAGCCGGTCCGGCCGCTCAGCGCCGCACGTACAGCCGGTTCCGGTTGCTGCCTGCGCCGCGCACCTTCATGTCCTCCACGAGGCCCGCTGCGAACAGCGGCGCCTCGATCCGCTCGGCCACGTGGGCCAGGTTGTCGCCCTCCACTTCCACGATCACGCTCTTCACCCGCGGCAGCGTCGCGCGCGCGCCACGCAGGATGACGCCCTCGATGCCATCGACATCAAGCTTCAGGTGGTCGGGCGCGGGCGCGCCGTAGAGGGTCTGGAACTCGTCGATGGAGACAGTCATCGCCGACTGCACGAGCGCTGCGCTCCCGGCGCCGAACTGGTTGGGCGTGCCGTCGAGCCCGTTGGAGGCGCCGCCCGGCTGGCGGGTGTCGACGCGAAACGAGGTGAGCTTGCGTTCATCGGACAGCGCCAGGCAGTAGGCGGCGACGCGATCGCCCATGCCGTTGAGCGCCAGATGATCGACCAGCAGCGCGTAGGACGCCGCCTTCGGCTCGAACGCCACCACGCGCACTTCCGGATCCAGCGCCATGTACATCGCCATCACGCCGATGGCGGCGCCGATGTCCCACACCACGTCGCCGGGCTTCACGTGGTCGTCGACCCAGGCGAGCGTTTCCGGCTCGTCGTCCCAGGCCTTGGCCATCTTGAATGCGCCGACGCTGCGCCGGGTGGTGAATGTCAGGGCGCCGCGCGGTGTGGCGAAGGTCATGCGGCCCGCGTCGTCGAGCAGTTCGATGGTGCGGGCGAGCGTCTTCTCGCGCTCCACGGGGGCGGCGGCCGCGGCGGCGGCGGCGGCGAGAAAACGGGCATAGGGGGCTGACATGGCGCCCTCGTAGCGAAACCGGCCCGCCTTGGCGAGGCGGGGGCCTTGGCGGAGACGGCGGTGCGCGGCAAGGAAGGCGCATGCGGGAAATCTGGCTCATCGCGCGGCGCGAGTACCTGGCCTATGTGGCGGCGTGGGGCTTCTGGCTATCGCTGGCCACGGCGCCATTGCTGGTGGTGCTGTTCGTCATGGCGCCGCTGCTGGCGGGCAACGCGGAGCCCGCGCGCCCGGTGGCGGTGATCGCCGCCGACGCCCGCGACGCCGAGGCGATCCGCGCCGCATTCGACGGTCGCCCCGCCGATGCCCTGCCGCGCTACGTGGTGGTGCCCGCGCCGGCGCAGACGGCGCAGGCGCTGACGCCGTGGCTCACGGGCGCACGGACGGTGACGGTGGACGGGGAGGGCCGCCCGCTGTTCGCCGCGCTCTTCGTGCGCGCCGGCGCCATCGACTACTGGAGCGCCAACCTCACCGACGACGGCCCCGCCGACATCGCCACCCGCGCCATCGCCGCGCGGATGCGGGCTGAAGCGCTCGCCGCGCGCGGGCTGTCGGCGGCCGAGACCGAGAAGATCGTGGCGCTCAAGCCCACGCTGGCGCAGTTCGACCCGCGCGCCGAGGCCGGCGCCGGCGCCGTGACCGCGGGAGACCGCGCGCCCTTCGTGGTGGGCGCAATCCTTGCGGTGGTGTTGTGGAGCGCGGTGATGGGCGTGGCCAACATGCTGCTCACCGGCGTGATCGAGGAGAAATCCAACAAGATTCTCGATGCCCTGCTGACCAGCGCCACGCCTTTGCAGATCCTCGTGGGCAAGCTTTTCGGCGTGGCGGCGGTCAGTTTCACGCTGTTTGCGGTGTGGGGCGCGCTTGGCGGCCTCGTGACGGCGTTGGCGCCGCGGGACGGAGCGGCCGGGGAGATGATCGCCGCGGCCTTCAATCCGGGCCTGTTTGCGCTGTTCGGCGTGTTCTTCCTGGGCGGCTACCTGATCTACGGCGCGCTGTTCCTTGGGCTCGGCGCCCTGTGCGACACGCTGCAGGAGGCGCAGTCCCTGCTGGGGCCGGTGCTCATGGTGCTCACGCTGCCGATCCTGCTGATCGGCCCCGCCTTCCAGAACCCCAAGGCGCCGCTGGTGGTGGGGGCATCCTGGTTTCCCCCGTTCACGCCCTTCGTGATGATGATGCGCGCGCCGGCGGGGCTGTCGGCCCTGGAGATCGCCGGGGCGCTGGCGCTGGTCGCGGCGATGGCGGTGGCGACCATGCTGGCCTCGGCGCGGGCGTTCCGGGCAGGGGTCGTCCACAATGTAAA
>JAIYAO010000094.1 GCA_027488965.1 Alphaproteobacteria bacterium
ATACGCGCCGCTTCGCCGTTGTAGCTCAGTGGTAGAGCGCATCCTTGGTAAGGCTGAGGTCGGGAGTTCAATCCTCCCCAACGGCACCATGGCCCCCTTGAGGCGGGCTGGATCTGGCGCGACATTGGACGCATTGGCCTATCTGGGGGCCTATCTGGGGGCCGATCTGGCGGACCATTTGGGCCCCGACACCGTCCATCGTCGGTCGAGGATCGGGTGAGGAGCGCGCGTGGCTGAGTGGCGTAACTGGTCGGGCAGCGTCGTGGCCTCGCCGCAGCGGCGCGCACGTCCACGGACCGAGGCGGAGCTTGCAGCCCTCGTGGCGCGGGCGGGGAAAGTGCGGGTGGTCGGCGCAGGCCACTCCTTCATGCCGCTGTGCGAAACCGACGGGACGCTCATCTCGCTCGCCGACCTCGAGGGCGAACTGGCGATGGATGCGGAGACCAACCGAGTCTGGGCGCCGGCCGGATGGAGCCTGTCGCACCTGACTGAGGTGCTTTGGACAAAGGGCTACGCCCTGATCAACCAAGGCGATGTGAACCCTCAGTCGCTCGCCGGCGCTGTCTCCACCGGCACGCACGGCACAGGCGCCGGCCTTGGATCGCTCTCGACGGCGGCACGGGCGTTCCGCCTCGTCCTCGCTGACGGCGAGGTGGTGACGTGCTCTGCAAGCGAGCGACCCGATCTTTTCGAGGCGCAGCGGCTGTCTTTGGGGCTCCTCGGCGTCGCCACGCGGATCCAGATGGATGTGCTGCCGGCCTATCACCTCGAAGAGCGCATCGTCTCCATCCGGCTCGACGATCTCATGGCGCAATGGGACGATCTGGCCGCCGCGCACCGGCATGTAGAGTTCTTCGTCTTCCCCTACGGAGACTACGCCATCCTCAAGACGCTCAACCCCGCGCCCGCCGAAGGCGAGCTCAGGGTGTTGACCGACATGGACGAAAAGAACTTCCGCCGGGTCTGCGACCTGTGCGCGGCCCTGCCGTTCCTTACGCCCGCGCTGCAGCGCATGCTCGTTGGGCCGGGTTTGAAGTCGCGCCGGGTAGGGCCGTCGTTCCAGATCTTTCCGTCGGAGCGCACGATCCGGTTCGAAGAGATGGAGTACGAGTTGCCGCGCGCCCAGGGCCTGCCCGCGCTGCGCGCCGTTATCGCCCTTATCCGCAAGCGGCGCCTGCCGGTGGCGTTTCCGTTCGAGTTCCGGCTGGCGGCCGGTGACGACATCTGGCTCAGCCCTTTCAACGCGGGCCCTGGCGCATCCGTTTCCATGCACCAGTACGCCAAGATGCCGTGGCGTGCGTATTTTGCGGAAGCGGAAGCCATTTTCAGGGCGCACGGCGGGCGGCCCCACTGGGCCAAGCGCCACACGTTGACCCGTGCGGACGTGGAGACGCTCTATCCCATGGCCGGGCGGTTCAGCGATGTGCGCGCGGCGGTCGATCCCGGCGGCAAGTTCCTGAACGCCCACCTGGGCGACCTGTTCGGCGCCCCATCTTTGGCGAAGGCGGCGTGATGATGGACGATGCCCGCCTTCACGCGCATCTCATCGCTCAGCAGGGGTCCCGCGCCGCGCTCAACACGCCTGCGCTGGTGATCGACCGGGACGCCCTGGAGCGCAACATCGCCGCCATGGCGGCGTTCGCGGCGGCGGCGGGCGTCAAGCTGCGGCCGCACGCCAAGACCCACAAGAGCCATCACATCGCGCGTCTGCAGCTTGCGGCGGGGGCCATCGGCATCTGCTGCGCCAAGCTGGGGGAGGCCGAGGCGATCGCCGCCGCCGGCGGCGTCGACAGCATCCTCATCACCTCGCCGGTGGTGACCGCGCCGGCGATCGCACGGCTCATCGCGTTGCACGAGGAAATCGCGGGGCTGCGGGTGGTCGTCGATCATCCTGACAATGTGGCGGCGCTCGTCCTTGCGGCGGCTGCGTCGGAGCGGCCGCTGCCTGTGCTGGTCGATATCGATCCCGGCATCCGGCGCACAGGCGTGGCGTCGCCCGAGGATGCGCTTGACCTGGCCGCGCGGATTGCGGCGTCGCCGCACCTGCGGTTCGACGGCGTGCAGTTTTACTGCGGCGTGCACCAGCACATCGAGAGCTTCGCCGACCGGCGCGCCGGCATCGCCGAGCGCACGCAGTATCTGCGCGGCATCGTGGAGCGGCTGCGGGATGCGGGCCTCGCGCCCGCGATCGTCACCGGCGGCGGCACCGGCACCCACCGCATCGACGCGGACCTTGGCGCGTTCACCGACCTGCAGGTCGGCTCCTACGTGTTCATGGACCGGCAGTATGACGCCTGCGACCTGACGGGCGACGGCGCCATGCCCTACGAGACCGCACTCTTCATCGACGCACGCGTCGTCAGCGCCAACACCCCGGGGATGGCCACCATCGATGCGGGCTTCAAGGCGCTTTCCACCGATGGCGGCAAGCCGTCCATCGTGACGGGTGCGCCGGCGGACTCCGTCTACCACTTCATGGGCGATGAGCACGGGGCCGTGGTCGCGCCCGGCGTGACCTTCGCCGTGGGCGCCCCCGTGACGCTCGGCGCCCCCCACTGTGACCCCACGGTCAACCTCTACGACACCTTCCATGTGGTCCGGGGTGACACCCTCGTGGATCTGTGGCCCGTGACGGCGCGGGGCCGGTCGCGATAGGGGATCTGAGAGATGCGCCGCCG